>CACAEM010000014.1 GCA_902531455.1 uncultured Pelagibacteraceae bacterium | reverse complement strand
TACTTCAAGATCTCCTAAACCAAAATACTCTGTATTTAGTTTTTCTTTTTCAAGATCTCCATTCCATATTTCTTCAACTTTTTTTTCTCCAATTTTTCTTCTTAATTTTATCGAGTAGTTACCTTTTGTTGTGGTTTTGGTCCAATATTCGAAATTTTTATCTTTGAAGGGTAAAGACTCATCGTCTAATTTAATTCTTCCTTTAATTTCATTAAAAATTTTTTTTCTAATTTCCTTGGTATCATTCATTTGATATTCAAAATAATCATTCTCTTTTTCTAAATACTTTCTAACTTCTGGTAATAATTTTGAGCTATCTTTTAAAACATCAAGTATATTTGATTGATGAATCCAACTATAGTTATCCTCCCAAGTTGTGTTGTGACAAGATTTTATTTCAGGTTTCTTTTCAAGTTGTGGTATTTTCATTTAAAAAATTATTAATATATGAATATTTTTTTAATAACAGTTATAATTTTTATAATAGTTTATGTCCTTCTAACGTGGTTTGCCAGAACCTCTGCGAAGAAAATTTCAAAAATAATAAGGTTAATCATAATTTTATCTTCAATTTTGTTAGCTTTTTTAATGGTGTACGCTGGTAGATATATTTTTTCATTACCATTTGTTTTAGCTATTTTGCCGCTAATAAAAACTAAAGCAGGAATTTCACTTTTCCAATTACTAAGACTTTGGGGTTTGTTCAGAGTTCTTAGAAACTCTGGAAGATTTAATTTTAATAATTTTAATCAGACAAATACTCAACAAAATATGAATTTAGATGAAGCATATAAAATTTTAAATTTAGATCCCAAAAAAAAATATTCAAAAAGTCAAATTTTAAACTCATATAAAAAAATTATGAAAAAAATTCATCCTGATGTCAGCCCAGAGTTAAATAGACTTGCTTCAATTGTCAATGAAGCAAAAGATATAGTAATCAAGAGTATATAAATCTAAAGGGATATTAATACTTTACTAAATTTTATTTTATATTAATTTTATGTAATGATTGAATTAAAAGGTATATTTGCTGCTTCTTTATCAATATTAAAAAATGACCTTTCTCTCGATATAGTTAATACGATTAAGCATGCAGAAAATGTTATAGACATGGGTTGTCATGGTGTAGTTTTTTTTGGTAGTACAGGACAGTCACAATTAATTTCTCTGAGCGAAAAAATACAACTAATTAATCAGTTACCAAATAGTAAATATAAAGATAAATTTATAATAGGAACAGGCTTAAATTCACTTGCAGATAACATTAATTTAATAAAAATTTCTAAGTCTATGAATTTTAATACATTTCTTATAATGCCACCTGCATATTATAAATATGATGACAGTGATGTTATAAATTTTTATTCAAAAATAATTGAAGAAGTTAATGATTGTAAAATTATTTTATATAATTTTGAAAAACTTTCAGGTTATAAGTTTAGTCCGGAATGTATTCAAAGCCTAGTTAAAAAATTCCCAGATCAAATTGTTGGTATAAAGGATAGTTCTTATAATTTATTTGAGACTTTAAAGATTAAAAATTTTTCTATATTTCCTGGTTCTGAATCAAAATTATTAAAAGGTTTAGAACTAGGGTGTGATGGAATAATTACAGCAACTACAAATATCACTGGAACTTTGGCTAGACAAGTTTACGATGGCTTTAAAAATAATTCAGATTTATCTTCAAATAAAAAATTATGTGATGTAAGAGGATGTTTTGAAAAATATAATTTAATATCTGGTTTGCACACAGTTATGTCAGAAAAAAATAAAATATTTGAAAATCTATTACCACCTTTAAAGCTTTTAGATACAAATCAAAAAAAAGAGATATTAACAAGTTTAGGAAATTTAGAATTTGAAATAGCAAATTTAAAAGCAGCATAAAATGAGTTTAATAAGTTTTTTAAATGATTTGTTTAAGGAAGACGGTTTTGAACTAGTAGACTCCAATTTAAAAAAATATGTAATTGGAAATCCGAAAAAAGAAAAACCAATAATAATTAAATTACTAGATCAAAAATTAATGCAAAAATTATTAATAAACCCAGATCTATATTTTGGAGAAGCTTATATGGATGGATCACTAGTAATACAGAATGGAACGCTTACAGAATTTTTAGACTTAGCTTTCAAAAATATAGGCAGGGGAGATATAAACTTTTATGGCTCGGTAATAAAAAAAATAAAAGGAACTTTTAGATATCTTACAAATTTTAACAAAATCGTAAAATCAAAAGAAAACGTAGCCCATCATTATGATATATCTGAAAAACTTTATGATTTATTTTTAGATGAGAACAGACAATATTCTTGTGCTTATTTTAAAAATGATAATGATACATTAGAGCAAGCTCAAAATAATAAAATCCATCATATTATAAAAAAATTAAATATTCAGCCTAATCAAAAAGTTTTAGATATTGGTTCAGGATGGGGCACATTAGCATTAGCAATTGCCAAGGAGACAAAAGCAAGTGTCACAGGCATAACACTGTCAGAAAATCAATTTGAGTATAGTAAGAATAAGGCAAAAGAGATGAATTTGTCTAATCAAGTAGATTTTAAACTTATTGATTATAGGCAACTAAATGAAAAGTTTGACAGAATAGTAAGTGTTGGAATGTTTGAGCATGTAGGGAGAAAATTTTATAAAACATATTTTAATACTGTTTTTAAACTTTTGAATGAAAAAGGAATTGCTTTAATTCATACTATTGGTTCATCAATGCCCCCAAGAGACCCACAACCATGGATTACAAAATATATTTTTCCAGGCGGTTATACACCAAGTTTAAGTGAAGTTGCTAAACCAATTGAAAACTCAGGTCTGATTGTGTCTGACATTGAGGTTCTAAGAATGCACTACGCACATACACTTAGAAATTGGAAAGAAAGATTTTTATCAAAAAAAGACACTGTTTTAGGGATGTTTGATGAAAAATTTTTTAGAATGTGGGAATTTTACCTAGCTAGTTGCGAAATGGCATTTAAATGGGGCGACCAGGTTGTATTTCAATTTCAGTTATCTAAGGATAACATTTCTGTCCCTAATACTCGGGACTATATTTATTAAAATATTACTGATAAATAATTAAACAGTAATAATGAAAAAAAATAAAAAAAAGAAGGGTAATAAGAAAAAAAAAATTAGCAAATTTCCCTTAAAAAATAAAAAAAAAATAAAAAAGATAAAGAAAGCCAGTAAATTTTCCTCAAATATTAAGAAAAAGGTAAAGAAGAAAAAGAAAATTCCTAAGTCAAAAAATAAAAAAAATATTAATAAAAAGTTAGTTCTTAAAAAAAAAATAAAAAATAATTTAATTACTAAATCAGTAAGAGTAGAAGAAAAATTAAAATCAAAATTAAATGTTAATGTAAAATTTGACATTTTCGCAATTGATAGGGGTATCTCTAAATTTTTTAACTCTATAGATGGAAAAATAAATGAATTTAAATCACAAAGAAAAGACGAAAAAAGAAGATTAAAATTAATAGAAATAGAAAAAAAAGATAAAGAAAATGAAAAAATAAAAAAAGAAAAAATCTTACAAGAGGAAAGACAATTCAAATTAAAAGAGCAGCAACTAAGGGATGAAGAAAGAATAGAAAAATTAAGATCCAAAGATCTAAAATTATTTTTGAGAAGAGAACAAGCACTTTTAAGAAAAGAACAATCAGAACGACAAAAAAAATTTTTACAAGAACTAAGAATACAAAAACAAATCGAAAGATTTAGAATTAGAGAAGTAAAAGAAATAGAAAAACTTGAAAAGATCTCTTTAAGAGAAAAAAGAGAGGACTATGGAGAATTACAACAAAGAATAGAGAATTTAAAAAATAAATATAGACTTATAAGAGACCAAAAAATTAGAGTTAGAGTTGAAGCTCTTGGTGTTAAGACAGATGAAGCTGATGATAGATTGGCACTCCTTCAAAAAGAGAGAGAGTATAATTTAGCAAGACAAAAAATTGAGTTTGCTTTAGAAAGTTTTTATAGAAGCGCCAATAGTTTAGTTTTTCAGTTGAATAAAAGATATATTACAAGACACATGTCTATATTTAGATGTATTGATAAAAGGTTTGAGACAGGAGAAATATTTATTAAATGGGACGAGTCAACGGACGATGAATGGTTAATTTTAATATATA
The DNA here is from genome assembly GCA_902531455.1 of uncultured Pelagibacteraceae bacterium. The sequence goes on along the minus strand of CACAEM010000014.1, from coordinate 9,155 downwards.
TAAAGGATAATTTGCCAGATAAAGGAATAATAATAGAAGATAAGACAAATGACGAAAAAAACATGTCTCATGAGTTTAAAGCAAATGAAATATTTAAAGCCTCAGACTTAATGGTAGATTCTCTAACTCAGCTTATTTCAAAAAAAAGGCAAAAACAGCAGTAATTTTTAATTTACTCATTTACATAAACAGAAACTCCTCTAGAGTTAATGTCTACATCAAATTTCTTATGAAGAGGAGGGAAAGCCCTCTGTGAACAATCAAGTCTGTCACATGTTCTACATGATACTCCAATAGGTAATTCAGATTTTTTGTCACTGAGATCTAAATTTTCAGTATATACAAATTCCTTAGCATATTTTGCTTCGCAACCAAGACCTATAGACAGCATACTTTTTTTTTGTCCATATCTTCCTACACCCTTTTCTACGGTTTTTGCTATACAAACATACTTTTCCCCATTGGTCATTTTACTAACTGCTGCTTGAATAACACCTGGCCTTGAAAAAGCTGAGTAAACATTCCATCTTGGACAGGCTCCACCGTATCTTGGTATCTCTATACCTGATAATGAAAATCTTTTTGAAATATTTCCAGCAACATCTACTCTTAAAAAATGAAAAGGTATTCCAGGGAGTTTTGGATCTTGCAAACATGTTACTCGATGAGCTACTTGTTCGAAAGAAGTAGCAAATGTATTTTGTAATAGTTCCAAATCATATTTTAATTCTTTGCATTCCTTATGAAAAAGAGAGTAAGGCATTAATATTGCAGCCCCACAATAATTCAAAAGTGCAACCCTTGTTAATTTTTTAGACTCTTCAGTTGGAAAATTAAATGTTGCAAGATATTCATCAATTTCTTTTGAGGCACCTTCTTGAGAAATTTGTGCCGCAGCAAAAAGTTTTTTAGTTTCAAGTGAGAGATAATCAGATAATAATAATTCTTTATCTTTTACTTTATATATTTTTGAAAATGGTTTTCCTTCTTTAGGTATTACATCTTTTACAGTTATACCATATTCATCTTTTAAAAACTGGCATAAGGCAATATATCTTGTTCTATTATTTTGTTTAACTTTATCAAAAATTTGATTTGCAAATTCTTCTAATTTTGGAAAAAAATTTTTATTTTCTTGTAAAAAATCTGAAATTACTTCACCAGGAAATGCGTTTTTTCTTCCATCAATAATTTTACCTGAAATATTTTCTAATTTGTTAAAAATTTCATGATCTTTTTGTTTAAAGTTGTCACCTAGTTTAATTAAAGCTTTAGCAATTTTTGGATTTGTATTAACTAAATCCTTTACTTCTGGTCCAAGAATATCAAGATCCTCAAAAAGATCATCGCCCAATAATTCAGAAATATTATTTTCAAGATTTATGTCTTGCTTGCTTGTAAGATCGGAAAGCTCTATTTTAAGTTTATCACAAACCCTTAAAAGTAAGTCTCCATCAATCTTTCTTTTTCCACTCTCTATTAGATTTAAATAGCTTGGTGAAATAGACATTTCTTCTGCTAATTTGTTAGCTTGAATTCCTAGTTGCCTTCTAAAAGCTTTGATTTTTGGACCAATTTTTGTATCAATTTGACTCATTTTACTATTTGTAAACTTTGTAAATTTAAATTTACTCAAAATTATTCAATTTTACAAGCTAAATTAATTTAATTGTAGATTTTGTAAATATTGTAAATTATAAAGTTTACATGGAAAAAAACAAAATAAACAATATTGAAAATAACTACCAAATTACTAATAAAGAAGAGCATTCTGAGCATAAGTCAAAAGGTATTTACATTAGAGACGATCATTGCGATTGGGGATCTAGCGGAATGAACGAATTTACTGAAGAATATAGCTCAAAATAGTTATTAGTCATTTCTAGTCATTTAATCAAAAGAGAGGGGTTTAGGTGTCAGCTGAGAATGTTTCTTACGATTTACAAAGATTTGCAGGTATTAAAAGAGATTATACTCCTGAGGAAGTTGAAAGATTAAGAGGTTCAATCAAAATTGAGTATTCTATTTGTAAAATGCAGTCCCAAAAGCTTTGGAAACTGCTTAATACAGAAGCTTATTTAAACACACTTGGGTCACTTTCAGGAAATCATGCAGTACAACACGCAAAGGCTGGTTTAAAAGCAATTTATTTAAGTGGTTGGCAAGTTGCAGCTGATGCTAACAGTGCTGGTGAAATGTATCCTGATCAATCTTTATATCCATATGATAGTGCACCAAAATTAGTTGAGACAATGAATAATTCCCTAGTTAGAGCTGATCAAATTCAACATATGGAAATGATAGATGGTGATATGGATAAAAGTAAGAGAACTGATTATATGTTGCCAATTATAGCTGATGGTGAAGCAGGATTTGGTGGACCACTAAATGTATTTGAATTAACTAAAAAATTTATTAGAGCGGGTGCTGCCGGGGTTCACTTTGAAGACCAATTAGCTAGTGAGAAAAAATGTGGTCATATGGGTGGAAAAGTTCTTGTACCAACTGGAACAATGGTTAGAAATTTGAAAGCTGCAAGACTTGCCGCTGATATTGCAGATGTACCATTAATAATTTTAGCAAGAACAGATGCAAATGCTGCAAAGTTAATCACAAATGATTTTGATGAAAATGACAAACCATTTTTAACTGGAGAAAGATCTCCTGAGGGTTTCTTTTATGTTAAAGACGGAATAGAGCAGGCAATTTCTAGGGGTCTTGCTTATGCACCATACGCAGATTTAATTTGGTGTGAAACTGCAACTCCAAATTTAGAAGAAGCAAAGAAATTTGCTGATGCTATACATGAAAAATTTCCTGGTAAAATGTTAGCTTATAACTGTTCTCCATCATTTAATTGGAAGAAACATTTAACTGATGAGGAAATTGGATCATTTCAAAGAAAGATTGGAGAAATGGGATATAAATTTCAATTCATTACATTAGCAGGTTTCCATACTCAAAACATCGCAATATTTGAATTAGCAGAAAAATATAAATCAGAGGGTATGACTGCTTACTCAAAAATTCAACAGCATGAATTTGCTAGAGAAAAAGATGGATACACAAGTGTGAAACATCAAAGAGAAGTAGGTACGTCTTATTTTGATGCAGTTTCAAATACAATAAGCGCAGGTAAAAGCTCTACTACGGCAATGGAAGGCTCAACCGAGTCAGAACAGTTTTAGATAATAGATTAATGTTTACTAGCGGTCTTCTTTTAATAGTAAGCTATCTTTTATTTAAATATACAGTTCAATGGATACAATATTATAATCAAACCGATCCTAGGATGCCCGACTCAATATGGCGTTATACTTGTGATTATAAAGTTATCGGCATAAGAGATATTTGTGATCTGGATGATAAGCCATTTGTAAGACAAAGAAGGAAAAGAGATAAAATTGTTACAATAATGTATTTTATTGTCGTCCTTGCTTTTGTGTTTTCTATGTATTTTATGGCGAGTTTATTAGGACTAATTCTTTAATTTTTGAATCTGATCCCATGCTGAATTGACAGCTCTCATTTTAGCTTTGCTCTCATCTATTACTTCTTGAGGAACGCCTTTACTTAATAAGATATCAGGGTGATGCTCTTTGCTAAGTTTAATATACCGTTTTCTTATTTCTTCGAGTGAGTCATCAGGCTTACTCTCTAAAACAATATAAGGATTAAGTTTGTCGGATGACTTTCTACTTTCTTTAATTCCGTTAATTTGAGTCTGATTTAATCCAAAAATTCTTGCTATATCTTCGATCATTATTAATTCATTGTCACTTACGTGACCGTCAGCTTCTGCAATATAAAATAAAGTATTTATTACCTCTTCTAAAATATTTAAATTACCTTTATAAACTTCTGAAATTTGTTTTGCATATGGTTCATACCCGGTGCTTTCTTCTTTAGCTTTATTGAAAATTTTACCAACCTGATCTAATTCACTCTCAGGTATTTTTAATTTATCTTTAACTGCAATTAATTCTTCACGACTAACTTGTCCATCTGCTTTACTTAGCTTTGCTGATAAAACAATCAAAGACAGTGCAAATATTTGTTGAGGCTGTGCAAAAGATTTAAATCCACCACCTGATCTGGCTCTTGACATTTTTCCGCCAATTAAGGATCCCAAAAGCATACCGAAAGGTCCACCAATAGAAAAACCCAGCATTCCGCCAATTATGCTTCCCCATATTGCCATTATTCAAAACTCCTTAATCTATATTCCCAGTTTCCCATTTTATTATAAGTCACTTTTAATATTAAATTATTTTCAGGATTATACCAAACATCAAATTCAAATTTTTTTTCATCTGAAAGACCTTCGTCGTTTGACTTAATCTTAAAGTGTTCAGTTAAATATTCTTTACCATTAATAGTAATATTTTCAATTCCAATTAAACTTACAGTCTGTTTTTTAATACTACCAGATAAAGGACTGATCTGTTTATCTGAATTGAAAATTTTGTGATTCCACCAATTTCCAATCGTACAATCTAAACTAGCTTCACCTTTATAAGATGATCCATCTATAATAAATTTATTTGTATCTTTATCATAATTTAAATTCACATATTTTTCCTTATCATTTTGAAAAGTATTTGATTTAAAAAAAACTAATTTCTCATTTTTATATTTTTCTATTGTTTCACTTAATATTGAAAAAACTGTTACACCAAATAACTCTACTTTAAAATTAGTATAATTTTTTACGACAAACAAATCCTCGTCAAATTCAAAAAAGTAGCTGGTGCTTCCTATAATTTCATTATTTCTTAGAACATCCATCTCAATTTTTTTAAGACCTTCATAATGACTACTATGTGCCATCACCTTAGAAGCAAACATAATGATAAGTAATACGGTTATAAAATGTTTCATTTTCATAGATTTTACTTAAAGAAAGTATAAATAATAACTAAATATATGTTCCTTACTATCAAAAATATTCCTAAAGTCTCATGGAGTTCTCAAGAGACCTTTAATCTAAAGCCAAAATTATCAACATTATTTTTTCTTTGTTTTGGCCTTATATTATTTGGTTTTGGTGAAGCCTTAGTCGTTATTTCATTTATTGGTAATTCTCCATGGACTGTAATGGCACAAGGAATTTCAATTAATTCAGGATTATCCATTGGAATTGTCACTTTTATAGTGAGTGTTGTCGTTTTATGTTCATGGTTTTTCTTAAAACAAAAACCTGGTCTTGGTACCATATTCAATATCGTAATTATTGCAGCAATGTTAGATATAACAATTGCACTAATACCAACCCCTGAAACTTTCATTATGAAATTATTAATGGCTGCAGTCGGTGTAATGATAGTCGGGGTGGGGAGTGGTATCTATTTAATTGCTAATCTAGGTCCAGGACCTAGGGATGGTTTAATGACTGGTTTACAAAAAAAAACTAATCTACCAATTGCTGCTGTAAGATCTTTTATAGAAATTTCTGTTGCTTCATTTGGTTGGTATTTAGGTGGAACAATCGGTATTGGAACATTAATGTTTGCTTTTGGAATTGGTCCCTGCATTGCTTTAAGTTTATATATTATAGATAAAATAATGAACTAAGTAGCAGTATTTTGTTTTTCGCTTCTTTTTCTTTCGTGAGGGTCCAGAATTGCTTTTCTAAGTCTACAAGACTTAGGTGTAATTTCTAAAGCTTCATCAGTATTAAGCATACTTAACTGTTCTGCAATCGACATTTGTCTTACAGGGGTAAGAACAATATTTTCATCGGTACCCTGTGTTCTCATATTCGTGAGTTTTTTTCCTTTCATGACATTAATTATCATATCACCAGGTTTTGGAGCCAAGCCCACAATCATACCTGTATAAACTGGATCATTGTGTGTAACAAACATTTCTCCTCTAGCTTGCAAATTAAAAATTGAAAATGCAACAGCCTTACCTTGATCCATAGAAATTAAAGCTCCATTTCTTCTTCCTTCCATATCTCCCTCGAAATCTCCATAAGAATGAAAAATTCTGTTAATAACACCTGTTCCTTTTGTTAAAGTTAAAAATCTACTTGTGTATCCCATTAAACCTCTTGTTGGTGCCTGAAAAATAAGTCTTTTTTTATTCTTTCCAGTATCTTTTAATTCAATTAATTTACCTTTTCTTCTATTCATAGAATCAATAATCCTTGATGAATATTCTTCGTCTAAATCCATAGTAATTTCTTCAATTGGTTCTAATTTTTTTAAATTTTCATCAGTTTTAAATAAAACTTTAGGAGGACTTACAGTCATTTCAAAGCCTTCGCGTCTCATTTGTGTTAATAATATTTCAAGCATTAATTCTCCTCGCCCACTTATCTCAAATGCATCTTTATTTGCGTTTTCAGAGAAAGAAATTCCAACATTGTTTTGAGCTTCTAAAATTAAACGGTCTCTAATTTGAGTACTTGTTAATTTCTTACCCTCAGTCCCTGCTAATGGTGAGCTATTTACTGTTATTTTTATCGACATTGTTGGTGGATCGATCGGTGTTGCCTCAATAGGTTCATTTATATCTAAATCACAAATAGTATCTGCTACATTTGCTTTTTCTAATCCTGCTATAACTACGATATCTCCAGCTTCTCCAACTTCAATGGGTACTTTCTTTGTGCCCTCATATCTAAAAATTTTTGTAAGTCTACCTTCATCAACTTTTTCACCTTTTAAATTGATTGCTTTAATTTGTTGATTTGCTTTTGCCGTTCCTTGTGAAATTCTTCCAACCAAACTCCTTCCTAAAAAGTTATCAGCATAAAGTAGCGTCGACAGCATCGCAAATGGTTTTGATCTATCAAATTGAGAGGGTTTTACATGATCTAAAACTAAATCTAATAGAGGATTAAGATTTTCTCTTGGCCCGTCGATATCTTTAGATGCCCAACCAGATCTTCCACTTGCGTATAACACTGGAAAATCTAATTGCTCTTCATTAGCCTCTAAACTAACAAATAAATCAAATGTCTCATTTAAAACCTCATCTGCTCTTTGATCAGTTTTGTCTAATTTATTTATTATAACAATTGGTTTCAATCCTTGTTTTAATGCTTTGCTCAATACAAATTTTGTTTGTGGCATTACACCTTCTGCAGAGTCTACTAACAATAACGCACCATCAGCTAAATTTAAAACTCTTTCAACCTCTGCTGCAAAATCTCTATGACCAGGAGTATCAATAATATTTATTCTAGTATCTTTCCAATTAATCGAGGTAGGCTTTGCAAGAATTGTAATTCCTCTTTCTTTTTCTAATTCCCCAGAATCCATTAATCTTTCATCAACAACTTCATTCTCTCTAAAAGAACCACTCTGTTTCATCAAGTTATCAATCAGTGTTGTTTTTCCATGATCAACATGAGCAATGATAGTGATGTTTCTAATATTATTATCCATATCTGGATTCTTATATATCTAAACCTTGAATTGAAAACAAAAAAAAAGGGCAGAAGTATCTGCCCTTTAAATTTTTTAATTAGACTTTTTGGGTTACATTCCCATGCCGCCCATACCGCCCATACCGCCCATTCCTCCTGGAGGCATTCCTCCAGCAGCAGCATCTTTCTCTTCAGGTTTATCAGCAACCATAGCTTCTGTTGTTACTAATAATCCAGAAATTGAAGCCGCATCTTGTAAAGCTGTTCTTACAACTTTGACAGGGTCAATAATTCCTTCTTTAAACATATCTACGTATTGTTCTGTTTGAGCGTCATATCCTTGAGAAGATTTATTTGCTTCTAAAAGTTTCCCTACTATAACTGAACCGTCTACACCAGCATTTGTTGTTATTTGTCTAATTGGAGCTTCCAATGCACTTTTAACAATTTCAACACCTGCTTTTTGATCTGCACCTTTAACTTTTAATTTATCAAGATCTTGAGAAGCATAAAGAAGAGCGCATCCACCACCAACAACTATTCCTTCTTCAACAGCTGCTCTTGTAGCATTTAGAGCATCTTCAACTCTATCTTTTTTCTCCTTAACTTCTACTTCAGTTGCACCACCAACTTTGATTACTGCAACGCCACCTGCTAATTTAGCAAGTCTTTCTTGAAGTTTTTCTCTATCATAATCTGATGAAGTTTCCTCAACTTGTTGTTTAATTTGATCGCATCTAGCCTCTATGTCTGATTTTTTACCAGTTCCACTTACAATCGTACTATTTTCCTTATCAACTTTTACTCTCTTAGCTGATCCAAGATCATTAATTTTGACATTTTCTAATTTAATTCCAAGATCTTCAGAAATAACTTGTCCACCAGTTAAAATTGCTATGTCTTCAAGCATTGATTTACGTCTATCTCCAAAACCAGGAGCTTTAACTGCAACGACTTTTAGTCCACCTCTAAGCTTGTTCACGACTAAAGTTGCCAAAGCTTCACCTTCTACATCTTCAGATATAATCATTAAGGGTCTACCCGCTTGAACAACTGCTTCAAGTAATGGAACCATAGGTTGAAGATTAGTTAATTTCTTTTCGTGTAAAAGAATTAATGGATTCTCTAGCTCTGTTGTCATTTTTTCAGCATTTGTAACAAAGTATGGTGATAAATATCCTCTATCAAATTGCATACCTTCTACAACATCAAGTTCTGTCTCGATACTTTTTGCTTCTTCAACAGTTATTACACCTTCGTTACCAACTTTTTGCATAGCTTTTGCAATCATGTTTCCTATTTCTTTATCTCCATTAGAAGAAATAGTTCCAACTTGAGCAATCTCATCACTATCTTTAACTTTTTTAGCTGAAGATATTAGAGTACTTCTAACTTGTTCTACTGCAGCATCAATTCCTCTTTTAACATCCATAGGATTCATACCAGCTGTAACATACTTACAACCTTCTTTTACAATAGCTTGAGCTAAAATAGTTGCAGTTGTTGTACCGTCACCTGCTTCATCATTTGTTTTGCTCGCAACCTCTTTAACCATTTGCGCGCCCATGTTTTCAAACTTATCATCTAAGTCGATTTCTTTTGCAACTGATACACCATCTTTAGTTGTTCTTGGTGCACCATATGCTTTGTCTATAACAACATTTCTACCTTTGGGGCCAAGAGTAACTTTAACTGTATTTGCAAGTATATCTACACCCTTCAGCATTGCTGATCTAGCATCTGAATCGAATTTTACTATTTTTGCCATTATTAAACT
>CACAEM010000013.1 GCA_902531455.1 uncultured Pelagibacteraceae bacterium | reverse complement strand
TCAGTTAATGTAAGCAACAAAAGAAAAGAATTCGTATGGGGTGAGGTACCAAGTTTAGTAGATTTTAGTATTATTGAAAAATCAATTAAAATAGTTGGGCTTGAGGAAATATTGACTGTATTTCCAGAAATGCTTGAAGGAAAACTAAAAAACAGAATTCTTGTGGACGTAAATAAATAATGGATTGGGATAAATTAAAAATTTTTCATGCGGTGGCTGAAGCTGGTAGTTTCACAAGTGCTACTGTAATTCTTAATCTAAGCCAATCTGCAATAAGTAGACAAATTCAATCCTTAGAAGAAGATTTAAAAGTAAAGCTTTTCGAAAGACATGCAAGAGGATTAACACTCACAGAAAATGGTGAATATGTTTATAAAACTGCACATGAAGTTATTAGTAAACTTAAAGAGGTAGAAACAACTTTAGGTGATCAAAAACATAAACCGACTGGAAAATTAACTATTACAACGGTTAGAAGTTTTGGAACTCATTGGTTAACACCAAGAATTCAGGAATTTATGGAGTTAAATCCTGAAATCGAGGTTGAATTAATATTTGATGATAAGGAGTTAGATTTAAGTACAAGACAAGCTGATATTGGTATATTTATGAGAAGACCAAAACAGCTTAATTATATTCAAAGAAAACTGATGGATATTAATTATCATATTTATGGATCTACAAAATATTTAGAAAAATATGGTATGCCAAAAACTATTGCTGATTTAAATAAGCATAAGTTTATTTCATTTGGTAGAGGTGCACCATCTCCTGTATTTAATCCTGATTGGGCATTAAAACTTGGTATGAAAGACAACAAGAAGAGAAAGTCAGCTATGAAAGTAAATAGTGTGATGGGATTACTTTTGGCCGTAGAAAGTGGCGTAGGTCTAGCTGCTCTTCCCGATTATATTGTTTCTTTATCAAGCAATGTTATAAAAATACTACCTAAAGTTGAGGGGCCTATAACCGAAGCTCACTTCGTATTTCCTGAATCTCTTAAAAATGTTGCTAGGGTAACAATCTTCAGGAATTTCCTTTATAGTAAAATTTCAGAATTTAAGTCCTAAAATATCTACAAAAATGAGCTTTTTGGTGCGGCAATATTGAGATTGATAATCATTATCATTGAGAATAATTCTCAGAACTATTATAAATAAAAACAAATAACATAGAGAGAGAGATTAATGAAAAAAATAACAATTTCTGCATTAATTTTATCCTTGTTTCTAACGACTTTCGCAATAGCAAATGAGGTAAATATCTTTAATGCAAGACATTATAAGGCCGACGCTGAGCTTTATGGAAAGTTCACAGCTGCAACTGGAATTAAAGTTAATTTAATTAACGGTAAATCAGGTGCATTAGAGAAAAGAATGATCGAGGAAGGCGCTGACTCAGCTGCTGATCTTTATATAACAGCTGATGCTGGAAGATGTGGTGCTTTTCAAGCAAAAGGTATGACAGAATCTGGTTTAGTATCATCAACAATTAAATCACAAGTTCCAAAAAGTTTTAGAACAACTCACTGGGTTGGAGTAGCAAAAAGAGCTAGAATTATTTACTACTCTCCTGAAAGAGTTACAGGTGCTGAGCTATCTGGAATGACTTATGAAGGTCTAGCTGATCCTAAATGGAAAGGCAGATTAGTAATTAGAGCATCAAGCAACATTTATAACAAATCACTTGTAGCCTCATTAGTAAAGAACAATGGAAAAAAAGCTACAGCTGAATGGGCAAAAGGTGTTGTTGCTAATATGGCAAGAGATCCAAAAGGAAATGACAGAGCACAAATTATGGCAGTAGCGGCTGGTGAAGCTGACATTGCAGTTGCTAATACATATTATTTAGCATTGATGCTTTCAGGTAATAAAGGTCCAGAGCAACAAGAAGCTGCAAAAAAAGTTAAAGCATTTTTCCCTAATCAAAATGATAGAGGAGCTCACATGAACATTAGTTGTGCTGCTTTAGTTAAAGGTGCTCCAAATAAAGCTAACGCAATTGCACTTGTTGATTTCCTATTATCAGCAGAATCTCAAGAACACTTTACAAATAATACATTTGAGTTTCCAATGATAAGCGGTGTTTCACCTAGTCCATTAGTAGTAAACAACTTGGGATTAGATTTTAAACAAGATCTAACAACAAGTGTTGCAAGTTATGGTCAAAAACAATCAGATGCATTAGAAGTAATGACAGCTGCTGGTTGGAAATAACATTGAGGATTAAAAAAAAATTTATGTCTGATATTAATTTGAATAAATCAGCCCAGCCATGTAAACCATGTGCTGAGGAGTGTAAAAAAATTAATAAAAGAATAAATAATAGAAAAATCTCAGAGATAAGTACTAAAGATTTTCCGCACATTTCAAAAGTATTCAATATCTGACTTTTCTTAATAAAAGTGCCTATGTATCCTTCGTAGGCACTTTTAAAGAAACAAAAAAATTAATCACATGATTGGACTTCAAATACCTAAAGTAATTTTTAAAACAAGAGAAGGAGATAGTTCATCATCCCTCAATGAATGTTCTATAGGTGGAATATGGATCGATAAGTCTACTGATGATTATTTTAATGGAAAAAGAGTTATAATTTTTAGCCTCCCTGGTGCATTTACGCCTACATGTTCTTCTCAACAACTACCAGGTTTTGAGACTAATTATTTGAAGCTAAAAAAGCTTGGAATTGATGAAATATACTGCTGTTCAGTTAACGACTCTTACACAATGAACGCATGGGCAGAAAAATTACAAATTAAAAATATCAAACTTATACCTGATGGTTCAGGACTTTTTACTAAATTTATGGGTATGTTGGTTTCCAAAGATCATAATGGATTTGGTCAAAGAAGTTGGAGATATATGGCCATAATTAATAATGGAATTGTTGAAAAATGGTGGCAAGAACCTGGTATAAATAATGATGGCTCAGATGATGATCCTTACATCGAGACAACTCCAGATAATTGTATTAAATACCTCTCAGAAAAAAAATAAAAAAAATATTAGTTTTTTAGATGTTTTCAAATAAATTAAATTTATGGTTTTTAAGCTCTGTATTAATTTCATTCTTAGTCATTATTCCTATTTTAACAGTTTCTTTAAGTTTTTTTGAGGATACATCTCGGTATTTTGAAATACTTAAAAATACTTTTTTATACGAATACATCTTAAATTCATTATCACTTTTAGTCGGTGTTTTAATCTTAACATTTATTTTAGGGGTTGGATCAGCATACATAGTTTCATTTTATAAATTTCCAGGAGTAAATTTCTTCAAATGGGCATTAATTCTATCCTTCTCAATTCCTCCTTATATTTATGCTTACTCGTTATTTGCTTTTTTTGATAATTACGGAACAGCATTTACTATATTGAAGAGTATATTTGGTGATGGGGAGTATAATCAACATATACCAAAATTTGATGGAATGTTTGGCTTAATATTATCTATTTCATTTTCTCTTTATGCCTATGTTTATATTCTTGCAAGATCTTCTTTTTTATATCAATCACAAAACTTAATAGAACTTGGTAAAAATTTAGGGTTTTCAAAAATTAAATCATTCTTCTCTATAATTTTACCTGCAGCGCGACCAGCAATAGTTGCTGGGTTATCATTAGTAGCAATGGAAACACTAGCTGAGTTTGGAGCAGTAGATTTTTTTTCTGTGAATACATTAACAACTGGAATTTATAACGCTTGGATAACATTCGATGATTTAGCTTTTGCGAATAGAATATCATTTTTTCTTTTGTTATTTATATTTATTCTTTTTTTGACTGAAAATTTATCTAGAAAAAAAGCTAGATTTCACTTGGATACAAAAGGTGGTTTTAAACAAAAAGAAAAAATAAAACTTTCTGGAACAAATTCCTTTTTTTGCCTTTTCATTTTGTTTTTTATTATTCTTTTTAAGTTTTTTATTTCCTTTGGGACAAATGTTGTATTGGACAATAAAATTTCCAGAGAACTTCTTTGATGTTAATGTAATTAATCTTTTATTAAATACTTTATATTTAGTGACTTTATCTAGCCTTGTTTTAATTACATTCGCACTGATATCAAATTATGGTAACAGAGTTTCAAAAAATAAAGCTCTTAATATTCTTTCAACATTATCAATCTCAGGATATGCAATACCAGGAGTAATATTAGCTGTTGCTTTTATAACTTTTATTGCTTGGTTTGATAATAACATAATTAAATCGCTTGGATTTCTATCAATTAAAAAAGTATTTATTGGGTCAATATTAGGATTAGTCATTGTCTATTTCATTCGTTTTTACTCACTAGCGTTCAACGGAATAAAATCAGGCTATGAAAAAATAAATATTTCAGTTGATGAAAGTGCATATCTTCTTGGTTACTCAAAAAGAAAGACATTTACCAATATTCATATTCCTTATTTGAGAAATTCTCTTCTTTTTGTAGTAATATTGGTCTCACTAGAAATAATTCGAGAATTACCAATCACATTAGTTTTAAGACCTTTTAATTTTGAAACTTTCGCAACTACCGCTTACATTTCAGCCTCAGAGGACATGCTTGAAGCAGCAGCTGTGCCTTCATTATTTTTGATTTTAATTGCAGCTTTTTTTATTACACTATCTTTTGATCTGACATATTGATTCATATTGTTCAGCAATTCAATTTTTGATTTCATTGACTTGCTCTCAATTGGATCAACGTCTTTATAAAGCTTCTGATTAGTTTTTTTAATTTCTGAATTATATGTTCCGCTATTATTTTTTAAAGTTGACTTAAGATTTTCGCTAGAATTTTCCAATGATTTTTCAGAAATTTCGTTTGAATGAGAATAAGCAACTGTATCACCAGTTACAGCTCTAAAACCATAACCTAAGTCAGATGTATAATTTGAACTTTTAATTTTGTTATCATCTAATACAATTGTCTCAGATTTTGTATCCTCTATATAAAGCTCACCATCATCACAATTATTTAAAGTTTCAGAGACAATACTATCTGCTTTTTCCGAGGTTAATTCTGAATTTTTAAGTAAAGATGACATTAGCTATATTTAAAGGTGAATTTAATATTATCAAGAATGATATGCGCGATTATTGATCACATCAAGTATGACTAATTACTTAATTTTCTTCAAAAAAAAATCAGTTAGATGTTTAATAGTTGCCTTTGGATTTTGCTCTGGAATGAAGTGACCTGAATTTATGGGATAACCTATAACTTTTCTTTTAGTATATCTTTGCCAAATTTTTATTGGTTTGAACTGCTTTCCAATTACTCCCTTACTTCCCCATAACACTTGGACTGGAATATTTAGTTTTTTCTTTCTATCTTGTTTATCATGATCCAAATCAATAGTCGCAGACGCCCTATAATCTTCACAAGATCCATGAATTCTTTTTGGTTGCTTGAAACATTTTAAATAGTTTTCTTCAACTTTTCCAAATTTGTGATTGCCTGACCATTTATCTAAACAACTTTTCATCCATTTCCTTGGATCGCTCATTATCATTTTCTCAGGCAACCATTTTGGTTGAATTAAAAAAAACCAATGAAAGTAAGCTTTTGCGAAATCTCTCGTCGTTAGTTCGTACATATCTAATGTTGGACAAATATCTAAAAAACTAAGAGCTAATATATTTTTTCTATGGTCTCTTGCTAACCTGTGAGCAACTCTTCCACCTCTATCATGTCCCGCAACAAAAAATTTGTTAAACCCTAATTTTATCATCATCTGTTTCATGTCACTTGCCATTTCTCTTTTTGAGTAGTTGTAATGTTTGCTATCTGATACTGGAGCAAGACTATTTCCATATCCTCTTAAATCTGCAGCAACCACTGTAAATCTTTTAGATAACTTAGGGGCTGTTTTGTGCCACATTAAATGTGTTTGTGGATATCCGTGTAGTAAAAGTAATGGTGGACCTTCACCACCAACTCTACAAAAAACCTTGCCCTTTTTTACCTTTACGTACTTTGACTTAAAACCATTAAACATGCCTAATAATATGTATTTTTTAAATTAAAGCCAATGAAAACGCTGCATCAATATTAATAATTAATTTGAATTTGTTTTGAGCCCCTGTATAAATTCGGACTCGTGAGAATTGAAGAAGAACTAAAATTAGACTATTCAGATGTACTTTTTAGACCTAAAAGAAGTACTCTTCAAAGTCGTAAAGATGTAAATCTAAAAAGAACTTATAGATTTAAGTATAGTAATAATGAATGGTCTGGAATTCCTATCATGGCCTCAAATATGGATGGTGTTGGTGAACTTGGTGTAGCTGAAAAGCTTTCTGAATACGGAATGATCACTTGTTTAACTAAACAGCATAACATTCAAAAAATAAAAAAATTCAAAAAAATAAAATCTATTCATCCAAATATTGCTTTAAGTATAGGAATAAAAAAAGAAGATTTTGAAAATTTAGATAAAATTTTAAAAGAATATAGTTTCATAAAATTTATCTGCATTGATGTTGCTAATGGTTATTCTGAACACTTTAGTAAATTTTTAAAATCTGTAAGAGATAAATATCCTACTAAAACTATTATTGCTGGTAACGTGGTAACAGCTGATATGGCACAAGAATTAGTATTATCAGGAGCAGATATTGTAAAAGTTGGAATTGGACCAGGCAGTGTTTGTACTACGAGAATTCAAACAGGTGTTGGTTATCCTCAGTTAAGTGCTGTCATTGAATGTGCTGATGCTGCCCATGGTTTAGGGGCACATATAATTGCAGATGGAGGTTGTACTTGTCCGGGTGATGTCGCAAAAGCTTTCGGTGGAGGTGCAGATTTTGTGATGCTTGGAGGAATGTTTGCTGGTCACGATGAAGGTGAAGGTAAGCTAATAAAATCAAATGGTCATAAATTTATAGAATTTTACGGATCAAGTTCTGACATAGCAAATAAGAAACATTATGGGGGTTTGTCTGACTATAGAAGTAGTGAGGGTAGAACAGTGAGAATTAAATATCGAGGAAAAATTAAAGATACGATAAATAATATTCTTGGTGGTGTTAGAAGTAGCTGTACTTATGTGGGAGCCCCTTCTCTTAAACAACTTAGTAAATGTACTACTTTTGTAAGAGTAGCTAAACAATTTAACGACACTTTTACTAAGTAAGGATGAAAGAATACAAAATCGCCTCAATTGCTGGAGATGGTATTGGAAAAGAGGTTGTTCCAGAAGCTTTAAAAATACTTAAAGAAGTAGCAAATCAACATCAATTTAAATTAAAGATAGATGAATTTGATTTTTCATCATGCGATTATTATGAAAAGCATGGAAAAATGCTACCTGATGATTGGAAACAACAAATTGGTAATCATGATGCGATATTTTTTGGTGCAGTAGGTATGCCAGATAAATATCCAGATCATATTACTTTATGGGGTTCCCTACTACAGTTTAGAAGAGAATTTGATCAATTTATTAATTTAAGGCCAGTAAAATTATTTGAAGGAGTAAATGCACCATTAGCAAATAAAAAACCTGGTGACATAGATATGATGATAGTGCGTGAAAACACTGAGGGCGAATATTCTTCGGTAGGTGGAAAAATGTATCAAAATACTGAAAGAGAAATTGTTATACAAGAAACTATAATGTCTAAACATGGAATAGATAGAGTTCAAAAATTTGCATTTGAATTAGCAAAAACAAGAGATAGAAAAAAATTAACTAATGCCACAAAATCAAATGGTATTTCTATAACCATGCCATACTGGGACCAAAGATTTTATGAAAATAAAAAAGATTTTCCTGAGATTAAAACAGATCAATTTCATATCGATATTTTAGCTGCAAGATTTGTTTTAACACCAGAGTGGTTTGATGTTGTCGTAGCATCAAATTTATTTGGAGATATTTTATCCGATTTAGGTCCAGCATGTACGGGAACAATTGGTATAGCTCCATCAGGAAATATTAACCCAACAAATAAACATCCTTCTTTATTCGAGCCTGTTCATGGATCAGCACCTGATATTGCTGGAAAAGGTATTGCAAATCCAATAGGTCAAATTTGGTCTGGCGCTATGATGTTAGATTATTTAGGCGAAAAAGAAGCTGCCACACGAATAGTAAGTTCAATCGAAAAAACTTTGCTAGAAAAACAAAACAGAACTAAAGATCTAGATGGTGATAGCAATACAAAAGAATGTACTAATAAAATCTTAGATAATATTAATTAACTTAAGTTGTTAAATATTGAATAGCAAAAAATATTGTAGCGAATGATGCAAAAGTTGAAATAAATAAAGCTTTTATTATATTTTCAGGACTTACATTATAAGCAGAGCATAATACTATAGCTGAATGTCCACATGGTGCAACACTAACAAAAAAAGCACCAGGAATTTTTTCAGGTTGCCCAGCATCAAATAAGATAAATCCAATTATCAAGAGGATGATTGGGGAAACTACTAATTTCAATATAGATACAGAAGCGGTTAGTTTATTAATAACTTTATGTGTGTAAAAAGATAATGTGATACCAATTGCAAAAAGTCCTATAGGAGAAACACAAGCTGCCAAAACAGAAAGAACGTAGTCTATTGGCGTATCATGGATGTTTATCTTAAATACAAATAGTAAAAGACCAATTAAGATTGAAAATATCATTGGATTAAGAACTATGTTCTTTATAAATTTAGTTAATCGAATATTTTTTTTAGTAGTAAGTTCTAAAAAAAAAGCAATTACAGACAATAAAATAACCCCATCCATTAATATTATACTTGTTACTTGAGTAATTACTTCAGTTCCAAAATAGATTTTTGTAATAGGTAATAATAATGTTACATGATTTGATAGTGCTACCATCAATGCCCATATAATAGATTCTGGAATAGGTCTTTTAAAAAACTTAGATGTTAATAAAAATGTTAAAAACCCAAGACTTCCTTGCATTAAAAAATATGAAACTATCTGTTTTATATCAACTTGGCCTATTTCACTTTGAGCAACAAATTTAATAATTAAGGCAGGGACTGCTACATAGAATAAAAACAAATTTAAAACTTTTGCATGACCTAAATCAAAAATTTTAAGTTTTCCAAAAACAAAACCAAATAGTGTGATAAAGATAAAAGGCGTTAACCCAAGAAATATTGAATACATTTTATTAAAGTATTGTTATTCTATGAAGTATTCTATTACCTTTAAATGGTGTAGCCTGATGGAGCATGGCTCTATTATCCCAAATAGCAAGCTGATCTTTTTCCCATTCTAATGAATATTGAAAGTTTTTTTTTGTCTGATGATTAAATAAGAACTTCTTTAAGTCTTTTTTTTGTTTAGTCATATATGTATTAAATTTTAAAAAGTGTCCTGGGCTACAGTATATAGTTTTTTTATTTTTAATAGTTCTTATTATTTTATGTCTGGAAATCAGCTCTTTTGATATTTTTCCTTTTTCTTTTTCTCTCTCCACTGTTGTGATTGATATTGGTCCATGCGAAGAGTAGATGCCTTTTAATTTTTTAAGCTTATTTTTATAATTTTTTGATAATTTTTCATAAGCTAAGTACTGCGAAGAAAAGTCAGTATTAGCAACACCTTTTTTAGGTACTAGTTTAGAAAGTAACATCGTGTATCTAGGAGGTTTTTTTGTATAAGAGGAGTCTGTGTGAAATTGTTCACCAAAGCTGGGTCCTTTGTCAGTAGCTTTACGTTGTACAACAGTTATTTGAGGATATTTTTTATTTAAACCTTTCAATCTTGGATAATTAGCTGGTTTACCAAATTTTTTTGCAAAATTAAGATAATTCTTGGAACTAAGTTTTTGTTTTGGAAAATAAATCATTCCATACTTATCAAGTGTAGACTTAATTTCTTTTAACTGCTTATTGTCAATTTTGTTAAGATTACAAATAATTTCTGCAGCCCTATTTTTTTTTGAAATTATTTTTAACATTAAATATCTTTTATATTTTTTTGATTTAAGGGTTTTTTAATTATTGTTACAGGGTATTTTTTCTTTTCAACTTCAATAGATAAATTTTTATTGACCAAATTTTCGATAGTATTTCCAGAGTTGACATAACCAAATGAGATATTTTTTTTAAAATTAAATGAATAGTTTCCTGAAGTTGTTCTGCCAATTATTTTATCTTCCAAGTAAATTGGCTCTTCATGAAGTAACAAAGGTTCTCCAGGTCTGTTATCTTTCAACACCATCATAGCTAATGATTTTGTGGGGTTTTGATCTTTAATTTTTAATAATGCTTCTTTTCCAACAAAATTTATATTTTTTTTATAACTGATTGCAAATTTAAGTCCTGCTTGATATTGATTTTCTTCAGGCGATATATCATGCCCCCAATGTAAAAAACCACTTTCCATTCTCATAATATCCATAGCATGAGCTCCACAAAGTGATAAGCCATGATTTTTACCTTCTTTAATAATAGCTAAAAATAGTTTTTTGCTTTCATCAATGTTTGCATATAATTCGAATCCTATTTCACCTACATAAGATAATCTTTGAGCCCAGACTTTAACTCCGTCAATAGTAACAAATTTTCCATGACTAAACTTTATACCTTCGTTTGTAAAATCATCATTACTGATATTAGATAGTAATTTTCTTGAGTTGGGTCCGTATAATCCTAGGCATGTTAAATCTTCTGTTAAATCTTTAAAATTGACCTCTTCTGAAATATGTTTTTTTATATGAAATTTATCATGTTCTCTTGTTGCTGCTGGACCTATCACTCTAAAATGGTTTTTTTCAAGACAAGTAACAGTAACATCTGTCTCTATTCCTCCATCATCATTTAGCATCTGGGTATAAGTTGCTCTACCCTCAACATCTTTTATGTTTGCAGTACATATTTTTTGTAATTCCTCGTGAACATTTAGCCCTTCAAGGTCAAATTTTGAAAAAGGAGATAACTCAAATAATCCTACGTTTTCTCTAGTATTTTTAGTCTCATATTCAGCTGATGGATACCAATTTTGATAACCAAAACTATAATTGTAATCAGCCTTTTCTCCTTTTAAGGCATACCACATAGGTCTTTCAAAACCACCCGAGGTTCCAAAACAAGCTCCTAATTTTTTAAGCTCCTGTTGGTAGGGTAATACAATTTGGTTTCTTGATGTTTTATGTTGTTTAAATGGCCAATGCATTCCATATAAATCACCAAGAGTTTCTGTCACTCTCTCCATTATAAATTTTTTTGATGAATGAAATTTTTGAAATCTTTTAATATCTAATGAAAATAAATCTTCATTAATATGTCCATTAATCATCCATTCAGCAGTAACTCGTCCAGCACCTCCTGAACTTGCAATTCCAATACTATTAAAACCACAACATGTAAAAAGTTTTTTAATCTCAGGAGTTTCACCTAAAAGATATTGAGTGTCAGGAGTAAATGACTCAGGGCCAGAGAAAAATTTTCTAATTCCTGCATTTTCTAACATAGGCAACCTATGAAATGATTTTTGTAAATATGGTTCAAAATGATCAAAATCATCTGGTAATTCACCAAATGAAAAATCATCTGGAACAACGCCAGTATTTTTAAAAGCTGGTTTTGCATTTGGTTCAAAAATTCCAACTAAAATTTTCCCTGCGTCTTCTTTAAGATAGAGGCAATTATTATAATCTCTTAAAACGGGTAAGTTTTTTGGTAAATTTTTTATTGGTTCCGTGATTACATAAAAATGTTCATTGGGATACAAAGGTATACTAACATTCATTTTTTCCCCTATTTGTCTAGACCACATACCTGTCGCTAAAACAACATATTCACAATCAATTTTTCCTTTATCGGTCTCAACTCCAACTATAGAATTATTTTTAACAAGAATTTTTGTTACAGGTGTTTTTTCAAAAATTTGTGCTCCTTCCATTCTAGCAGCTTTTGCTAAAACATTGGTTACGCCTACTGGATCAGCTTGACCATCTTTTGGCATAAAAACACTTCCAATTATGTCCTCATTATTTACAACAGGATATAAATCTTTTGTTTGTTTTTTATCCAAAACATGCACTTCAACATCAGATAGTTGAGCGGTAGTTGCTTGTCTCAACAACTCTTGCATTCTCTCTTTTGTGGTAGCTACTGTGATTGCACCATTCTGTTTTAACCCTATAGATAATTCAGTTTTCTTTTCTAATTCCTGATAAAGATCCAAAGTATATTTTCTTAACTTTGTAATAGTAGATGAAGCCCCTAATTGACCCATTAAACCAGCTGCATGCCATGTAGTTCCAGATGTTAATTGATCTCTCTCTAATAGAACTACATCTTTCCAGCCAAATTTAGCTAGATGATATGCACAAGAAGTCCCAGCTACGCCCCCTCCAATAACTACAACTTTAGTGCTTCTTGGTAAATCTTTATCCATGAATATATTTTTAAAGTATAATAATACTTAAAAACAAACAATGTGGTCAATGTGAATTGGTCGTTTAATACCAAATTTTTCGTCTATTTCATGCTGGTGAATATGGTGTGAATGAACAAATACAGGAATTTGTAACTCGCTTGGTGTTTTTAAAGTATAAATAAAATTTGTTCCTCTAAATTTACGATCAACGACTTCTAATTTTAAATTACTTTTATCATCATGTTCTAAATCTTCTGGCTGTAATAAAAGTTTTACCTCTGAACCATTTGGATAGTGTTTAACAAAATTACCTTTAATTGTTCCAAGATCTTTATTTTCTAAACTATTTTCGCTTGTAACTTTTGCAGGAATTAAAATTCCTCTATTTAAAAAATTTACAACTTCTACTGAATTAGGAAAATGATAAACATTATAAGGATCATCAAATTGTTTAAGTTGTTTATTTAATATTATTCCACATTTACTTCCTAAGTAAAACGCTTCGTATGAGTCGTGTGTAACAATTATAGTTGTTATTTTTGATTTACTTAATAATTGTTTTAATTCGACTTGAATTTCTTCTTTAAAGCTTTGGTCAACATTGGACAACGGCTCGTCCAATAATAATAAGTCAGGGTTTGAAACTAAAGCTCGAGCAAGAGACGATCTTTGTGCTTCGCCAGCACTTATCTCATGTGGATATTTATTTAATATTTTTTTTAAATTCAAAAATTCTACTATTTCTTTTGCATTTATTTTAATTTTTTTTTTATTTTTTTTTTCTGTACCAATTAATATATTTTTTTCGACATTGTAATGTGGAAATAAACTATTGTCTTGAAAAGCAAGTGAAATATTTCGATCCTCTGGCTCAATGTGAATTTTTTTTGAAGATATAGTTTTGTTATTGATAATTATAGAGCCATTATTAATCTTTTCTAATCCTGCGATTGTTCTTAAAATCGTAGTTTTTCCTATTCCTGATGGACCCAGTAAACAAATAATATCTCCTTCATTTTGAATTGAAA
>CACAEM010000012.1 GCA_902531455.1 uncultured Pelagibacteraceae bacterium | reverse complement strand
GTTTGAGCTTGGGAATTTTGATTTTTATAATCTTTCTTTTTTAACAAAGATTTATTTAATAATTTTCATGATAATAGGTAGGGTAGAGCTATTAACAATACTAATATTATTTAAAAAATTTCTTTTCAAAAATTAAATTAGTATTATAAGATTGTTTTTTGCGCCCTTAGCTCAGCTGGATAGAGCATCGGTTTTCTAAACCGAGGGTCGGAGGTTCGAATCCTCCAGGGCGCGCCATCTTTAATTGCTCAATATTGATGAGGTTATTTTACCATTGATGGTTGTATTACTTTCTGCTTTACTAATGAATTCAAAAATTACTTTTTGAATAATTTGTTAACAAATAAATAATAAAAAGAGGAAAATAATGTTTAAAATAATAAAACAATTGACTTCTGTAGTTGCTATGTTTGCTGTGCTATTTGCATTTTCAACAGAAACAATGGCTGCTAAGAAATCAAAAACTCTTGAGAACACTAAAAAAAGAGGATTTGTAAGATGTGGTGTTTCTCAGGGTCTACCTGGATTTTCAAATGCAGATGAGTCTGGAAATTGGACAGGGATTGATGTTGATGTATGTAGAGCTGTTGCTGCTGCTACATTAGGAGATGCAACTAAGGTTAAGTTTACTCCTTTAAGTGCAAAAGAAAGATTTACTGCATTAACTTCAGGTGAAATTGACATTTTATCAAGAAACACAACTTGGACACTATCAAGAGATGCTGACATTGGTTTAACATTTGTTGGTGTAAACTTTTATGATGGACAAGGTTTCATGGTAAGAAAAGGTTCAGGAATTGCATCCACAAGTGAATTTAAAAATGGAACTTCAGTTTGTACAAACTTAGGAACTACAACTGAGCTTAACATGAGAGACTTCTTTGATTCTAGAGGAATTTCATATGAGCCAGTAGTTTTTGAAAAAGCTGATGAAGTTGTAGCTGCTTATGATGCAGGTAGATGTGATACATACACTACAGATAAATCTGGTCTTGCTGCACAAAGAACTAAATTGTCAGCTCCAGATGATCACGTAGTATTACCTGAAACTATTTCAAAAGAGCCACTTGGACCAGTTGTACGTCAAGGTGATTCTGTTTGGGAAGATATAGTAAGATGGTCTTTAAACACTATGATTGAAGCAGAAGAATATGGCGTTGACTCTTCAAATGCTGATATGATGAAAACTTCAAACAATCCAGCTATTAAAAGATTAGTTGGTGCTGAAGGTGAATTAGGTGCAGCTTTTGGCCTAGATAACGAATGGAACTTAAGAATTATCAAACAAGTTGGTAACTACGGTGAAAGCTACAAAAGAAATATAGCAGACACTGGAATTCTACCTGATAGAGGTCCAAATGAATTATGGACTAAAGGTGGAATATTATACGTACCACCAGCAAGATAATTTTATTTCAAATTACTTAAAAAGGGCTAGATATTTCTAGCCCTTTTTTTTATTATAAATTCCGATGAACAACATTATAAAAAGATTTATACCTCAGATTTTAGCAATACTATTTGTTGTTCTTATTTTTGGGTTTTTAACCCTGAATGCTCAGACCAATATGGATAATAGAGGTATTGATTTTGGTTTTGATTTTTTATCACAAGAATCTTCATTTGATGTTCAGTTTTCTTTAATTGAATATAGTGGATCAGACTCTTATGCCCGTGCTTTTCTAGTTGGACTTTTAAATACTTTGTTAGTTTCTTTTATAAGTATAATAATTTGTACAATATTGGGTGTTATAATTGGTGTAGCAAGATTATCATCAAATTATCTTATAAAGAACTCAGCCGCATGGTATGTCGAGTTTTTTAGAAATATTCCATTACTGTTGCAAATCTTCTTTTGGTATTACGCAGCTCTGAGAGCTTTACCTATGCCAGAGAAAGCTAATGCGTGGTTTGGGGTAACTTATATGACGGTAAAAGGCTATTACATACCAGCAATGGTATGGGAAAATTTGAATATATTTTTATATTGTGGTCTTGCAGCAATAATTGCAATTATCGTATTAAGGAATTATGCAATTAAATTAAGAGACACACAAGGCAAACAAATTCCTTTACTGCTTTATTCATTAGCTCTATTAATTGTTTTGCCTCTTTTATCATTTTTATTTGGTGGAGTATCTTTAGGATTTGAATTACCTGAGCTTAAAAAATTATCAAAAATTTCTTATATTTATGAAGGTGGAATAAGTTTACCACCTGAATTAATAGCATTAGTTCTAGCACTCTCTTTATACACTTCTACCTTTGTAGCAGAATGTGTCAGAGCTGGAATTGAGGGAGTTAGCAAAGGCCAAAAAGAAGCTGCAGCATCAATAGGTTTGACGCGTAATCAAGTTTTAAAATTAGTTATTATGCCTCAAGCTTTAAGAATTATTATACCACCCACAACAAACCAATATTTAAATTTAACTAAAAATTCATCTTTAGCAGCTGCTATTGCATACCCTGATTTAGTACTTGTATTTGCTGGGACCGCCTTGATGCAGACAGGTAAGGCAATAGAAATTGTTTCAATTACAATGCTAACCTATCTAACTATTAGTTTAACTATTGCAGCAATAATGAATTGGTATAACAAAAAAATTGAAATTAAAGAAAAGTAATAATGCAAGCAATTAATTTTTTAAAACCTAATAGAGATAATATTAAAAACTATTCTATTATTGGTTCTTTTTTAGTTTTAGTAAGTTTAATTGATGTAATATCAAATGTTTTTTTAAAAATAAATTTAACATCTTTTTTACCTGGCTCGTTAACTACTTTGTTTCCATTAA
This sequence comes from uncultured Pelagibacteraceae bacterium, assembly GCA_902531455.1. Next base: position 12,076 of record CACAEM010000012.1, on the reverse strand, counting down.
TCATAGGATTAATTGGATTAAATATGATGAGAATTGATTATTCAGGAAACAAAACATTAGATTTATTAAATAAAAATATAAATACAAATAATTTTAATGCTTTATTAACCTTATTAATATTATTTTCAATTATAAAAGTTCTTCCTCAATCTCTAAGCTGGATGATATTGGATGCCACTATTTCAGGCGATTCAAAAGATGCTTGTACAGGTACAGGGGCTTGTTGGACATATATTAAAGTTTGGTTTCGAAGATTTATGTATGGAATGTATCCAAATGAATTTCATTGGAGAATAAACACTGCATTTATATTAGTTATAGCACTAGGTTTTGTTGGATATTTTATGAAGGAAAATTTAAAAAAATATTTAGCATTGTATTATGTTATTATCTATCCAGTAATTGCATATTTAGTTATCTATTATTTAATATCTGGTGGATCATTTGGTCTACAATGGGTAGAAACAGGTGCTTGGGGAGGATTGTCACTTACTTTTATAGTTTCTTTTTTCTGTCTAATTTTCTGTTTCCCACTAGGCATGATATTTGCATTGGGGAGAAGATCTAATCTTCCAGCAATAAAATATATATCAATTTGTTATATTGAATTTTGGAGAGGTGTTCCATTGATAACAGTACTATTTATGTCATCTGTAATGTTTCCAATGTTTCTACCTGAGGATTTTTTTATGGATAAATTGGTAAGAGTAATTATTGCAATTACATTATTTGAAGCCGCTTACTGTGCTGAGGTTATTAGAGGAGGTTTACAATCACTACCTAGAGGTCAATACGATGCGGCAAAATCTTTAGGAATGGGTTATTGGAAAATGCATATTTTCGTGATCTTACCACAAGCGCTAAAATTAGTTATACCTGGAATAGCAAATACATTTTTAGCTTTAGTAAAAGATACACCTTTAATATTTGTAGTTGGTTTAGCTGAATTAGCAGGAATGCTTGCGTTAGCAAAAACAAATCCAAAATGGTTAGGCTTTGCTATGGAAGGATATATTTTTGCATCAATAATATTCTGGATTATATGCTATGCAATGAGTAAATATAGTTATAACCTAGAGGCGAAATACAAAACCGAGAGATAAAAAATGTCTGATCCAATTATAAAAATCCAAAATATGAATAAATGGTTTGGTGATTTTCAAGTCTTAAAAAATATAAATTTAGAGGTTGAAGCAAATAAAAAAATTGTTGTTTGTGGTCCCTCTGGTTCAGGTAAATCTACATTGATTAGATGTATTAATAGATTAGAAGAGCATCAAGAGGGTGATATAATTGTTGATGGAAATGAATTATCAGAAAAAACAAAAGATATTGAGAAAATAAGAGCTGAAGTTGGAATGGTTTTTCAACAATTTAATTTATTTCCACATCTTTCAATATTAGATAATTGTACACTTGCACCTATTTGGGTTAAAAAAATGCCAAAAAAAGAGGCTCAAGAACTAGCATTAGACCAACTTAAAAAAGTTCAGATAGACGATCAAGCAAACAAATTTCCTGGACAACTATCTGGAGGTCAACAACAACGTTGTGCGATTGCTAGAGCACTGTGTATGCAGCCAAAAATTATGTTATTTGATGAACCAACATCTGCATTAGACCCAGAAATGATTAAAGAGGTACTTGATGCAATGGTTAATCTTGCAAAAGGTGGAATGACCATGATTGTTGTGACACATGAGATGGGATTTGCTAAAGAAGTTGCTGATGAAGTCATTTTTATGGATGAGGGCATGATAATTGAGAAGGCAGACACTAAAGAATTCTTCGCTAGCCCAAAGAGTGATAGAACTAAGCTTTTTTTAAGCCAAATTCTTTAAAATAATTCTAAAGACTTCATAAAAAGTTACTTGACAGGTTTGGAATAAGTTAAAAAAACCTTTTTTTTTAAAATTATTTTACTTGCATAAAGTTTTCTATTTAGATTAACTCTCATTAATATTTTATTTAAAGAGGGGTCTTAAATGGAAGAAAATTTTAACAAACATCTTGGCAATAAGCTAAAGCTAAGAAGATTAGCACTGGGTTTAACTCAAACTAAAGTAGCAAAAGCTATTAACGTAACATTTCAACAAATTCAAAAGTATGAAAAAGGAACTAATGGAGTAAGTTCTATTAGATTATTACAACTTTCAAATTACTTGAAAGTACCAATAAACTATTTCTTTGAGGATTTTTCAGAATATTTAGTAAATCTTGAAAAATCAAAAGAGGGACACATGAATGTTAACTATAATTTCTTAGTTAAAGTTTATTCAGAGTTAACTCAGGATCAAAAAATTAAATTTGGAAAAAATTTACAAATATTACAAATAAATACTTCTAAAGCTGTTTAACTCATTTGGCTCCTCGGGCAGGACTCGAACCTGCGACCAATTGATTAACAGTCAACTGCTCTACCAACTGAGCTACCGAGGAATATTTTCCCACAACTTACTTTTTTTAAAATTTATCTCAATACTTATTTTGGAGGCAACGCCCGGAATCGAACCGGGATACAAGGATTTGCAATCCTCTGCGTAACCATTCCGCCACGTTGCCATCAAATATAAAATATTTGGTAATCGACATTTGTATAATTCATTTTGATCATTAGTCTATAAATTTAGCAATGATTTTCATTATTGTTTATTAATTTGATTAATTTATAAAACAAATCAATGAGTTTTGATAAATATGAGCATAATAATATTGAGAATAAAATCTATGATTATTGGGAAAAAAATGAATTATTTAAACCCAAAGAAAACTCAAAAAAATTCTCAATTGTAATTCCTCCACCAAATGTAACTGGAAGCCTTCATATGGGTCATGCTTTGAATAACTCGATTCAAGATGTTTTAACGAGATTTCATAGAATGAATAATTATGAAACTTTATGGCAGCCAGGCACAGATCATGCTGGTATTGCAACCCAAGCATTAGTAGAAAAAAAACTTGCAAAAGATGGTGTTAAAAAAATTAATTTAGGCAGAGAAAAATTTATTGAAAAAGTATGGGAATGGAAAAATCAGTATGGAGATATAATAATAAACCAACTGAAAAAACTTGGATGTTCTTGTGATTGGTCACGTAATGCATTCACAATGGATGAAAACTTATCTAAGTCGGTAATTAAAGTATTTGTTGATCTTTATAATAAAAAGTTAATCTATAAATCTAAAAAACTTGTTAACTGGGATGTTGTTTTAAAAACAGCAATATCTGATTTAGAGGTTGATCAAAGAGAAGTTAATTCTAAACTTTATTATATAAATTATCCTATAGATGGATCTGATAAATTTATAACAATAGCCACAACAAGACCTGAAACCATGTTAGGAGATAGTGCAATAGCAGTTAATTCTAAAGATGATCGATTTAAAAATTTAGTAGGAAAGCTTGTTACCATTCCTTTAACTAAAAGAAAAATAAAAGTAATAACAGATGACTATGCTGATCCTGAACAAGGAACGGGAGCAGTAAAAATTACTCCAGCTCATGATTTTAATGATTATGATGTAGGTATTAGAAATAAGTTAGAGGTAATTAATATATTTACTCCTGATGGAAAAATAAATGACAATGCACCTGACCCATATAAAGGTTTAGATAGATTTGCTGCAAGAAAATTAATCCTAAAACATCTCGAAGAAGGTAAATTTTTAGAAAAAATAGAAAAGTTAGTTAACAAAGTTCCTTATGGTGATAGATCTAATTCTATTATTGAACCTTATTTAACAGAACAATGGTTTGTCGATGCTAAAACTTTAGCCATCAAAGCAAAAGAAGTAGTAAATAATGGTAAGACTAAATTTTTTCCAGAAAATTGGTCTAAAACTTACTTTCAATGGATGGATAATATTGAACCTTGGTGCATTTCTCGTCAGTTATGGTGGGGACATCAAATTCCAGCCTGGTATGGGCCTGATGGAAAAATATTTGTAGCTGAAAACGAGGATGAATGTAAAAAACAGGCAAAAGAATTCTATTCAAAAGATGTGGAATTAAAAAGAGATGAGGATGTATTAGACACTTGGTTTTCTTCAGGTCTATGGCCATTTGCGACTTTAGGTTGGCCAGAAAAAACTCCAGAAGTTGAAAAATTTTATCCAACAAGTGTTCTTGTTACTGGTTTTGATATCATATTTTTCTGGGTTGCTAGAATGATAATGATGGGAACTGAGTTTTTAAAAGAAGAGCCTTTTAAAAATATATATGTTCATGCTTTAGTTAGAGATGAAAAGGGTCAAAAAATGTCTAAATCAAAAGGTAATGTAATAGATCCTTTAGAACTTATTGAAAAATATAGTGCTGATGCTTTAAGATTTACTCTTTTATCAATGGCATCACCTGGTCGTGATGTAAAATTGTCAGAAGATAGGGTTAAAGGTTATAGGAATTTCTTAAATAAAATTTGGAATGCTAATAATTTTTTAAGGCAAAATGAGTGTGGTTTTAGTGATATTAAAAAACCTGAAAATCTTAAATTAACAATTAACAAGTGGATATTATCTGAACTTGTTAAGACTAAAAACGAGACAGAAAACAGTTTAAAAAACTATAGATTTGATGAAGCAGCAAAGAATATTTATCAGTTTGTATGGCATTCATTTTGTGACTGGTATTTAGAGCTATCTAAAACTGTATTTAATTCTAACAATGAGGAGGAGATTAAAGAATTAAGACAAACATCATCCTATGTTTTTAGAGAAATTTTGATAATTCTTCATCCATTTATACCATTTGTTACTGAGGAGATTTGGTTGAATAACAAGTTAGATAAAAATGGCGATGAGTTTTTAATGCATGCAAATTGGCTAGAGAATGATTATCATGAAAAAAAATCTTATGATGAAATTAATAATATAATTAATTTTATTACCTCCATTAGATCATTTAAAAATGAGTTAAACATTAGCCCTGGATCATTTATTGAAATTTCAACAGAAAATACAAACAAGGAATATAAAAACTTTTTATCTTCTAATGAAAATATAATGAAAAAAAATGGAAGAATTAAAAATTTTCATGAAAAAGATCTAGACAAACCTTCTGCAAGTATTGTTATTAACGGAGAGCTATTCAAATTATATTTTGACCAAGATGTTGATTTAAATATGATAAAATCAACTTTAGAAAAGAAAATTACAAAAATTAATGAAGAAATGAAAAAAATAGATATTAGATTATCAAATAAATCCTTTATGGATCGCGCACCACAAAATATAGTAGATCAAGAGAAAAGCAACTTTGCTAATCTAGAAAAAGATGTTAAAAAAATCGAACTAACCCTTAAAGGTTTATAATGAAAAAATTTAATAAGAAAAAATTACCAAGTAGACACACAACAATAGGTGCTGACAAAGCTCCCCAAAGATCATTTTATTACGCAATGGATTTAACAGAAAAGGACGTTGCTAAGCCATTTGTTGGAGTTGTATCAACATGGAATGAAGCTGCTCCATGTAACATTAATTTAATGAAACAAGCACAATCTGTAAAAAAAGGTGTTCAAGCAACTGGAGGAACGCCAAGAGAATTTTGTACAATTACAGTAACAGATGGTATCGCAATGGGTCATGAGGGAATGAAATCGTCTTTAATTTCAAGAGATGTAATTGCTGACTCAACAGAACTAACTGTTAGAGGTCATTGTTATGATGCATTAGTTGGATTAGCTGGATGTGATAAATCTTTACCCGGTTTAATGATGGCCATGGTTAGATTAAATGTTCCAAGTGTTTTTATTTATGGTGGTTCAATTTTACCAGGCAGATTTGAAGGTAAAGATGTAACTGTAGTTGATGTATTTGAAGGTGTTGGAAAATATACTTCAAAAAAAATGACTGCGCATGCTTTAAGAAAATTAGAACTTAAAGCTTGTCCAAGTGCAGGTGCTTGTGGTGGACAATTTACAGCTAATACAATGGCATGTGTTTCAGAGGCAATTGGTTTAGCACTACCTTTTTCTGCTGGTACACCTGCGCCTTATATTGAGAGAAATAAATATGCAGTTGATAGTGGAAAAGCTGTAATGAATTTATTAGCAAAAAATATTAGACCAAGAGATATTGTAACTAGAAAGTCTTTAGAAAACGCAGCAACAATTGTTGCAGCAACAGGTGGATCAACAAATGCAGGTTTACACTTACCAGCTATAGCAAATGAAATAGGAATTAAATTTGATTTAATGGATGTTGCAAAAATATTTAAGAAAACTCCTTATCTCGCTGATTTAAAACCAGGTGGAAAATATGTTGCTAAAGATATGTGGGAAGCAGGAGGAGTTCCAATGTTATTAAAAACTCTTATGGACGGTGGCTACATTCACGGAGACTGTATGACGGTTACAGGTAAAACCATGAGAGAAAATTTAAAAAATGTAAAATTTAGAGAAAATCAAAAAGTAATGAGATCTTATAAAAATCCAATTTCACCAACAGGAGGGGTTGTTGGATTAAAAGGTAATTTAGCTCCAGAAGGTGGAATTGTAAAAATTGCTGGTTTAAAAAAATTACAATTTACAGGAAGAGCAAGATGTTTTGATACTGAAGAAGCTGCTTATAGAGCTGTGATAAGTAGAAAGTACAAAGATGGAGATATTATAATTATTAGATATGAGGGACCTATAGGAGGTCCTGGAATGAGAGAAATGCTTCAAACAACTGCAGCAATCTATGGTCAAGGAAAAGGGGAGAAAGTAGCCCTTATTACGGATGGTAGGTTCTCTGGGGCTACCAGAGGCTTTTGTATCGGTCATGTGGGCCCTGAGGCCTCCTTAGGCGGTCCTATAGCCCTTTTAAGGAACGGAGATATCATCGATATAGACGCCAAAAAGGGTACAATTAATGTAAGGCTTACAAAGAAGGAATTAAGTGCAAGACGTAAAAAATGGAAACCAAGAAAGATGAATTTTGGTAATGGTACTTTATGGAAATATGCACAAACGGTTGGTCCTGCTTATAAAGGTGCACCAACTCATCCAGGTGGTAAAAACGAGGTTAGAACGTACGCTGATATTTAATGAAAATTAGACCTGTAATACTTTGTGGTGGCGCAGGAACAAGACTTTGGCCAGATAAAAAAAAACATCAAGCAAAACAATTTATTGATTTTGGTGGATGGAGTTTAATTCAAAAAACTTTAGAAAGAGTAAATAAACCAATTTTTGATTTTCCAATAATTAGCACAAATCTCAAATACTTAAAACAAGTCAAACTAGCTTTAAAAAAAAGTAAAATAAAAAAGTTTAAAATAGTTTTAGAGCCAGCTAAAAAAAATACCGCACCAGCAATCCTTGCTTCAGCTTTAATAAAAGACATTCCTGATGAGCAACCATTAATGTTTTTTGCAGCAGACCATTTGATTGAAAAGTCTAATATTTTAAATAAATCCCTTTTAAAAAATAAACCAAATTTAGATAATCAAAATTTATTTATTTTTGGAATAAAACCTACAAGCCCATCAAGTGAATATGGATATTTTTTAACAAAAAAAATTAGAGGAAATATTAATAAAGTTACAAAATTTATTGAAAAACCAAATTTATCAAAAGCAAAAGAAGTCATTAAGAAAAAAGGTTACTGGAATTCTGGCATGTTTTATTTAAGAAAAGACTCAATAATCAATAACTTTAAAAAATATCAAAATAAAACTTACAAAAGTTGTGTTGAGGCTGTTCAAAAAGGCAAATATAAAAATAATACCTACTACTTAAATAAAAGAGCTTTTGAAAAATCAATCGAGAAATCTTTTGATTATGCAATACTTGAGAAAACAAATAAAATTAATGCTATTAAATTAGACATTCCTTGGTCCGATCTTGGTAGTTGGAAAGAGATACTTAAGATATATGATAAAAGTAAGAGAAAATATTTTAAAAAAAAGAATGTTTTTTATAGACCATGGGGAAGTTATTTAAATTTATTTGAAGGAAAAGAGTTTTTAATTAAAGAATTATCAGTAAAGCCTAAAGGAATATTAAGTCTTCAAAAACATCATCACAGAGCAGAACATTGGTTAGTTACAAAAGGTAATCCACGAATAACTTTAAATAAAAATATTATTAATAAAAAACCTGATGAGCATATATTTATTCCATTAGGAGCAATTCATAGAATACAAAATCCTGGAAAAAAACCTGTAAAAATTATGGAAGCCCAAGTAGGTTCTATACTTAAAGAAACTGATATTGTTAGATATCAAGACATTTATGGTAGAGTTAAATAATTAACTCTTAATGGATAATACTGTTTTCATATTAGTTCTTATCGCAGCTATTACACATGCCACATGGAATGGAATGGTTAAGAAACATTCTGATAAAGTTATAGCTTTATCTGGAGTAATTTTAGGTCGTTTACCATTAGCTTTAACAGCAATAATAATCTTACCATTGCCTACATATGAGAGTATTCCTTATTTAATTGTAAGCATTATTATTCACCAAGCATACCAATGGTATCTTTTAAGTGCATATGAACTAGGAGATTTAACAAAGGTTTATCCGATTGCACGTGGAACAGGACCTTTGGTTGCAACTATAATTTCAATTTTATTTTTAGGTTTGGTGCTTGATAATTTTATTATTCTTTCAATTTTAATTATTTGTTTAGGAATAATTTTTTTAAGCTTATTTGATAAATCCAAAAAAAACTCAAAAATAATCCAATATTCTCTATTAACTGGTTTATGGATCGGATTGTATTCTGTGATAGATGGTTATGGTGCAAGGGTAAGTTTGTCAGCTATTTCCTTTATTAGCTGGGTGTTTGTTATAAATGCATTACTCCACACATTTGTAATGCGTTTAAAAGATGAGAAAAATATCATTCAAAGATTAGCAAAATATGGAAAAAAGATATTTATATTCGGCGGTTCACTTGATTACTTCACTTATATAACAGTAGTATGGGCGTTTACTAAAGCACCAATACCAATTGTTGGTGCATTAAGAGAAACGAGTATTTTATTTTCTATTTTAATTGGATATTTCTTTTTAAAAGAAAAGATTACTCCAGCTAAGATATTCTCGATTATATTAATCCTAGCTGGAGTTATCGGTTTAAAGCTATTTTAAAACCAATTGTTTGGAATAATTATATAGTGAATAGCAAGAACTATTCCAACCGATACACTTAATCCAAAGATCATTTTAAGAAAGTCTTTTCCAATTAATGGGAAAACATATTTAAATTTATAATCCTTGTTCATCGTTGAAATTGCTAATTCTCTACCGCATAATAAACCAACAAATACCCATGTCGTTGACATTGGTAAATCGTTTAGTTCTTTAAAGTAGAATAAAACAGCAGCATAAATTATATTGATAATTGTAGCTGATCTTGCATATCTAGTTCCAGTTTTTTCCAAAACTACTGCTTGGATCCGTCCACCTTGAATGTAGAAGATGTAAAATAGCAAAATAGTGAAATATGCCATTACAATCAGCAGTATTGTAATATCAAGTTGTCTTGGAAGATATACTGCAATATTTGCTACATCGTGAGATAACCAAACCCACCATAACCAACCAGATGAAACCCAAACAGCATTTCTCCAAAATCCTATCCATTTGTCATTTACTTCATCAAATTTTTCATTAATGAATTTTGATACAGCTATCCAGGCTACGTAAGCAACCATTGCCGCTAAACCATAACCAACTACACTTTTCATTAACATTTTTTCAAGCACAACTGTCGAAGCAAACGCTGAAAGAACTAAGAAAGTAGTAGATACTGGTATTCCAATTCTTGTTAACAATAAGAGTATTGCAGGCGCTACTGCATGATACCATTGAATTTCTTGATAAGGTATTCTAGTTAATCTTCCATACGAAATATCACCATCATACGCATACCATCCCCATGCTAAAGCTAAAATCATTACACTAGAAGCTGATCCTGCAAGTACGTACCATTTAAACCATTTCTTTTTTGAAGCTATAAATGTACCTAGTGTTTGAATTGAGTCGTTAGCGATTACGCTATAACCGGCAAGGGCAAACCCTATTACCGTATATACTAAAGCCATTTCCATTTTTTATCTCCTTTATATTATTGTTTTCGGTTCCTATTGATTCATGACTTAAGGAGTATGTAATCTGAGACGGAAAATAATTCTAGTTATAAATTTATTAATTTGAGAAACAGGAGGGGGATTCATCGACTACTAAACTATTTAATATTGATGTCTACTTTTTAATATTTTTTATTTCGCAATAAAGTTGTATTTATTTAACCAATTTCTTAATTAAATATACAGCTATTAAAGCTCCCAAAAATTCAGCCAAAATATATGTAGGAGTATTTAAATAATTAATTCCTGTAAAAGAATCAGTAAAAGTTCTAGCTATAGCAACAGCTGGATTTGCAAAAGATGTTGATGATGTGAACCAATAACCAGCAGATATATAAGTTGCAACACACGCAGCAACTGTATGTTTTCCATCTTTTAATGTAGCAAAAATAATAAAAATAAGACCAAATGTAGCTACTATTTCTGCCAAAAATATATGAAAACCATCTCTACTTTTTGATGATAATTCTAAAATACTGTGTTCAAAAAAAACGTTAGCCAAAATAACCCCTAAAATACAACCTAAAATTTGTGCAGGAATATAGATTAATAAATCTTTTCCTTTAATTCTTTTAGTTAAATACATAGATAAACTTACAAAAGGATTTAGATGAGCACCTGAAATATTAGCAAAAGCTGTTATTAGCACAAATAAACCTGCTCCAGTAGCAATCGTATTTGCTAATAGTCTAACCGCATTATCATTAGTTAGATTTTCAGCCATTATTCCAGAACCAACAATAACCATTACTAAAAAGCAGCAAGCTATAAATTCACCTAAAAAAATTTTATTACTATTCTTCATTTTTTATCCAATTAATGATTTTTTTGTTAATAACATTAAATGTATTTGAAATAATGTTATTTTTTTCGTTTTCATTTGAATTTATTAGTTTAGACACAGGATCTTCAATATCCCAGTGAATAACCTGATCCTTATTAGGCCAAATAGGGCAAAGTTCATTGTTAGCATTATTACAAACTGTAATCACATGATCCATTTTAATTTCACTATTGATAAAAATATCAAAGTTTTTTGATGATAAATTACTTAGATCGTAATTTTTCGTTTCTAAAAATTTTTTAATATCACTATTTATATTACCTGTAGGATTGCTACCTGCACTATATGCCTTGAATTTACTATTATATTCATTGTTAATGATAGTTTCAGCTATGATACTTCTTGCTGAATTACCTGTACAAACAAATAAAATATTTTTCATTTAAAAAATAACTTTATAAATACCAATTACAAACAATGGAATTTGTAACCCAAAGTTAGTTAAGATTGCTTTATCTTTGCTCAGAAATCCTGCAATAGTCCATCCAACAACCCCTAATCCATGAAAATAAATATTAATAGGGTAGATATTAAGATTAGTAAGTAAAATTCCAGTTAAGACTAAAAATGTACTTATCCATTTTAGATATTTTTTTATAAACATAATTATCCTTTCTTAGTGTTTATTACTTTTATGTTAAAGATTTGTTAAAATTACTTTTTTAATGCATCTTCAAGATAATCTAGTCTATCTTGACCCCAAAAAATCTCATTATTTAAGACATATGAGGGAGCACCAAATACATCGTTATCAACCGCGTCTTTTGAATTCTTTTGATACTCCAAGTTTACATCATCAGTTAAAGCTAACTTCATCATCTCTTCAAAGTTTAAATTTAATTTTTCACAAATTTCCTGAAGTGTATTGTGATCAGAAAGATCTTTATCCATAGACCATAAATATTTTAAACATTCATTTCCAAAATGAAGTTTATTATCCATTTTATTTGAAGCTATTACAAATTTTGCAGGTAAGTGCGGGTCTTTAGGTGGAAAAAACTTTGGCTTTTTAATAATCGGCAAACCTAGTTTATTTGAAATTCTCTCCAGTTCTACAAGTCTATATTTTTGTCTAGCGGGATGTCTTTTAGGAACTGGCAATCCACCAGTATTTGGAAATATTTCGCCAACTAAATCAAGCGGTTTTTC
>CACAEM010000011.1 GCA_902531455.1 uncultured Pelagibacteraceae bacterium | reverse complement strand
GGTTTAGATTTAATTGAGATAGCACCAAATGCAAAACCTCCCGTATGTAAAATTATGGATATGGGAAAATATAAATATGATGCACAAAAAAAAGCTAATAAAGCAAAAAAAAAACAAAAGAAGATAGAATTAAAAGAAATTAAATTAAGACCTGTTACGGAGGTTCACGATTATACATTTAAAATAAAAAATGCACAAAAATTTATTGCAAAAGGAGATAAGGTAAAATTTACAATTAGATTTAAAGGAAGAGAGCTACAACATTCTAGTTTGGGCAATGAGTTAATGGATAAGATCAAACAAGATATGGAATCTGTAGGTCGTGTCGAACTACAACCAAAGTTTGATGGCAAGCAAATGATTATGGTTATTCAGCCTTTATAAGCTATATTTGTAGTTGTAAATTAATAACAATATTTGTATAACCCCTCAAATTATGCCTAAATTAAAAACAAAAAGTTCAGCTAAAAAAAGATTTAAAATCTCAGCTAAAGGAAAAGTTATAACTGCTCAGGCTGGAAAAAGACACGGTATGATAAAAAGAACTAATTCGCAGATTAGAAAGCAAAGAGGAACTACGGTACTATCTAAGCAAGATAGCAAGATTGTAAAATCTTACATGCCGTACAACTTAAGAGGATAATATGGCTAGAGTTAAAAGAGGTGTTACAAGTAGAGCAAAACATAAGAAAGTTTTAAAAGCTGTTAAAGGTCAATGGGGAAGAAGAAAAAACACTATTAGAGTTGCAAGACAGGCTATGGAAAAAGCCATGCAGTATGCCTACAGAGATAGAAGAAATAAAAAAAGAGATTTTAAATCACTTTGGATACAGAGAATTAATGCTGGTGTTAGATCTGAGGGATTAACTTATTCTAAATTTATAAATGGCCTTAACAAAACAGGCATTAAAATTGATAGAAAAATTCTAGCTGAAATTGCTTACGATAATCCAGAAGCATTTAAAACTATAGTTAAAAAAGCTCAGGCAGCATTAAATTAATTTTCATTGTTGTTTTTCTAGAGTTAACAAATATTCTATGAATATGTCCGATATAAAAAAAATGAAAGATGAATATTTAAACAAATTAGACAATGATTTAAACATAGAAAGTGTAAATCAAATTAAAACACAGTTATTTGGTAAAAATGGACAAATTTCCAATTTTTTTAAAACTTTAGGATCTTTGCCAACTGATGATAGAAAAAAATTTGCATCAGAATTAAATTCTATAAAAGATGAACTACAAGAAAAAATAAATTCTAAACTTCGAGAAATCGAGACAAAAGAAATTAATTCTAAACTTGTCAATGAAAAAGTAGACGTAACCTTGCCTGAAAGAGAAATCAATCAAGGAAAAATACATCCTGTTTCACAAGTAATAGACGAGATATCCTCAATATTTTCTGAAATTGGCTTCAGTGTTGAAGAGGGTCCAGATATAGAGAATGAACATTATAATTTTACTGCATTAAATACACCAGATAATCATCCAGCGAGAGATATGCATGATACTTTTTATTTAGATAACAATAAAGAATTATTACTAAGAACTCATACATCACCTGTTCAAGTAAGAACAATGTTAAATGGGAAACCTCCATTTAAAATTATAGCTCCAGGCAGAACATATAGATCTGATAGTGACCAAACTCATTCTCCCATGTTTCATCAAGTTGAAGGACTTCACATTGATAAAGATATTAATATGGGCCATCTAAAAGGATGCTTAAACTATTTTATAAAATCATTTTTTGAAGTGGATAAAATCAAAATGAGATTTAGACCAAGCCACTTTCCTTTTACTGAGCCATCTGCAGAAGTAGATATTGGTTATGAAATAAAAAATGGAAAAATAGTTATTGGCGAGGGTGATAAGTGGTTAGAAATTCTAGGTTGTGGCATGGTACATCCAAATGTGCTTAAAAATGTAAAAGTAAACCCAAATAAATACCAAGGGTATGCCTTTGGTATTGGAATAGATAGACTTGGAATGCTCAAGTATGGAATAAATGATTTAAGAGCTTTTTTTGAGACTGACTATAGGTGGCTTAACCATTTTGGTTTTGACCCATTAGATGTACCATCAAACTATAGAGGCCTCAGCAGATGAAATTTACAATAGGTTGGCTAAAAGAACATCTTGATACACAAATACAAGATAATGGTTTAATTGAAAAATTAACTGATATTGGGCTTGAAGTTGAAAGTTATGAATACTTAAATTCTGATTTAGACAATTTTAAAGTAGCAAAAATAATTAATGCTGAAAAGCATCCAAATGCTGATAGACTTAGAATATGTGATGTTGATATTGGCCAGGAAAATACTGTTAAAGTAGTATGTGGAGCATCAAACGCAAAAAAAGATCTTTTAACTGTTTATGCTGGCCCTGGATCAATAATTCCAAAAAATAAAATGAAACTTACAGTTAGTAAAATCAGGGGAGTAACTTCTTACGGAATGCTATGCTCTGAATCTGAATTGAATTTATCAGATGAAAGTGAAGGAATCACAGAACTAAAAACAACCAAGTACTCTGATAAAATAGGCGAAAATTTTTTTAAAAATAAAAGTGAAAAAGTTGTAGATTTATCAGTCACTCCTAATCGTCCAGATTGCTTAGGGGTAAGAGGTATAGCGAGAGATCTTGCAGCTGCTGGAGCTGGTAAATTAAAAAATATTTCTAACAAAAATATTAAAAAAAATGGATCTCAAACAATCAAAGTTTCAATCACAAAAGAGAAAAATCAAGGTTGTACTGTATTTGGTAGTTGCTTAATCACAGGTGTTACAAATAAAGAAAGTCCAAAATGGCTGAAAGAAAAAATTATTTCACTTGGTCAAAAACCAATTTCAGCAATTGTTGATATTACAAATTATTTAATGTTAGACCTAAATAGACCACTTCATGCATATGATGCAGATAAAATTGACAAAGAAATTATAGTAAGGAATTCAAAAAAGAGTGAAACTTTTGAAGCCCTTGATAACAAAGAGTATAAATTAGGTGATGATATGTGTGTTATTTCTGATAAATCTGGAGTTTTAGGCTTAGGAGGAGTCATCGGAGGAACGCGTTCTGGAACTGAAATTAATACTAAAAATATTTTATTAGAATCTGCTTATTTTATTCCTAGATCAATTAGAAAAACTTCAAAATTATTAAATATCGATACTGATGCAAAATTCAGATTTGAAAGAGGAATTGATCCTCGATCAATTGAATTAGGTTTGTCAAAAGCTGCAGAATTAATATCTGAGATTTGTGGTGGCAAAATAAGTAATTTTGATATTCAAAAAACTGACAAGCATGAAAAAAATAAAATTAAATTCAATGTCTCTTTATTTGAAAAAATAACTGGTTTTAAAGTAGATGATAATGAGATTGTAAAAATTTTAACTGATCTAGGATTTGAAGTTTCTAAGAAGAAATTAGAATTAGATTTAAAAATACCTACCTGGAGACCCGATATAATTCAACCAATTGATATAGTTGAAGAAATAGTAAGAATAAAAGGATATAATAACATAGAAACTTTAGAGCCTGAAAAAACTAAAATAAAAGATACATTAAATAAACAACAGAAACTCTTTCACTTTCTACAACGATCTGTAGCATCAAAAGGCTATTTTGAGACTGTAACCTGGTCATTTACAGACTCGAAAATAAATAATCTTTTTAAAGAAAATCTAAAAGAAATAAAAATAGTAAATCCAATAAGCTCAGACTTAGATGTTTTACGAAATTCGATTTTCACTAATTTAACTTTTTATTTAAAGAAAAATTTAGATAGAGGATTTAAAGATATTTCGCTATTCGAAATTGGGCCAATTTTTAAGAATAGTAAGCCAGGTGAGCAACTGACAGTTATAGGGGCAATTAAATCAGGAAAAGTATCAAGGTTAAATTGGAACGAAAAAGAACGACCGGTTGATGTCTTTGATGCAAAAAAGGATGTTATTCAGACATTAGTCGAAGCTGGATATGAAAAGAAAAGTTTCTTTATAAGAGATAAATCTCCCTCATACTATCACCCAGGCAAAGCTGGCTCGGTCTATCTTGACAAGGATGATATTGAACCTGTTGCTTATTTTGGAGATATACATCCAAATATTGTTAAAAAACTTGATATAAAAACTGAAGGTCTAGTAGGTTTTGAAATTTATCTAGATCATTTAAAAGAACATAAAATTAAACTTAAAGATCAAAAACCTAATTTCGAGTACTCTGACTATCAAAAATCAGAAAGAGACTTTGCCTTTATAGTTGATAAAAATTTTAAAGCACAAGATTTGATTGAAATTATATCATCAATTGATCAAAATTTAATAAGGTCAATTAAAATCTTTGATATTTATAAAGGTGAAAATATTCCGGACGATAAAAAGTCAATAGCTATAAACGTTATGATTCAATCATCTGAAAAAACTCTAGAGGAGAGTGATCTTGAAAAAATTAATAAATTAATTATTTCAACTGTTGAAACTAAGTCTGGGGCAAAAATTAGATCCTAAATGTCTACAGAAATTGATAACATAAGAAATTTTGCAATCATTGCTCATATCGATCATGGTAAGTCAACCATTGCTGATAGAATTATACATAGATGTGGTGGTTTGACAGATAGAGAAATGAAGTCACAGGTTTTAGACTCCATGGATATTGAAAGAGAAAGAGGCATAACAATAAAAGCTCAAACTGTTAAATTAAATTATAAATCGAAAGATGGAAAAAATTATATTCTTAATATCATAGATACGCCAGGTCATGTAGATTTTAGTTATGAGGTTAGTAGATCTTTATATGCCTGTGAGGGTTCGATATTAATTGTAGATAGTACTCAGGGTGTAGAGGCACAAACATTAGCAAATGTTTATCAAGCACTAGATATAAATCATGAAATAATTCCAGTATTAAATAAAATTGATTTATCTGCCTCTGATATAGATAGAACAAATAAACAAATCGAAGATGTCATAGGCATCGATACTGCCAATGCTGTACCTTGTTCTGGAAAAACAGGCGAAGGTATTGATGAGATTTTGGAACAAATTATTCAAACTTTACCAGGACCAAAAGGTGAAAAAGATCAAAAACTTAAGTGTTTATTAGTAGATAGTTGGTATGACACTTACTTAGGAGTAGTGATTTTAGTAAGAGTAATCGACGGGAAAATTAAAAATAACATGAAAATTAAAATGATGTCTACTAATCAGGAGTATTTTGTTGAAAAGGTTGGTGTATTTACACCTAAACCAAAAGATATTGACGAACTTAATTCTGGTGAAATTGGATTTATAACAACTGGAATAAAAGTTTTATCAGAAACAAAAGTTGGAGATACTATTTGTGATGCTACTAAGCCATTATCAGAGTCACTACCTGGTTTTAAGCCAAGTAAACCAGTTGTTTTTTGTGGATTATTTCCTGTTGATAGCTCTGAGTATCAAAAACTAAAAGATGGATTAGCTAAACTTAAATTAAATGATTCTAGTTTTTCTTTTGAGCCCGAGTCCTCTTCTGCTTTAGGATTGGGTTTTAGATGTGGTTTTTTAGGGTTGTTACATTTAGAAATTGTTACTGAAAGACTAGAGAGGGAATTTGATATTAATCTATTAACTACAACTCCAGGAGTTGTCTATAAGATCCATATGAACAATGGAGAGATAAAAGATCTTCAAAATCCATCAAGTTTACCAGATCCAACTTTGATAAAATTTATTGAAGAACCATGGATCAAAGCAACAATTATTACACCAGATCAGTACTTAGGGCCTATAATAAAAATATGTCAGGATAAAAGAGGAGTTCAAACAAATTTGAGTTATTCTGGAAACAGAGCTGTTGTAAATTATGAATTACCTTTAAACGAAGTTGTGTTTGATTTTAATGATAGATTAAAATCAATGACAAGTGGATATGCAAGTTTTGATTATGAAATAATTGGTCATAGAGAGGGTGATCTTGTTAAAATGGGTATTCTTGTAAATACAGAACCAGTGGATGCTTTAGCTATGATGATACATAAAGATTTTGCTCAAAAAACTGGTAGAGAGGTATGTGAAAAATTAAAAGACTTAATTCCAAGGCATAATTTTATGATACCGGTTCAAGCAGCAATAGGTGGAAAGATTATTGCAAGAGAAACAATTAAAGGTTTTAAGAAAGATGTTTTAACAAAAATCCATGGTGGTGGAGCTACAGATAGAAAAAGAAAGTTACTTGAAAAACAAAAAAAAGGAAAAGCAAGGGCTAAACAATTTGGAAAAGTTGAGATTCCACAAGAGGCATTTATAGGTGTGCTTAAAATATCTAAAGAGAAATAAATGGAGAGGTGGCCGAGTGGTTGAAGGCGCACGCTTGGAAAGCGTGTATAGGGGAAACTCTATCATGGGTTCGAATCCCATTCTCTCCGCCATTAATTATCAATATAAAAAAGGCTTTTATTCAAAAAAATTAAAAAATAGAAAATTTTTTTTAAAAATCTAATATTATCGTTGATAATGCTTACTAATTTAAGCTTAAGGTATTAAGAGATTTTATTAAAAATTTCAAAAATGGTATAAAAGATTACTCCTAATAAAATTAATGACAAAAAATAATACTAATACTTATCAAGCAGACTCCATTAAAGTTTTAAAAGGTCTAGAAGCAGTAAGAAAAAGGCCTGGTATGTATATCGGTGACACAGATGATGGAACTGGTTTGCATCATATGGTCTATGAAGTTGTAGATAATTCCATTGATGAGGCATTAGCAGGTCATTGTAAAAAAATTGAGATAAGTATAAATTCTGATGGGTCAATTACAGTTGAAGATGATGGTAGAGGAATACCAGTTGACTTTCACAAAGAGGAAAAAAAATCAGCAGCAGAAGTTATAATGACACAATTACATGCTGGTGGTAAATTTGATCACGATTCCTATAAAGTTTCAGGAGGTCTACATGGTGTTGGGGTCTCAGTAGTTAATGCTCTTTCACAAAAATTAGAATTATATGTTGAAAGAGATGGAAAAAAACATTTTGTAGAGTTTCTTAATGGCGAAACTAAAATACCACTTAAAGTAACAGGTAAGTCAAAGAATACTGGCACAAAAATTAATTTTTTACCTTCTAAAGATATTTTCTCATCTACAAAATTTAGTTTTTCAATTATTCAAAAAAGAATGCGTGAATTAGCTTTTTTAAATAAAGGAATTAAAATCATACTTAATGACCTAACTCAAAAAAAAATTAAAACTCATGAATTTAAATTTGAGGGTGGCATAAATGAGTTTGTTGAATTTTTAGATGAAAAAAGAGAAAAATTAAAAAATAAGAATGATAATGATTTGTTTAGAAAGCCAATTTATATAGAGGGAATAAAAAGCAATATTGATGTTCAATGTTCATTAAAATGGAATGCAGGATATAATGAGGATGTTTACCCTTATACTAATAATATTTATCAGAAAGATGGAGGAACTCATCTTTTAGGATTTAGAAGTGCATTAACAAGAGTTGTTAACAAATATGCATCAGAGCAAAATTTATTAAAAAAAAGTAAAGTTTTACTATCTGGTGACGATGTTAAAGAGGGTTTGACATGCGTTCTTTCTGTAAAAATCCCAGATCCTAAATTTTCTTCACAGACAAAAGACAAATTAGTTTCCTCAGAAGTAAGAAATATTGTTGAAGGTATAGTTAATGAAAAATTGTCAATTTGGTTTGACCAAAACCCATCTGTTTCTAAAATAATTTTAACAAAAATAATCCAAGCTGCTGTAGCAAGAGATGTTGCCAAAAGAGCAAGAGAAAACGTTAGAAGAAAAGGGGCTTTAGAGCTCACTGGATTACCTGGAAAACTGGCAGATTGTCAAAATTCAAAACAAGAGGGAACAGAATTATTTATTGTTGAGGGAGACTCAGCTGGAGGATCAGCTAAACAGGGAAGAAACAGAGAATATCAAGCTGTACTACCATTGAGGGGAAAAATTTTGAATACGTATACTGAGATAAATGGGTCTAAAAAAAATGGAAATGAAAGTGAGCTAAGAACAAAATCATTATCAAAGATGATTTCATCAAATGAAATTGTTACATTGATAAATGCTCTCGGGTTAGATCCTAAAACAGAAGAAATAAACTTAGAGGATTTAAGATATGGAAAAATTATAATTATGACAGATGCAGATGTAGACGGTTCACATATTAGAGCACTACTTTTAACTTTTTTTAATAATATCCCTTTTAATAAATTAATAGAAAAAGGTCATGTCTATTTAGCACAACCACCTCTTTTTAAGATTAATAAAGGCTCCAAAGGCATTTACATAAAAGATGAAAAAGATCTTGAAAATTACATACTTAAGAGTTCCAAGGATATAAAAAAAGTAAAGAAAAATTCTAAAGAATTTGATAAAATTATCCAATTAGAAAAATCTAAATTAAATATTCAACGATTTAAAGGTCTCGGAGAAATGAATCCTGAAGAATTATGGAATACTACTTTAAATCCAGAGACAAGAAATTTACTTCAAGTTCAATATTCAAAAAATCTTCAAAAAGATCAAAATCTTATACAAACATTAATGGGTAACGATGTTGCTTCTAGAAAAGACTTTATTGTAGATAACGCTATAAATGTTGTTAATTTGGATATTTAATTAATGGAGCTAAGTAGCAATTCCAAATCATTGTACTTAAATAAAATTACATACGTCAATTTAAGATGGATAGGTGTAATTGGTCAATTTATTACTATAAATGCTGTTGCATTCTTATTTAAATTTGAATTTAATTTTTTGTTAGCAAATATTATAGTTTTAATAGGTGCTTTAAGTAACATTTTCTTATTCTATTTTTTTAAAAAAAATCAGTTACAAGAAAAAATATCTTTAACATTTCTTACTCTTGATATTATACAACTAAGTTTTTTGCTTTATTTAACTGGTGGCACTATAAATCCATTCTCAATATTTTTGATTATACCGAGTATATTTGCCTCAAATATCTTAAGCATTAGAACAAACATTTTATTAATAATTTTGACAATATCTTCAATTATTTTTCTTACTTTCTATCATCAAGAATTACCTTCACCGTTAAATGAATATATTTTTAGTAATTACTATTACTATTCAGTTCCTTTAGCCTTAATTATTGCACTTATTTTCCTAAGTTTCTTTGCTTTAACGTTTGGAAATGAGTCAAAAGTCAGAAAAGATGCATTAGATAAAATTCAGGAAGTTATTTCCAAAGAAAATGAATTAGTTTCGTTAGGTGGACAAGCTGCAGCGGCTGCTCATTCTTTAGGTACACCGCTTTCTACAATTAAAATTATTTCTCAAGATTTGTATGACAATTTTAAAAATAATAAAGAATTAAAAAAAGATGTTGAATTACTTTTAAGCCAAGTTGATAGATGCAATCTAATATTAAAAAGATTGTCTTTAAATCCAGTGGTTGAAGATGACTTTATAGACATGGATATTACTCTTGAAAACTATGTGAAAGAAATTGTGAATTCTTTTGAAGAAATATCAGATAAAAATTTTATCATCAATACTGAGCAGAATTATAATTCTTTCGAAATTTCGAAATTAATTGAAGTTGTTTATGGCATAAGAAATTTTATTGGAAATGCAAATAAGTTTTCAAAAAAAAATATTTATATTTCAATAACGAGTGACAGCGAAAACTCTTCGATATCGGTCGAAGATGATGGTTCAGGATTTCCTAAAGACATATTAACCAAAATTGGAGATCCATATATAAAATCATTGCAATCTAAAAATAAATCAAGAGCAGGATTGGGTTTGGGAATATTTATAGGTAAAACTTTGTTAGAAAAAAATAAGGCAAAACTCTTAATTAGGAATTCAGAGACCAGAGGTGGTGCAGAAATTAAAATAGAGTGGTCTAATAAAGATTTAATTAGTCTTTAGTGAAGTTTTTTATTTTCAAATAGTCCACTTAATTGATCTATCATTACATCCCCAAGTTCCTGTACATCAGAAATTTTGATTGCTTTTTTATAATATCTAGATACATCGTGACCAATACCAATAGCTAATATTTCTACTTCACTTTTATTCTCAATAAATTTAACAATTTTTTTCAAATTTTTTTCTAAAAAGTCTCCTGAATTAACTGATAATGTTGAGTCATCTACTGGTGCTCCATCTGAAATAACCATAAGGATTTTTCTTTCTTCTTTTCTTTTTTTTAATCTATTAAATGCCCACGTTATAGCTTCACCATCTATATTTTCTTTTAATAAACCTTCCTTTAGCATCAAACCCAAATTCTTTTTTGATTGTCTCCAATGAGAATCAGCACCTTTATAAATTATATGTCTTAAATCATTAAGTCTTCCTGGATTTTTTGTTTTACCCAATCTATTCCACTCCTGGCGACTTTTACCACCTTTCCAATTTTTCGTTGTAAAACCTAGTATTTCAACTTTAACCGAGCATCTTTCTAAGGTTCTGGATAAAATATCAGCACATATTGCAGCTATTGTTATTGGTCTACCTCTCATAGACCCAGAGTTGTCAATTAAAAGTGTCACAATTGTATCCTTAAAGTCTAAATCTTTTTCTTTTTTAAATGATAAGGAGTTATATGGATCAATGATAATCCTAGGTAATTTTGAACTATCTAACAATCCCTCTTCTAGATCAAATTCCCATGATCGATTTTGTTTTGCCATTAATTGTCTTTGTAATTTATTTGCTAACTTAGTAATTAAATCTTGAAAACTTGTAAGCTGTTGGTCTAAATTTTTTCTCAGTTTTTGAATTTCCTCAGCTGTATCTAGACTTTCTGCTTTAGCAACTTCGTCAAATTCAGTAGTAAATATTTTATATTCCTTATCGCTTACACTTAAATTTTTTTTTTGTATAACATTTTCTGACTCGGCATCCTCGTTATTTTCACTACCAAGCTGATCTTCAAGTCTAAACTCATTTACGTCATCCTCGCTATCTATTCCTTGGCTTATATTTTCATCTTCGCTAGTTTTGCTAGAGTCACTATTCTCATTGTCTTCATTGTTGTTAGAATTATTTTGATCTTGCGTATCATCATTTTCATCATTTTCTTTTTCAGTTGTGTCATCATTTTCAAATATATCCATACTTTCTAAAATTTCAGAAAACTTAGCATTATACACTTCTTGATTTTCTAGATTTTGGTTTAAAAATTCAAAATGTTTATCTATTGACTTATTAAAATCTTTCTCCCAAAATTTAAGAATTTCTTTATTTTCTGGATATAATTCGACATTAAAAAATTTGTTTGTCATATAAATTTCAAAAGCATCAACAATATTTGTATCTTCTTTTTTTGTTATTTTTTCTTGCTTAAGATGTTGAAGTCTATTTTTATAATTTTCTTTAAAATTTTTGGAAATTCCTTTTAGCATCTCTGAACCAAGTAGTTCATATCTCACCTTTTCAGCTAGCTGGTAGAGTGTTCTGCAAGAGGGATTTTGTGGATTGTTTTTATCCAATAATTTTCTGTTTGAAAATCTTCTTTTTAAAGCCTCAGAGTCTGTTTCAGCCCTTAGTTTTTTAAATTGATTTTTATCATTAATATTGTCAATTTCCCCAATATCATAAACTTTTTCGTCATTTTTTTTATTTTTGACAACCTTATAGTCATCTGAAATTACTTTGTAAGTTGATTGAAGGGCTTGTTTGAATTTTTCTTTAATACTATCTTCTTTGTTCATCAAATTTGAATATTGATCATTGACTCCGGTAGTTCATCCCCAAAACATCTTTGATAATATTCAGCAATAGTATTTTTTTCAGCATCATCACATTTGTTTAAAAATGTTACTCTAAATGCATATCCGATATCTTTGAAAATTTCAGAATTTTCTGCCCAATGTAAAACTGTTCTAGGACTCATTACTGTAGATATATCACCTGCCATAAATCCTTTTCTTGTAAGTGAAGCAACTTTTATCATGTTTGAAACTTGCTCTTTGCCTTTAGGATTATTTAAATTTTTGTTCTTAGCTAATATAATTTCCATTTCTTTATCTAAACTAAGATAGTTTAATGTAGATACAATATTCCATCTATCCATTTGTCCCTGATTAATTTGTTGTGTCCCATGATATAATCCGGTTGTATCACCTAGTCCCACAGTATTTGTTGTTGCAAAAAGCCTAAAAAATTTATTTTGTTTAATTACTTTATTTTTATCTAATAGAGTAAAGCTACCTTCTGACTCAAGTACTCTCTGAATAACAAACATTACATCTGGTCTTCCAGCGTCATATTCGTCAAAAACTAAGGCCACAGGATTTTGAATTGACCAAGGTAATATTCCTTCTTTAAATTCAGTTACCTGTTTACCATCTTTTATTACAATTGAATCTTTACCTATTAAGTCAATCCTACTTACATGACTATCGAGATTAATTCTTATGCAAGGCCAGTTTAGTCTAGCAGCAGTTTGTTCGATGTGAGTTGATTTTCCAGTTCCATGGTATCCTTGAATTAAAACTCTTTTGTTAAAAGAAAATCCTGACAAAATAGCTAATGTTGTATCTTTATCGAACTTATAAGTTTTGTCGATTTCAGGGACGTACTCACTTGATTTTGAAAATGCATCAACTTCCATGTCACTTTCGATACCAAAAGTTTGCTTAATAGACAACTTAATGTCAGGGGTGTGGTTAATATTTGGTGTCAATTTTTTCCTTATATGTGTTTTTTAATTGAGTGTAAGCCAAAGTTATTACTTTAAGCTTGTCTTCAAATTTTTTATTTCCAGAATTCATATCAGGGTGAAATTTTTTGACAAGCTTTTTAAATTTTTCTTGAACTTTTTCCCATTTTAATCCAACACTAATCCCTAATATATTAAAGGCTTTTAAATCGTTGTTATTGAATTTAAATTTATTCATATTATTAAAGTCATTATTAAATTTAAACTTATCCATCTCATCTTTTAAAGCATTACTCCAAAGAACTTTGAAGAAATTATCAGATGAACTAAAACTTTGTGTTGGTTTGTGCCAAGTCATGTCAGACCTTAAAAAATCAATTATTTGTTGATCACTCATACCTGTAAAATAATTCCAACTTTTATTAAATTCTTTAACATGGTTTAAACATAGTAATCTATAATCTTTGCTATTATCTCTTTCTTTAGGTGCTTTAAAAAGACCTTCCTCCGAGCAATTATTCCAATCGCAAATATTTTTCATGATGTATAATACTTTATAAGATGAACATTAATCAACTAATTGAAACTATAGAAAAAAAAATTTTGTCGCAGGATTGTATTTCAAAAGTTTATATAGAGGACAAGTCATTCTTACATAAAAATCACAAATCTAACGAAGATGGAAAATTTCATATTGTTCTTTCAATTGAGTCTGATGAGTTAAAGAATAAAAGCAAGTTATATTCAACAAGGTTTATTTACAAAATTTTAGATGATGAATTAAAAAAATATATTCATTCGTTGCAAATCAAATTAATTTAAACTATTAGATAAATATTTTTTTAAATTTGTAGGGTTAATCTGAAAGTCAATTATTATTTTTCCAAAATCTTTCACTAAAATTAAGTTAATATTATTTGAATTATTTTTCTTATCACTTCTCATATAATTCATAATTTTAGATAAATGTCTTTTTTTAAATAATTTTTCAATTTTTGGTTTCATTTCTATTCTATTAATATGATTTAAAATAATATTAAATTTTTGTTTTGTTAAAATTTTTCTTTTAAAACTGAATTCAACTGCATTTTTAATGCCTAAAATTACAGCTTCTCCATGATTTAATTTTTTAGAAAAACCTAAAGTAGACTCATAAGCATGAGCAAAGGTATGACCTAAATTTAATACCTTTCTGTAGTTCTTCTCTTTCTCATCTTTTTCTACAACTCTTTTTTTTAAATTACAGCTTTTAATTATGGATCTTTCAATGAAAGGTGATTTTAATTTTAAAATTTTTTTTAAATTTTTGTCTAAATAGAGAAAATTATTAAAATTATCTATAATACTACTTTTTAATATTTCAGCATATCCACAAATAATTTCTCTTTTCGGCAAAGAAGCTAAAATATTCATGTCAGAAACAACTAAATCAGGTTGATAAAAACTCCCAATCAAATTTTTTCCAAATTTATTATTTACACCGGTTTTGCCTCCTATGGATGAATCCACTTGAGCCAGTAAAGTTGTGGGAATATTTACAAATTTCATGCCTCTTTTAAATGTACTAGATGCAAATCCAACTATATCTCCAATAATTCCTCCACCAAAAGAAATAACGCAATCTTCTCTATTAAATCTGTTTTCAAATAAAACTTTATGAATTTTTTCAATTGTTCGGTAATTCTTATTTTTTTCTGATGCTGCAATTTCTATTTTAACAAGTTTATTTGTTTTTAACTTTTTGTATAAGAGTCTTTTAAACTTGTGAGGAATATTTTTATCTGTAACGATTAAACATTTATCAAATTTTAGACGGTTAGCCTTTAAAATTTTATCAATTTTAACAATTAAATCTCTTCCAATTACAATTGAGTAGTTCTTATTGCTTGTTTTAATTGAAATTTTATTTGTATTCATAAATTTCTAATATCTTATTTATAATTTCAACTTTGTCTAATTTATCACAATTAATCCTATAATTAGATAAACTATAAAATTTTGATCTTTCTTTTATTAAATTATTAATTTGACCCTTAGTAAGATTAATTGCCAATGGTCTTTTCTTGCTCTTATATATCCTTTTAATTATTGTTTCATTTTTCCAATCTAGCCAAAAAGATAAACAATTTTTCTTACACATTTTTCTGATTGAGGTATTTATAAAACCGCCTCCACCTAAAGATATTACAGAATTTTCTGAACTTAGAAATTTTAAAGATATTTTTTCTTCAATTTTACGAAAATAATCTTCTCCATATTTAGTAAAAATTTCTGATATTTTAGAATCCTCACTTTCTTCAATTTTTTGATCAATATCAATAAATGTTAAATTTAATTTTTTTGACAAAATTTTACCAATTGATGATTTGCCAGATCCCATCATTCCAATTAATACAATATTTTTATTTGATTTCATGAGTTTCTATATTGAAAAAACACAAATATGTCTTATTTTGAAATTATTAAATTATATGCAATTTACAAAAAATACAAGTAAAGACAAAATTTTTAGCTTAAAGACAATTTTAAAAATTGTAATATTCAGTTTTATAATTGTATTTGGCTTTATTGTGATTAACCAG
>CACAEM010000010.1 GCA_902531455.1 uncultured Pelagibacteraceae bacterium | reverse complement strand
TAGGGCTGATAGATAGTCAAGATGCTGTCTATGGTAATATTGCTTATGATTTAGCCTCTCTTATCGATGATGTCAGATTCAAAACAGACATTAAGACTAAAAATTTTATTTTTGACGAATTCATAAAAAAAAATGACTTTGAGATCTTATCTGTCTTAAGGAATTTAAAAATAATTGGCATATTTACAAGATTGTCTGTAAGAGATAAAAAAAATAAATATCTTAAACTTATACCTCACGCATGGGAGTTAATCGATTACAGAACTTTGAATAATCCAATATTTAAAGACTTAAATTACCTTTTAGGTAAAAACTTTGATAGAAAAATTAGAAAATCTTATGAAAATTGAAACTGCACTAATACTCTGCGCTGGATTTGGCAAGAGAGTACAACCGATAACAGACAGTTTGCCTAAGCCATTAATAGTTTATAAAAAAGTAACCTTATTAGAAAATACAATTAATTTTCTTATAAAAATAAAAATCAAAAAAATTAAAATTAATGTTTTTTATTTAAAAGAAAAGATCATTGATTTTATTAATAGTAAAAATTTCTCAATAAATATTGAAATTGTAGATGATGGTGAGACAATCTTAGGAACAGGAGGTGGTACTTTAAGTCTTATAAATAAATCTAATGAGGACGATGTTCTAGTAATCAATCCAGATACAATTTGGGACGATAGTTACATCAACTCAATTGATACAATGGAAAAAATTTACTTTGAAAGAAAAATGAAAAACATTTTATTAATTGTAAATAACTCGACATGCTTTGATAAAAGATTTAATGGAGATTTTGAGATAAAAAATAATATCCTTCTAAAAGAAAAAATAAATAATTTTAAATATACTGGATGTCAAATATTTAATAAGGAATTAATATCACATAAACAATTAAATTATTTTCCTATATCTGAAATATGGGATGCACTTTTGAGAGAAAGTAAACTTTATGGTTATGAGCACAAAGGTGAATTTAAGCATTTAACTGATTTTGAAATATACGAAAAATTATTTATTTAGAAAACTAAAAGATCTTTTGCTCTATCTTTATCTAAATATCTTGCATTTTTAATCTTCCCTTTTTCATTTTCAATCAATAAAGGATTACCAGTTGGTATTTCTAAGCTTGAAATCTTTTCATTATTTAAATTAAATAAGTATTTACATAATGATCTAATTGAATTTCCATGAGCTGATACAATAATATTTTTATCTAATTTAGGTTCAATGTCTTTTTTATAAAAAGGTATTACTCTTTCATAAGTATTTTTTAATGACTCTGTATCTGGAATTTTATTTTTGGGAATATTTTTATATATATCAATATTTGCTGGATGATAGGGGCTTGTTTTTTTTAGAGGCTCAGGTGGGTTATCCCAAGATCTTCTAAAAGTGTGAATTTTTTCTTCTCCATAAAGTTTTTTCATTTCATCTTTATTTAAACCTGTTAACGCACCATAGTGTCTCTCATTTAGCTCCCAAGCATTAATAATATTTTGATCTTTAATTCTCATAGTATTGAGGATTAAATTTAGAGTTTCGATCGATCTTGTCTGTAATGATGTATAAAAATAAGATAATTCAAGGTTTAATTCCTTAATTAATTCTCCTGCCTTACAAGCTTCAAGTTTGCCTTTGGCAGCTAAACCTACATCTACCCAGCCAGTAAAACGGTTCTCCAGGTTCCATACGCTTTGTCCGTGTCTAATAAGTATTAAATTATTCATAAATTTAACATAAATATAAATTAAATTAGATTGACATAAAGCTAAATCTTTTTAATTTGTTAAAATGGGTTCATTTGAAGATAGAAAAAAAAGTTTTGAAAAGAAGTTTGCTCATGATCAAGAGCTTCAATTCAAAGTTAGTGCAAGAAGGAATAAATATTTAGGAGAATGGGTATCTCAAATATTAAGTTTTAATCCAGATCAAGAAAAAGAGTACATTCAATCAGTAATAAAAGCAGATTTTGCTGAAGCAGGAGATCAAGATGTTTTTCGAAAAATTAAAGAGGATTTGAAAAAAAAAAACGTGTCAGATGAAGATCTACGAAAAAAAATGGACGAATTAAATGAAAAAGCAAAAACTGATTTTAATTAGTTTTTTTTTTCTCTTATTTAATATTAATCACTTATTATCTTCAGAACAAAATTATTTATTAATTTCAGGTAAACCAAAAATTATAGATGGTGATACAATTAAGATTAATAATAATAAAATTCGCTTTAGTGGAATTGATGCTCCAGAAAGTTTTTTTTTTGGAAAAAAACAATCATGTGTTTTGAATAATGTTGAAATTCTATGTGGGAAGTTGTCTAAAGATAAGCTCTTTGAAAAAATTGGAAATCAGATTGTCAATTGTAAAATAGAAAAAAATAAAGATCAATACAGCAGGTTAATAGGTGAATGTTTTATGAAAAATGAAAGCCTATCAGTTTTTATGGTCAAGAATGGCTATGCATTTGATTATCCCAAATACTCAAATGGTAAATTTAGAAACCATCAGATTTATGCAAAAAATCTTTCTTTAGGTTTATGGCAAATGCAATTTGAATATCCTTGGATATGGAGAAAAAAAAATAGATAATAATGAAAATGATTCGAAACAAAATTATATATTTATTTTTAATTCTTATTTTATTATCTGGCTGCTCTTCAATTCCTAAAAATACTGCAGATGGCTGTTCAATTTTTTCAGAAAGATATCTTTGGTACAAACATGCAAAAAAAACTGAACAAAAATGGGGGACACCTATTAATTTGCAACTTGCTATAATTAAAATGGAGTCAGATTTCGATTGGTTGGCAAAACCACCAAGAAAAAAATTATTTAAAGTTATTCCTTATAAAAGGCCATCAAGTTCTTTTGGTTATTCTCAAGCAGTAAGAGGAACTTGGAAGCAATACAAAGAGGAAACAGGAAACAAGTATGCTACTAGGACAAGATTTAAAGATAGTGTAGATTTTATTGGTTGGTATACAAACAAAACAGAAAAGATCCTAAAAATCCCAAAAAATGATGCTTTTAAACAATATGTTGCTTATCATGAGGGATGGGGAAATTACAAAAATTACAAAAAGAATCAAAAAATTATTCTTTTAGCAAAAAAAGTTGAAAATCAATCTAAGAAATACAAGGTACAGCTTAATAATTGTCGAAAATCGCTTACTACTAAGAAATATATTTTATTTTAGTTTAATTGTTTTTTTAGCTCTATATCAACTGCATCAATTCTCTTCGTATTTCTTGCTAAAGTTAAATACATCGTAGGAGTTACATATAAAGTAAAGAAGGTAGAAATTATCATTCCTCCAAGTATAGTTGCACCTACAGCAAGTCGCGAACCTTCTCCAGCACCTGGGCCAATATTTCCAATAACCAAAGGCAACATCGCAATCATTGTGCTCAGGGATGTCATAATAATTGGTCTAAATCTTAGACTGCAGGCTTCTTTTACAGCTTTTTCAATTTCTTTACCTTTAGTTCTCAACTGATTCGCGTAATCAACTATAAGAATACTATTTTTTGTTGAAATACCAATGAGTATTACCAAGGCTATTTGTGAAAATATATTTATTGATGAATTTAAGAATAGTATAAAAATTAACCCCCCAAACACTGCAAGTGGAACTGTTAATATAATTATAAATGGGTGGATAAATGAATTGAAAGTAGCTGACATTACAAGATAAGCAGTCAATAATGCTAAAGCAAATATAATATAAAGTTCATTACTGGTTTCTTTTAATTCTTCAGACTTTCCTTTCCAAGTAATTTGTTTATCTGGAGCAACATTTGTCATCGTTTCTTCAAAATATTTAATCGCTTCAGCTAAAGTATAACCTTCACTTATATTAGCTGATATTGTTACAGCACGTTGTCTATTATATCTTGATAACTTACTAGCTGTTCCTTTTTCTTTAAACTCAACAAGATTAGAGAGTGAAATTAAATTCCCAGTTTTTTCTGATCGAACAAATATTTTACTCAAACTTTCTTTATTTTTTCTATCTTCTAAATATTGTTGTAAAATGATTGGGTATTCTTTTCCAAGTTTATTAAATTTTGTAACCGTTTTACCTCCATACAAAGTTTCTAAAGTTTGACCAATTGCTTCAGTTGATATCCCAAGGTCTTTAGCTTTATTTTTATTAATTTTTATATTTACTTCAGGTTTATTTCTGGTGTAGTCAGACTCAAGTCTTGATAAATTTCTATTCTTTCTTAACATTCTAATAACCTGAGACTGTATTTGTTCCAGCTCTTCATATGTATTTCCGTAAATAACCATTTGAACAGGCTTATTGTAACTAGAAACTCTTATGGACTGAGGAGAAATTGGAAAAGCTAGTGTTTGAGGTACCGTAACTATTTTTCCAATTGCTTGCCTCATTATTGTTTGAGAATTCTGTTTTCTATTTTTCCAATTGTCTAAAAGTGAGATAATTAAGAAGCTATTTTCAGAGCCAAAACCCGGAACTATCATTAAAAATCTATTGTATGGACTATTATCGCCATCAAGAAGTGGAATAAGTCTTTTTTCAACATCCTCCGCCCTTTTTTGAGTATATTGGAACGAACTTCCCTCATCAGTAAATCCTATAACTAAGTAAACTCCGCGATCTTCTAATGGTAACAATTCTTTTTTTGTGTAGTTATACAAACCCCCAGAGGCAACTATAATAAAAATTATGAACGTTATTATTGTTTTCTTCTTGTTCATCCAAAATCCTAATGTCTCAGTGTAAAATTTTAAAAAGCCTTGAAAAAATTTATCAAATCCTCTTGTTAAGAAATTAGATTTTTTCTTTTTATCAAGAAATTTACTACCTAACATTGGTGAAAGTGTTAGAGCAACAAATGATGATACTACTATTGCAAATGATAGTGCTATTGCAGTTTCTTTAAATAAAGTTCCAGCAATACCTTCAATAAAAATTAAAGGTAAAAATACTGCAACCAAAATAAGAGTTGTTGCAATAATTGCAAATGTAATTTGTTTTGAGCCTTTATATGCTGCTACCAGCGGTGTCTCACCATTTTCAATTCTTCTATATATTGCATCGGTCATAATGACTGAGTCATCAGTAATAATTCCTATTGCTAATATAAAACTTAATAAGACAAATATATTTATAGATAAATCAAATATATATAAACCTAGGAATGTAGCAATTAGACTTACAGGTAAAGCTATTGCAGGAACAATAACTGCTTTTAAGTTTCCTAAAAATAAATAAATTATTATTACAACAAGTATAAATGCTATAGCTAAAGTTTTATAAACCTCATTTATCGCTTCGCCAATATAAGTAGCTCTATTAAAAGCTATTTCCAAATTTAAGTCACCAGGTAAGGTTTTTCTAACTTCTTTGATTTTTTTTTCAACATCTTTTGATAATTCAACAGTTGAAGCCCCACTTCTTGCATAAATTCCTATACCCATGGTTTTTAAATTTAATGCTCCTTTACTTTGAGCTCTAAATAAAACTTTCTCTGTGACAGGACCTAATTCTAAATTTGCAATATCAGATATTCTTACTATATTATCTTTAGCTTTCTTAATTGGCAGTTCCTTTAGTTTTTCTAAATCATTATATGATTTATCGATATTGATAGTTAAATCTATATTTTCAGCCTCAAGTGTACCCGCTGGTAACCGAACATTTTCGTTTCTTAAAGATCTTTCTACTTCTTGAATAGTTAAATTATTTGCAGCTAATTTGATTGGATCTATCCATACTCTAATACTCTGCTCCCTAAGGCCACCAGTTCTTATTCGACCGACATTTTTAATGCTAGAAAATTGATCAACTAAATATCGTTCTGCATAGTCTCCGAGCTCAAGATCACTCCAGGTTTCTGAAGATAAAGCAAGCCACATTGTGGTTGTAAAACCCGCAGATTGCTTAAGTATTCTTGGGGCTTCAGACTCGGCTGGTAGTCTTCCGACAATTCTTGCAACTCTCTCTCTTACATCGTTTGCTGCATTATCAAGGTCTATATCTGTATCAAATTCAATATTTATAGTACTTTTTCCATTCTCTGATTTAGCGTCTATGTTTTTTATTCCCTCTGCACCACCTATAACTTCTTCAATTACTTGTGTCACTTCCTCATCAACAATTGGAGCTGACGCTGATGCATATTCTACTTGGACTTGAACCACAGGTGGTTGTAGACCAGATGGAAGCTCTCTAACTGGTAATTTTGAAAAAACAAAAGTTCCAAATACAACTAGTATTAAGGATAATACCCATGACAATGCTGGTCTTCTAATACTAACATCAGTTAAATACATTTAATTATTTACTTTTATTCTCTTTTTTACCCCAACTAGAATCACTTTTTTTTTCACCATCTTTAATGGGTTTAATTTTTCCATTGGGTCTAACTTTTTTCAACCCTTCAGCAACAACTATATCACCATCATTTAAACCAGACTCCACTTCTAGATATCCTTTGTTTCTGTTACCAACTTTAACTTCAACTCTTTTTGTTACATTCTCTTTATCTACTTTATAAATATAAACTTTATTACCTTCTAAGATTACACTTGTATCCGGTATTCCTAATGAAATTCTCTCATTATATTTTATTGTGACTTCCATCAAAGCACCAGGCAAAATCTCAGAATTTGAATTTTGCATTTTAACTCTAAGTCTTAAAGATCTATTACTAACATCAATTTTGCTAGCTAAAGAGTCTACTATTCCGCTATAAGTTTTATCCTTATTACCAGAAAATTTTACATCAACACCAAGCCCTTTTTTTACGAACGGCGCGAATATCTCTGGAACATCAACATCAATAAATAAATAAGATGCATCCTCTATATCAATTACAACAGAACTTTCCGAAACATTAATATCATCAGAAAAGTTTCTTTTACCAATTACTCCATCGAAAGGTGCTACTATAGTTCTATTTTTTAATTTTGCGATAACATCACCAGACTTAACTTTGGTATTATATTTGATTTCTTTTAGAATTTCATATTTTTCAATATTGTATGACTGTGTTTTAATTGGAACCGCTGTTCCGAAGGTTTCAATAATATTTTGAAATTTTCTTTGCTCAACTGTTTTAACTATAATACCTGGTGGTGGTCTTTTGCTAAATTTTTTTTTAAAATGGTTTCCAATCATTGTCCGAGCAATGATCACACCTGCAATAATTAGAAAAAAAATTAGTATTATTGATGTTATTTTAGTAGATCTTTTCATTTTTATATTCTTCCATATTCAGCCCATGAGCCATCATAAACTGTAGGAGAATATGTATTATTTACTAGGGAATATGCAAGACCTAAAACACATGCTGTTATACCAGATCCACATGAAAAAACTCTTTTATCGTCGTTTAAATCGATAATTTCGCTGAACTTTTTTGAGATCTCACTCACTCCTTTAAAAGTGTTGTCTGAACTATTTATAATTTCTTTAAATGGAAGACACACAGAGTTTGGAATAGATCCACTTCTCACATTCTTCCTAGGATCTGGAACACTTCCATTAAATCTTTCCTTACTTCTAGCATCGATTATTGTAAAATTTTTTTTTTCAATGTTTTCATTTACTTCAATAATATTTTTTACTAGCGACTTATTTTCTGCAGCTCTGTAGGTAGACTTGTTTAATATTATTTTTTCATTTGTTGTTTTCCTATTTTCAATTAACCATTTTTTTAAACCACCATCTAAAACACTTACTAGGTGTTTATCATGACCAAAATAAATAAAATTATACCAACCTCTACATGAACTTAGAACATCAGAGTTATCATAAATTACAATTCTATCGGTATTTGATATGCCCATTGAAGATACTATCTCTTCCCATTTTTCTTTTGCAGGAAGCATGTGAGGTAAATCTGTATCTTGATCTGAATTCTTGTCTAAGTCAAAAAAAATTGCACCAGGAATATGATTTTTAGAGTACTCCTCTTTAGGATTTCTATCAATTCCTGGCATATGCCACGAACAGTCGATTATTTTTACTACATTAAGATTTTTTTCTAACCAATCTGATGTAACAAGTGACATTCTATCTTTTTTCTAGATACTTCTGATGATACTCTTCAGCAGTGCAGTAATTTTTCAACTCAGATAGCTTAGTTACTACCTGTCCAGATAACTTTTTATTTACATCATCAATCACTTTTTGAGCAATATTTTTTTGTTCTTCATTAAGGTAGAAGATCTCGCTTCTGTATTGTGTTCCAAAATCAGGACCTTGAGAGTTTAGTGTAGTTGGATCATGAAATTCAAAAAATCTCTTAATTATTTGCTCGTATGTAATAACTTTAGGATCAAATTCTAATTTTACAGCTTCCGCATGATTAGTTGTTCCTGTACAAACTTCTCTATAGTTTGTATCAGGACTGTTTCCTCCACAATATCCAACCTCTGTTCTATAGATGCCATCTAATTGTCCATATTTTTTTTCTGGACCCCAGAAACATCCCAAAGCTAAAACTGCTATTTCCATAGATTAATATTATAATAATAATATAATCTAATCCATGATATCTAGAAATCAATTAGGCTTTTTGTACATGTTTCTGTCTGTGTGTGCATTTTCAATGATGGATGTACTTGTTAAGTGGTCTGAGAATTATCCAGTTGGTGAAGTTCTTTTTTTTAGAGGAATTTGCGGACTAATACCTATATTTTTTTTAATACCAAAAGAAAACTACACAAATTTTTATAAAACAGATCGACCTAAATTACATTTCTTTAGATGCGCCGCAGGATTAATGGCAATAGTATCAGTATTTATTGCACTAAGAAATTTACCTTTGGCAACGGTTGTGGGCATCTCATTTGCTGCACCAATTTTTGCAACAATTTTATCAATTTATTTTTTGTCAGAAAAAATTGGTAAATATCGTTGGTTAGCAGTTTTGATTGGTTTTATAGGTGTAATAATTATTACACAACCAGGTATTTCGAATTTAAATTTTTATTATATTTACCCAATAATTTTTTGTTTAGGAATGTCATATGTTGCAATTGCTATCAGGCAGTTATCTACATCCGAACCAGTTTGGCTTATTTCTTTTTATTTTTCAGTAGCAATATCTATTTTAGGTTTGTTTACAATTCCATTTGGATGGGTAATGCCTACATTAATAGATTTTATTCTTTTGTGTATGATTGGTTTGCTTGGAGGTATTGCTAATTTACTACTTGGACAATCTTATAAACTTTCAGAAGTTTCTTTAGTTACTCCACTGAAGTATTTAAGCTTAGTATTTGCTATTGTATTTGGTTATTTTATTTGGAATGAAATACCATCTTATAAAACTTTATTGGGTTCATTACTTGTAGTGTTATCTTCATTAATTATATTTAGAAGAGAAATCTATTTGAAAAAACCAAACTTAATTTTTAAAAATGAGTAAACCTCCGATTTATTGGTCAAAGGCAGTAAAGTATCTTTCTAAGGATAAGATAATGAAGAAACTTATTTCTAAATACAAAGATAAAACCTTAACAACAAGAAAAGATATTTTTTTATCTCTATGTAAAAGTATAATAGGACAACAAATAAGTGTTGCAGCAGCAAATTCTGTATTTTTAAAGTTTAAAAAAGAATGTAGAGGAAAGATAAATCCAAAAGTAGTTAATGCCATTACCCCAAGTCGGTTGAAAAAATGTGGTTTAAGCAGACAAAAAGTTAGAGGAATTAAAGAGTTGGCAAAAAAATTTGTAAATAAAACATTTAATCCAAGAGTTATAAAAAAAATGGAAGACGAGGAGGCAATTATTTATTTATCTGAGTTAAGACAAATAGGTAGATGGTCTGCAGAGATGATATTACTATTTACTTACAATAGATCTAACATATGGCCTGTTCAAGATATTGGTTTACTTAGAGCTATTTCAAACAATTATAGGAAAAGCTATTTACCACCCATGAGATATGTAAATCGATTGAAAAAGAGGTTTTCCCCTTATTGTTCCGTAGCTACTTGGTATTTATGGCGTTCCATAGACGATGAGCCTATACAATATTAAGTGCCTTCAACTATTTGATGATGTCTTACAGCATGGCCTTTAATAACGTCTAGTGCTTCCTGATATTCTGGGGAATCATAAAATTCTATTGCTGTGTTGTAATCTCGAAATTCAACTACAGTTGTTCTAGGAGAGTTTATTCCCTCATTTGTTCTATTTTTCCCACCTCTAATTATAAATATCCCTGAGTATTTATCTGCAGCTATCTTGGCTTTTAGTGCATATTCCTTTAGTTTTTCCTCACTATTAATTTTTTCCCACACACAAACTACGTAACCTTTCATAATTTTCCTTTATTTATCATTATATTATCAATTTTTACTTTATCAAATTTGTTCTCGTTCTACTCCTTCAACAATAAGCATTATTCTCTTAGTTGTATCCTCTGCATGAGTCCAAGCAGATTTATATTCAGTTGACTCATGGCATGACATAGCATCATTGTAAGTCGGAAACTCCCATATTACAGTACGCAAAACGTTTGGGCCACTAAATGACTTTAATTTTCCACCTCTAACTACTGGTTTTCCCCCATAACTTTTTATTATATGAATAGCCTTTTCTCCATATTTTTTTAAGTTATCCTGGCTTGAGATTTCTAAGTATAAACTTATCCAATAAGTTTTCATATTTATCCTTTTTTAATATTTTTATTTATGATACCAAATTTTTATGGCTGATAAATTAATAATTTCTTATGAAGAATATAAAAAGGTCGTCGAAAAACTTGCTTTAGAAATTGAAAAAAAATATAAGCCAACAGTATTAGTTGGTATCATGAGAGGTGCAGCTCCAATTATAGATATTTTATCTAGAATTTTTAAATTACCTACTGCTTATGTTGTAATTCAAAGTTATTCTGGTGATACGGTTCAAGATAAACAAGGGGAGCTAATATTTGCAAGAGATATAAGTGCAATTGCAACTAACGAAGATTTTAAAAAAGTACTGTTAGTAGATGATCTATCAGACACCGGACTTACCTTAAATAAAAGTATAGAGTGGCTTAAAGAATATGAACCTGTTAAGGACTACATAAGTGAAATTAAAACAGCGTGTCTTTGGAAAAAAAAATCTTCCACTTTTACACCTGATTTCTGTCCAATTTTATTAGATAATGATCCATGGATTGTTCAACCATCAGAGTATTATGATGAAATTGATATAGATGGTTTGAAAAAAAAGTATTCTAAATAAAAAAGGCCAGACTAAGCTGGCCTTTAATTTTAATTTTTTTGAGAAAGTTTGTTATTGTGGAACATCTCCTTCAACTCCTTTAACGTAAACTTTCATTCCTGCTAGCATTCCATCGTCAGCTACAGCACCTTCAGCTACAAGAATGTTTCCTTCTTGATCATAAATTGGACCGGTAAACGAGTGAGCTTTTCCTGAAGCTAAGTCTTTTTGAAGTTGTTCTACTTCTTTTACTAAATCAGACCCCATTTCAGAATTGTATGGAGCCATTGCTACCATTCCTTCTTTTAATCCATGCCAAGTATCTTGTTGTTTCCAAGTGCCATCTCTTGCTGCAATTGATCTTTCTACATAATAAGGCGCCCAATCATCTATAATTGACGTTAATATGGATTTTGGAGCGAATCTTTGCATATCACTTGCTTGACCAAATGACCAAACTCCTGCCTTTTCAGCTACTTGTACTGGAGCAGTACTATCCGTATGCTGCATTATTACATCAGCTCCTTGATCAATCAAAGCTTGAGCTGCTTCTGACTCTTTTCCTGGATCATACCAAGTAAAAACCCAAACAATTTTTGTCTTAATATCAGGATTTACTTTTTGGGCAGCTAGTGTCATTGCATTAATACCTCTTATAACCTCAGGAATTGGAAAAGAAGCAATGTATCCAATAGTGTTTGTTTTTGTCATTTTGCCAGCCATGTGTCCCAATAAAGTTCTACCTTCATAAAATCTTGCAGAATAAGTAGAAACATTTGAATGCTCTCTTTTGTAACCAGTTGCATGTTCAAATTTTACATTTGGAAACTCTTTTGCAACCTTGTTTGTTGGATCCATATACCCAAAACTAGTGGTAAAGATTAGGTCGTGACCAGATTGAGCCAATTGTCTTATCACTCTTTCAGCATCCGCACCCTCAGGTACACTTTCTACATAAGTTGTTTTTATTCCAGCTGCTTCTACTGCTTTTCTTCCTTCGTCGTGTTGGTATGTCCACCCATGGTCCCCAGTTGGACCAACATAAACAAAACCAACTTTAAATTCTTCTGCAATTTTATCCTCTTGCAGCATATAGAAAAGAGCTGCAGCAATAATGACCACCGCTCCAATAATTAGCGGTAAACTTTTATTTTTCATTTTTATTATTCTCCGTTTAAATTTAATTTTTTGATACTACAAACTAGTCAATATTCTAATAAAAAAAAATATTTATTTTGGAATAGCTAACATCACTTTTCCTTATAGAAGATTTGTCCCAGCGAAGTTGGTGTATTCAGTTTTATTTTTCTACTATCACGAGAAATTACAACTAAAACTATTATTGTCATGATGTAAGGTAATGCACTTAATAATTGAACTGGAATTCTTAAGCCCACAGCCTGCATATGCAATTGTAAAATTGTAATTCCACCAAATATTAATGCACCTATTAAAACTTTAATTGGACTCCATGTTGCAAAAACCACTAAAGCTAGTGCAATCCATCCTCTGCCACCTGTCATATTCTCAATCCACTGGGGAGTGTATATTAATGATAGGTATGCCCCAGCTAATCCGCACATTGCACCTCCATAAAGAATGCAACTATATCTTACTAATGTAACATTAATCCCTTGATTAGAGGCTGAAATAGGTGAGTCCCCAACAGCCCTGATAATCAAACCAGTTTTAGTCTTCTTTAAAAAATAATTTGTCAAAAAAGGTAATCCAAATGCAAAATAAAGGATAACTGAATGCCCGAAAAATATTGGACCTAAAAACGGAATACTTTCTTTTAAATTAACGAATAATAATGGAAATTCCTTTCCTGGAATTCCGACGAAATTCTTACCTATCATTGCTGACATTCCAATACCAAAGATAGTTAGCGCAAGACCTGTAGCCACGTGATTTGTGAGGAGTGATTGGGTAAGTAATCCAAAAATAAGAGATATAATTAAACCTGACAGCATAGAGCCTACTACTGCAAAAAATAAATTATCAGTCACTACCATTAAAGCAAATCCAGAGATTGCTCCAATTATCATCATTCCTTCTACCCCAAGATTTAAAACACCAGATCTCTCAGTTATTAATTCCCCAGATGCAGCGAGTATCAAAGGAACTGATGATGCCATGATGGCACCAATTAAAATACCTATAAAATTTAAATCAAAGCTCATTTTTTTTTAAACCTAAAAATTTGATTTTAAAAAACAACAAATAATCAGACCCAAGAAGAAAAAATAAAATCATTCCTTGAAAAACTTGACCTGTATATTTTGGTACTTGCAAAAATATCTGAGCTGTTTCTGCTCCTAAATAAGTTAGAGCAACTATTAAAGATGCAAAAATAATTCCAACTGGATTTAGTCTACCTAAAAAAGCAACAATTATTGCCGTGAAGCCATAATCAGGAGAAATATTTCTATGTAATTGTCCTATTGGCCCTGTTATCTCTCCTACACCCGCAAGACCAGCACATGCTCCACTTATCATAAAAACAATAATAATCATTGTCTTACCTTTGAACCCTGCATATTTTGCAGTTTTTAAACTTAAGCCTGAAACTTTTATTTGAAAACCTAAATAAGTTTTGTACAAAATAAGCCAAGTTAAGAATACAGTAATTAGAGTAATAAATATTCCAGCATGAATTCTTAAACCGTCAAATAAAATTGGCATTCTTGCAGACTCACTAAATTGTCTTGTCTCTGGAAAATTAAAACCTTCAGGGTTGCTCCAAGGACCAACTACTAAATAATCTAATAATAATTTTGCAACATAGACAAGCATTAAGCTGACCAAAATTTCATTAGTATTAAAATAGGTTTTTAAAATTGCTGGTATCATTGCAAATAACATCCCACCAATTGCTCCAGATAAAATAATTATTGGTAAAACATAAAATCCATCATGATTATAAAATAACAAAGCGACTCCGCCGCCGACTATTCCACCAAAAATAAGCTGACCTTCTGCACCAATATTCCAATTATTACTTTTAAAACAAAAAGATAAACCTATTGCTATTAAACAAAGTGGCGTAGCCTTTAACAAAAGTTCACTTAATCCGTATAAGTCAGAAATAGGGGTAATAAAAAAAAATTTTAAAGCCTCAAAAGGATTAAACCCCAAAATAAAAAAAATAATTCCACCGCCAAATAATGTAAGAAAAATGGCTAAAACCGGTGTTAAAAAGTAAATTGATCGAGATACATCGTTACGCTTTTCAATTTTAATCAATTGTACCTCCACCCATTAAAATTCCTAATTTTTCAGCAGTAACAGAATCTGCATTCATTATTTTAGATAGTTTACCTTTATAAATTACACAAATACGGTCACTTAATTTTAAAAGTTCATCGTTATCTGTGGAAATCAATATCGAAGATTTTCCTTGTTGATTGATATTTATCAAAGTTTCATGAATGTAATTGATTGCCCCAACATCAAGACCCCATGTGGGGTTAAAACATACCAACAATTCAGGCGAAGTAATTAATTCTCTTCCAATAATTAATTTTTGAAGATTTCCACCAGATAAAAATTGACTTTTTAATTCAACATTGTCTGTATTAACAGAAAAATTAGAAAGTATCTTCTTGGAGTGTTCTTTTATTTTTTTTTCATTCACTAAACCTTTTTCAAAAAAGTTTGATGACTTAAAATTGTTTAATGCAACATTTTCATATATCTTTAACCCAGGGACTGCAGCTTGAGATATACGATCTTCAGGTGAAAAAGCCATAAGGTATTCTCTTCTTTCTCTAGGATTTAACTTTCCAATTTCTTTGTTTCTAAACATTATAGAAGTACCTTCCGTAATTATTTCTCCACTCAGTATTTGAAATAATTCATTTTGTCCATTTCCTGAAATTCCAGCTATACCTAAACACTCTCCTTTTTTTAGAGAAAGGTTTAAATTATTTAAGTTTGTTTCATAAGGGTCATCACTTTTAAAATTTAAGTTTGAGATTTTTAAAATTATTAATTTTTTTTTTGATAGTATTTAAGTTTTCGCCAACCATTTTATTTGCTAAACTCTCAATTTTTT
>CACAEM010000009.1 GCA_902531455.1 uncultured Pelagibacteraceae bacterium | reverse complement strand
GAAAAAATTCTTCTACCCGGCTTTGAAATTCTCTCAATCGAACTAATAACAGGAGAACCTGAATTATACTTAAGAGTTATGTGTAAATTTGCTTTATTATTTTCTGATTTAACTTGGTAGTCAATTATATATCCTTCAATTTTTAAAATTTCTGCAATTCTTTCTTTAAATTTTGATGAAGGCATTTCTGTTTTCTTATGATTTCTCATTTGAGAATTTTTTAGTCTTGCCAGCATATCTCCTATTGGATCACTTAAACTCATATATTCCTTTCTACCAACTAGATTTCACCATACCTGGAATTTTTCCTTGTAATCCCAGTTGTCTAAGTGCAATTCTAGATATTTTTAGTTTTCTATATACCCCATGTGGTCTGCCGGTAATTTGGCATCTATTTCTAATTCTTGTTTTTGCAGAATTTCGAGGTAGTTTCGACAATTTTTGTTGTGCTTTAAATCTTTCCTCTAATGTTAATTTCTTATCCATAATAATTTTTTTCAAATTTTTCCTTTTCTTAAAAAATTTATCAGATAATTTTATTCTTTTATTATTCTTGTTAATTGCACTTAATTTAGCCATTAGTTGCTCCTATTTTCATTAATTGGAAAATTTAATTTCTTAAGAAGTTCGTGACTATGCTTGACATTCATAGATCTAATTACAATAGTAATGTCTAATCCTCTAATTTTATCAACTTTATCAAAGTTTACCTCTGGAAATATTATCTGTTCCTTTATGCCAAAAGTATAATTTCCAAATTTATCAAAACCTTTTGGACTTAATCCTCTGAAATCTTTTATTCTTGGGAGTGCTATATTTACTAATCTATCAATAAATTCATACATTTTATTTTTTCGTAAAGTAACCTTTAATCCTGAATTTGTATTTTTTCTTGTTTTAAAATTAGCTATGGATTTTCTAAATTTAGTTATAACTGGCTTTTGTCCTGAAATATTAGCTAAATCCTCTAAGCATGAATTGATTATTTTTGTATCATTTCCATCCAAACCTAATCCCATATTAAGAACAATTTTTTCTATTTTTGGCCCCATATATAAGTTTTTATAGCCAAATTTTTCTCTCAAGCTTTTATTTATATCTTTTTTGATTAATTCTTTTAGTCTTGGTTCCATTATTTTTTAGCTTGCTCCTTTTTATTTTCTAGTGACATAAGATTAGATATATGGATAAAATTTTCTTTTGAAACTATTCCACCTTTTTTCTCTTTAGTAGTTTTTACATGTTTTTTTACTATGTTTATTCCTTTAACTTTAGCTCTATTATTTTTTCTATCAATCTCTATAATTTCACCTTCTTTTTTTCTATCTTTACCTGTCAAAACTTTTACTTTTAAACCCTTTTTAATCATTACAATACCTCAGGAGCTAGTGAGATAATTTTCATTTGCCCTCTATTTCTTAATTCTCTGGTTACTGGCCCAAAAATTCTAGTTCCAATAGGTTCTCCTTTATCATCTGTTAATACAGCAGCATTATTGTCAAATCTAACTTTAGAACCATCATTTCTATGTATTCCTTTTTTAACTCTCACCACCACAGCTTTATGAACTGAACCTTTTTTCACTTTTCCCTTAGGTATAGCTTCTTTAACAGCTACAACGATTGTATCTCCAATACTTGCATATCTTCTTTTTGATCCA
The DNA here is from genome assembly GCA_902531455.1 of uncultured Pelagibacteraceae bacterium. The sequence continues at coordinate 14,238 of CACAEM010000009.1, read as the reverse complement.
CCTAATACTTTTATGCATTCAATTTTTTTTGCACCTGTATTATCTGCTACAAATAATTCAGTTTGTACCTGTATCATTTAGTTTCTCCAATAACTTCAAATTTTTTATTTTTTGAATAGGGTCTGCTCTCTCTAATTGAAACTTTATCTCCTATTTTAAATTTATTTTCTTTATCATGAGCATTATATTTTTTTCTTGCTTTCATTACTTTTTTAAACACTGGATGTTGATATTTTCTTTCAACTAAAACTGTAATAGTTTTATCTGGTTTATCACTAACTACAGTGCCATTTAATATTTTTTTAGGCATTTTTAACCTCTATTAGAGTTTTCAATCTAGCAATATTTTTTTTTGTCTCAGTAATTTTAGATGGACTTTTAATTTGGCCATTAACTTTTTGAAACCTTAAATTAAATAAATCTTTTTTTAATTTTATAATATTTTCTGCCATTTGTGATTTTGTTAGTTTTTTTATCTCTTTTTTGTTCATATTATACTCTCTTTATAAATTTACATTTTATGGGAAGCTTAGCTGATGCTTTATATAAAGCTTCCTTGGCAATTTCCTCTGAAACTCCATCAACTTCAAATAAAATTCTTCCTGGTTTAACTCTACAAGCCCAAAACTCAGGGGAACCTTTTCCTTTACCCATTCTGACTTCTGTAGGTTTCTTTGAAACTGGTATATTTGGAAACATTCGTGTCCAAACTCTTCCCTGTCTCTTCATGTGTCTTGTTAATGCTACTCTTGCGGCCTCTATCTGTCTAGAAATTACTCTTTCTGGTTGTATTGCTTTTAGTCCATAAGATCCATAATTCATGATATTGCATCTAGAAGCATTACCATGGATTCTTCCTTTGTGAGCTTTTCTAAATTTAGTTCTTGTAGGTTGTAGCATTTTTAAATTTTGTTCCTTTCTTGGCTAAATTCTTTGGTAAATATCTCTCCTTTATAAATCCACACTTTTATACCAATTATTCCATATGTCGTTAAAGCCTCTGCCTCTGCATAATCTATATCTGCTCTAAGTGTATGAGATGGAATGCTTCCTTCTCTCAACCATTCTGTTCTCGCGATTTCATTTCCTCCTAATCTTCCGCTTACTGAAACTTTTATGCCTTTTGCGCCGAGTCTAATTGCTGATTGCATAGATCTTTTCATAGCTCTTCTATAAGAAACTCTTTTTACTAATTGCTGTGCAATATTTTCTGCTACTAAGTAGCTGTTTGTTTCAGGTTTTTTTACTTCTTTTATGTTTAAAACTACTTCGTTTGAAGTAAGTTTTGACAAATTTCCTTTAATCTTCTCTATATCGGATCCTTTTTTTCCTATTACAAAACCTGGTCTTGAAGTATATATAGTCACAAAACATTTTTTTGTTGTTCTTTCTATCATAACTTTTGATACACCAGAGTTTACGACATTCTTTTTGATGTATTCTCTTATTCTATAATCTTCAATTAAATTATTTCCAAAGTCTTTCTTTTTTGCATACCAAACAGAATCCCACCCTCTGTTGATACCCAATCTTAGTCCTATTGGATTAACTTTTTGACCCATAGCTCTCCGTTTGTTTTTCTTTTTCTGTAAGTATTATTGTAATATTTGAGTAATGTTTCATTATTTCAGCTGCTCTACCTTTAGCTCTTGCTCTAAATCTTTTCATAACAACTTGTTTTCCACTATATGCTTCTTTTATAATTAATTTATCAATATCATATTGATAATTGTTTTCTGCGTTAGCTACAGCTGAAGAAATTGTTTTTTTAATTTCTTTAGAAATTCTTTTTTCAGAAAAAGATAAATTTTTTATTGCTTCATCAACCCTTTTTCCAACTACAGATTTTAAAATAGGATTAAGTTTTTTTGTGCTAGATCTCACATTCTTATTAACTGATTTTACAATCTTTGAATCTACTATTTTTTTCAATTTAGACATTATTTTTTAGCTCCACCTTCAACTTTTGCTTTTTTATCTGCTGGTGTGTGACCAAAAAATTGTCTCGTAGGTGCAAATTCACCAAGCTTATGACCAACCATATCCTCTGAAATAGTAATTGGAATAAATTTTTTCCCATTATAAATTAAAAAACTAATTCCAACAAAATCTGGAATTATAGTAGATTTTCTTGACCAAGTTTTAATTGGTTTTTTTACAGTTTCATTCTTAATTTTTTCCACTTTTCTTATCAAACTTTCCTCAACAAATGGTCCTTTCCAAACAGATCTAGCCATAACTTACTTTCTTTTTTTCTTTCTTCTTCTTATTATAAATTTGTCAGTTCTTTTATTATCTCTTGTTTTTAATCCTTTTGCTGACTGTCCTGTGGGTGAAACTGGATGTCTACCACCAGCTGATTTACCTTCTCCACCTCCGTGTGGGTGGTCAACTGGGTTTTTAACCACTCCTCTTGTATGTGGTCTTCTGCCCAACCATCTTGATCTTCCTGCTTTACCAATTTTGGTATTTTTTTGATCCGGATTTGACAGAACACCAATTGATGCCATTGAATTCGAATTTATTTTTCTAACTTCACCAGATGTCATTTTAATAATTGAGTAATTGCCATCTATACCAGATATTGAAACTGATGTTCCAGCCGATCTAGCAATTTTACCACCCCCTCCAGGATTTATTTCAACATTGTGTATGTCTATTCCAACTGGAATATCTTTTAAAGGAAGACTATTTCCAACTTTAATTTCAGAATTTTGCCCATTCTGAATTTTTTCACCTATTTTTATTCCTTTTGGTGCTAAGTAATAAAATCTTTTTCCATCTTCAAACTTAACTAACATAATATGGCATGATCTATTTGGGTCATATTCAATTCTTTCAACCTCTGCTGTCATATCAATTTTCTTTCTATGAAAATCAATAATTCTATACTTGTGTTTATGTCCACCACCATGATTTCTAGATGTTATTCTTCCATAATTATTTCTACCTTTAGAAGCGTAGTTAGGTGATGTTAGAGATTTAAAAGGTTTGCCCTTCCACAATCCCTCTCTACTAACCAGGATAGTTCCTCTGGATGATTTGGTGTATGGTTTAAATGTTTTTAGTGCCATAATTTTATATACCCGTTGTCAGATCTATGTTTTGACCTTTTTTTAATGTAATTATTGCCTTTTTAAATCCCTTAACTTTAACTTTTTTTCCTCTTGTTATTTTTAATCTTGTCTTTTTATTTACTATATTAACTTTTGTTACGTTAACTTTAAAAATCTTTTCAATATTTTCTTTTAAATTTTTTTTATTTGCACCTTTATGAACTTTAAAAGTTATTTTATTTTGTTCTGACAGATTAGTAGATTTTTCAGTTACAATTGGTGATAAAATTTTATCGTATAAATTAAGTTTTTCCATTATATATATTTTTTTTCTAGTTCTTTAATTGATGTTTCCGTAAAAATAATTTTATTATATTTTGCAAGATCATAAGCACTGAAATGATTTAAGTCTGTTATTTTAACATTGGGTATATTTTGAACAGATTTAAAAATATTTTCTTTGGATTTGGAATCTGCAATTATAATCGAATTTTTTGCCTCAAATTTATTAAGTATACTGCTCATTTGTTTAGTTTTTAAGATTTTATTCTCGAAATCATCGAAAATTATTAAATCATTAGACTTAGTTTTTTTTGTTATTAATGAAGTTATGCTTATTTTTTTTTCACTCTTGTTAAGTTTTCTCTTTTTATAATTACTTTCACCCTTTGGCCCATGAGCTACACCACCACCAACAAAAATTGGAGCTTTTTTACTTGCGTGCCTAGCGTTACCTGTTCCTTTTTGTGCATATATTTTTGATGTAGAGCCTATAATTTCATTTTTTTGTTTAGTTTTAGCTTTTCTACCTTTGTAGTTAGCATTATTCTTATACAAAACTAAACTAATAACTTTTTCATTTATTTTTGATGCTACAATTTTATCTGAAATCTCAATTGAATTTTTCTTACCATCAATATTAATCTTATCTATTTTCATAATTTATTTTTTTTTATCTTTTGCTTTCTTTGTTTTTTCAAAGTTTTCTATTTTTTCTTTAATTGTTAATTTATTTGTATTTTTTATAGCTTTTTTAAGTAATATTTCAGAATTTCTAGCTCCCGGAATAGAACCTTTTATATATAAGATTTCATTTTCTAAATCTGTTTTTATAATTTCTAAATTTTGCATTGATCTTAATTTATTTCCCATATGTCCTGCCATTTTTTTTCCTTTAAAAACTTTTCCAGGGTCTTGATTTTGACCTGTTGATCCATGAGCTCTATGTGAAACTGAAACACCATGAGATGCTCTTAACCCCCCAAAATTATGTCTTTTCATAGCTCCTGCAAACCCTTTTCCAATTGTTTTTGCCTTAATATCTACAAATTTAGTGTCATTAAAAATTTCAATACCAAATTCATTGCCTTCTTTGTATTCGTTAATATCTTTTACTCTAAATTCTTTTAATATTTTTTTTGCCTCTGTATTCTTTTTGGCAAAATACCCTTTCATTGATTTTGATAGTTTTGAGTTTTTAATTTTTCCAAAGCCTAATTGTATTGCGTTATATCCCCTCTTTTCCGCATTAATTATTTGTACAATTCTTCCTTTTTCTATTTTTATTACGGTTACAGGTACTGATTGACCTGTTTTAAAGAATTCTCTAGACATTCCTATTTTTTTTCCAATTAACCCAATTTCACTCATTATATTTTTATCTCCACATCAACGCCAGAAGCTAAATCTAATTTCATTAGAGCTTCTACTGTTGCTGGTGTTGGTTCAATAATATCAATTAGTCTTTTATGTGTTCTAGTTTCAAACTGTTCTCTACTTTTTTTATCAATATGAGGTGATCTTAAAACTGTGTATCGTTCTTTTTTTGTAGGTAGAGGTATTGGTCCTTTAATATTTGCACCTGTTCTCTTAACTGTATTAACTATTTCCTCTGTAGATTGATCTAGAACTTTATTATCATATGCTCTTAACTTAATTCTAATATTTTGTTTTTCCATTTTAGCCTGTTTTTTTAGTTACTTCATCTTGTACATTTTGTGGTACTTTATCATAATGATCAAAGAACATTGAATATTGAGCTCTTCCTTGAGACATTGATCTTAAATTGTTTATATATCCAAACATATTTGCTAATGGAACCATAGCTGTTATTACTGTAGCATTACCTCTTTGCTCTTGGGTACTTATCTGACCTCTTCTACTATTTAAATCTCCAATCACATCACCCATATAATCTTCAGGTGTAACAACCTCTACCCTCATAATAGGTTCTAATAATTTTAATGTTGCTTTAGTGCATGCTTCTTTAAAACATTGTCTTGATGCTAATTCAAATGCTAAAACACTTGAATCTACATCGTGGTGTAGTCCGTCAACTATTGTAACTTTGTAATCTATAAGTGGAAATCCAGCTAAAATCCCTCCATCTGCAACTGTTTCAACACCTTTTTCAACTCCAGGAATAAATTCCTTTGGTATTGCTCCACCTTTTATTTTACTCTCAATTTCTCTACCTTTGCCTGGTTCTAATGGCTCAACAGTAAGTTTCACTCTAGCAAACTGACCTGCACCACCACTTTGTTTTTTATGAGTGTAGTCATTTTCAGCAGGTGAAAGGATAGTTTCTCTATAAGCAACTTGAGGGGCTCCTACATTGGCCTCTACTTTAAATTCTCTTTTCATTCTATCAACGATTATATCTAGGTGCAACTCTCCCATTCCTTTAATAATCGTTTGTCCTGACTCTTCATCAGAAGTAACTCTAAATGATGGATCTTCTTTTGCCAATCTACCAAGCGCCTCTCCCATTTTTTCTTGGTCTGCTTTTGTTTTTGGTTCTACAGCAATTTCAATAACTGGATCAGGAAATTCCATTGGTTCTAATAAGACAGGATTTTCTTTATCAGCTAGTGTGTGCCCTGTAATAGTATTTTTTAATCCAGCAAGTGCAACTATATCACCAGCATTTGCTTCTTTAATATCTTCTCTTGAATTTGCATGCATTAAAAGCATTCTTCCTACTCTTTCCTCTTTATCTTTTGAAGTGTTATAAATCCCTGTACCTGATTTAACAGTACCTGAATAAATTCTAATAAAAGTTAAGCTTCCTACAAAAGGATCATTAGCTACCTTAAAAGCTAGTGCTGAAAATGGAGCGTTGTCCTCAAATTTCATTTCAATCTCATCTTCTGATCCTGGTTTAGTACCTTTAATTGATCCAATATCATTTGGGCTAGGTAAATAATTCACAACTGCATCTAATAAGGGTTGGACACCTTTATTCTTAAAAGCTGATCCTGTAAGCACAGGTACAAAATCAAAACCTAAACATCCCTTTCTTATACATTTAATTAAATCTTCTTCAGATATATCTTTACCTCCAAGATAATCTTCCATAAGTTTTTCATCTTGCTCGACTGCTGTTTCAACTAATTCTTGTCTGTATTTAGAGGAAATTTCTTTTAATTCATCGGGTATTTCTACTAATTCCCAAGCTGCACCAAGATCCTCATTTTTCCAAACAACCGCTTTCATTTTTACAAGGTCAACAACACCTTTCAATGATGCTTCAATTCCAATAGGTACTTGCATTACTAATGGTTTTGCACCAAGTCTATCTTTAATCATTCCTACACATCTAAAAAAATCTGCACCTGTTCTATCAAGTTTGTTAACAAAACAAATTCTTGGAACCTTATATTTATCTGCCTGTCTCCAGACAGTCTCAGATTGAGGCTCAACTCCAGCTACACCATCAAATACTGCTACAGCACCGTCTAATACTTTTAACGATCTTTCCACTTCTATAGTAAAATCAACGTGTCCAGGAGTATCTATTATATTAATTCTATGGTCGTTCCAAAAACAAGTTGTGGCAGCAGAGGTAATAGTAATTCCTCTTTCCTGCTCCTGTTCCATCCAATCCATAGTAGCTGCTCCATCATGGACCTCACCAATTTTATGACTTTTTCCCGTATAGTAAAGAATTCGTTCTGTAGTTGTTGTCTTACCAGCATCTATATGGGCCATAATGCCAATATTTCTATATTTATCTAATGTGTGTGTTCTGGACATAATATTTTTACCACCTAAAATGAGCAAAAGCTTTGTTAGACTCTGCCATTTTATGCGTATCTTCCTTTTTTTTTATAGCCGATCCTTTATTTTGATAAGCATCATAAATTTCATTAAATATTTTATCAGACATATTTTTGTCTTTTCGTTTTCTTGAAGCATCTACCAACCATCTTAATGCTAATGCCTGAGATCTTTTTGACTTAACTTCAACTGGAACTTGATAAGTAGCTCCACCAACTCTTCTAGATCTAACTTCTACAGTTGGTCTAATATTATTTATAGCGTCATTAAATACATTTAACGGTTCATCTTTTGATTTAGTTTTTATTTTATCTATTGCATCATATATGATTTTTTCAGCTATTGTTTTTTTTCCGTCATACATTATAGAATTTATTAATTTTGGAATTATTGTAGACTTATATTTTGGATCAATTACAGGTAATTTTTTTGGGGCTTTTCTTTTTCTAGACATTTATTATTTACCTTTTTTTGTTCCGTATAAGGATCTTCTTTGTTTTCTATTTGCAACACCTTGTGTATCCAGATTACCTCTCAGAATGTGGTATCTTACGCCTGGTAAATCTTTAACTCTTCCGCCTCTAATTAAAACTACCGAATGTTCTTGTAAATTATGACCTTCTCCAGGTATGTACGCGGTAACTTCAAAACCATTGGACAATCTAACACGAGCAACTTTTCTGAGTGCAGAGTTAGGTTTTTTTGGAGTAGTAGTGTAAACCTTTACACATACACCTCTCTTCAAGGGTTGTTTTTGTAAAGCAGGAACTTTATTTCTTGTTATCTGCTTAACTCTACTTTTTCTAACTAACTGGTTTATAGTCGGCATAATTTAATTAATATAAATAATTATATTTTTGATGAAATAACTGACATGTTATTTGTGGCAGCGTTTAGTGATCTAGTCACTACATTCCAACCAAAAACATGGCCAAAATACATTAGAAATTGTATTTGTCAAACTAAATAAAGTGAAAAAAGTACTAATTTTACTGGTTTATTTGAGCTTCAGAGACTTCTTTTGTTTCTTGCTCCGATAAAAATTTCTGATCATCATCAATTGCTTTTTTATTCCAATTATTTTTAATAGAACCAGTCCCTGCTGGAACTAACCTTCCAACTATAACATTTTCTTTTAAGCCAGTCAGTTTATCGACTTTCCCTTTAATAGCTGCATCTGTAAGAACTCTTGTAGTTTCTTGGAATGAAGCAGCAGAAATAAATGACTCAGTTTGTAGTGAGGCTTTTGTTATTCCCATTAAAACTCTTTCACCAACAGCAGGTTTTTTGCCATCAGCTACTAATTCTTCATTCATTGTTTCAAATTTTATTCTATCTATTATCTCTCCTGGTAATAACTTACTATCACCAGTTTCCTTTACTTCTATTTTCTTCAGCATTTGTCTTAAAATAGTCTCAATGTGTTTATCATTAATTATAACACCCTGCAGTCTATAAACATCTTGAACTTGGTTAACAAAATACTCAGTTAATTCCTCTATTCCCAATATTCTTAAAATATCATGAGGTAAAGGTTGACCGTCTAATAAGTATTCACCTTTTTTAATTTTTTCACCTTGGTTAAAATTTATGTGCTTACCCTTTGGAATTAAGTAACTAGATGTATCACCATTTTCAGCTTCAATTGTTACTCTTTGTTTACCTCTTACCTCTTTACCAAAAATAACGCTACCATCATTTTCTGCGATAATTGCACTATCTTTAGCTTTTCTAGCTTCAAATAATTCTGCAACTCTAGGTAATCCACCTGTTATATCTTTAGTTTTAGTTGTTTCTTTAGGTAGTCTTGCAATAACATCACCCGCTGAAATTTTTGCTCCATCTTTGACTGATAAAATTGAGTCTGGAACTAAATAATATCTTGCTTCATTGTCATCTGCTTTTTTAATCACGTTTCCTTTTGAGTCTCTTAAAGTAATTCTTGGTTTTAGATCTGTATTTTTTGATTGATTTTTCCAATCAACAACTGCTTTTGTAGATATACCAGTTGCATCATCAACAGTTTCAGCAATTGAAACACCATCAATTAAATCGACATAGTTTGCAATACCATCTTTTTCAGCAATTACAGGTGTTGTATATGGGTCCCATTCACAAATCTTTGCACCTTTTTTAACTTTTTGCTCATTTTCAAAAAATAGTTTAGAGCCATAAGGTACCTTGTAAGATGCTACTTGTAATCCATTGTCATCTTCAATTGATATCTCGGTATTTCTACCCATTACGATTTGATTATTCTTAGAATCTTTAATTAAGTTTGTATTTACAATTTTAAGAATACCCTCAGAGTTTGATACTATTTGAGACTCTTGTTTTACTGAAGCTGTTCCACCAACATGGAAAGTTCTCATTGTAAGCTGTGTTCCAGGCTCGCCAATTGATTGAGCAGATATCATTCCTATTGCTTCACCAACATGAACCATTTTTCCCCTTGATAAATCTCTTCCATAACATGTTGCACAAACACCTTCTTTTGAACTGCAAGTCATTACGGAATAAACATTTAATGTTTTAACACCAGCTGCATCAATTTTTTCACATGCTGCTTCGTCTATCATTTTCTCTTTTTTAATTATTATTTCACCAGATAAAGGATTTTTAACGTCCCTTGCAGTAACTCTCCCTAAAGCTCTTTCAGATAGACTTACCATAATATTTCCACCCTCTAAAACTTCTGTAAGTTTGATATAACTTGGGTTATCACATTTTACTTTTGTAATAGTTAAATCTTGAGCAACATCACACAATCTTCTAGTTAAATAACCTGAGCTTGCAGTTTTTAAAGCAGTATCTGCCAAACCTTTTCGTGCTCCATGAGTTGAATTAAAATATTCTAAAGCTGTAAGACCTTCTTTAAAATTAGACGTAATTGGAGTTTCAATAATTTCTCCTGATGGCTTTGCAATCAAACCTCTCATACCAGCTAATTGTTTCATTTGTGCTGCTGATCCTCTAGCACCACTATCAGCCATCATAAATACTGAATTAATTTTTAATCCTTCATCTGTAACTTCGGTTGCTGAAATTCTTTTCATCATTTCAGATGCAACTCTGTCTGTACACTTGGACCAAGCATCAATAACTTTATTATATTTTTCACCTCTAGTTATAAGTCCCTCTGCATATTGCCCTTCGTAGTCAGCTATAAGTTTTTTAGTCTCATCAATTAATTGTTCTTTATTATCTGGTATTAAAAGATCATCTTTTCCAAATGAAATTCCTGCCTTGAATGCATGCTTAAATCCAATATCTTTTAATTTGTCGCAAAATATTACAGTACTTTTCTGACCAGAGAATCTAAAGACATGATCAATAACCTCTGAAACTATTTTTTTTGGTAGCAATCTATCAATTAAAGAAAATTTATTATTTAAATTTTTTGGAATTATGTTTGATAATAAAAATCTTCCCGCTGTGCTAATGTGTTTTTCAAATTTTGTATTTCCTTTTTCATCAATAGTCTCAAATCTTGATACTATTCTTGAGTGTACCTTAATCTGACCTGTCTCAAGTGCATGCTCAATTTCGGATGTGTTTACAAAATATCCATCAACTTTTTCTGTTTGTACTGGCGGTTGAGACAAATAATATATACCCAAAATCATATCCTGACTCGGTACAATAATAGGCTTACCATTAGATGGGCTTAATATATTATTTGTCGACATCATCAGAACTCTAGCTTCTAATTGCGCCTCTAAACTTAATGGGACATGAACAGCCATTTGATCTCCATCAAAATCAGCATTAAATGCTGCACAAGTTAATGGATGAAGTTCAATTGCATTTCCCTCGATCAATTTTGGCTCGAAGGCCTGGACACCTAATCTATGAAGAGTTGGCGCTCTGTTTAGTATAACTGGATGCTCTCTAACTATTAATTCTAATGCATCCCAAACTTCAGTTCTCTCTCTTTCGACTAATTTTTTTGCTTGTTTAATAGTAGAGGCTAATCCCAATTTATTTAACCTAGCATACAAAAATGGTTTAAATAACTCTAATGCCATCTTTTTTGGTAGACCACATTCGTGTAATTTTAAGTCTGGTCCAACGACTATTACAGATCTTCCAGAATAATCTACCCTTTTTCCAAGCAAATTCTGTCTAAATCTACCCTGCTTACCTTTTAACATTTCAGCCAAAGATTTAAGAGGTCTCTTTCCAGTACCCGTTATTACTCTACCTCTTCTGCCATTATCAAAAAGAGCGTCAACAGATTCTTGCAACATTCTTTTTTCATTTCTAATAATAATATCAGGCGCCTTTAAATCTATTAATCTTTTGAGCCTATTGTTTCTATTAATCACCCTTCTGTATAGGTCATTTAGATCAGACGTAGCAAATCTTCCACCATCTAATGGTACAAGAGGTCTTAGTTCAGGTGGTATTACTGGTACAGTTGTTAAAATCATCCATTCAGGTTTATTTCCTGTGTCTATAAATGACTCTATTAATTTTAATCTCTTAATTGATCTCTCCTCTGAAACTTTTGATTTAGTTTCTTTTATACTTTTTACTAACAATTCTCTTTCTTCCTCAAGATTTATTGATTTTAAAATTTCAAGTATTGCCTCTGCTCCAATTCCTGCTGTGAAAGCTTCTTCCCCATAATCGTCTTGATATTTAATTAATTCTTCTTCACCTAATAATTGATTTTTCTTTAAGCCTGTTAACCCTGGCTCAATCACTATAAAATTTTCAAAGTATAAAACTCTTTCTACTTCTTTTAATTTCATATCAACTACTAAAGAAATTCTACTTGGTAATGACTTTAAAAACCAAATATGAGCAACTGGTGTCGCTAGATTAATATGACCCATTCTTTCTCTTCGAACATTGGATTTTGTAACTTCAACCCCACATTTTTCACAGATTATTCCTCTAAACTTCATTCTCTTGTATTTACCACATAGACACTCATAGTCTTTTATTGGCCCAAATATTCTTGCACAGAAAAGACCATCTTTTTCAGGTCTAAATGTTCTATAATTTATAGTTTCTGGTTTTTTTATTTCCCCAAATGTCCATGATTTTATTTTTTCAGGACTAGCTAAAGTAATTTTTATACTGTTAAAATTTTGAGCTTCAGTTATTTCTGAAGATTTAAATAGATCTGATAACTCTTTACTCATAAATTTAATTTAACTCCACATTAAGTGCTAACGATTTAATTTCTTTTACTAATACATTGAAGGACTCGGGTATTCCTGACTCAAAATTTTCTTCCCCTTTAACAATTGTTTCATAAACTTTTACTCTACCAGCCACATCGTCAGATTTTACAGTCAATATTTCTTGTAAAGTGTATGATGCACCATATGCCTCAAGTGCCCAAACTTCCATTTCGCCAAATCTTTGACCTCCTAGTTGTGCTTTACCACCTAGCGGCTGTTGAGTAACTAAACTATATGGACCAGTTGATCTTGCATGTATTTTATCCTCAACTAAGTGGTGAAGTTTAAGCATATAAATTATTCCAACGGTAACAGGTCTATCAAATTTTTCTCCTGTTCTTCCATCCCAAAGTGATGTTTGTCCTGAGTTTGGTAAATTTGCCAAATCTAACATTTTTGTTACATCTTTTTCTTTGGCACCATCAAAAACCGGTGTTGAAATTGGCACTCCATTTTTAATGTTATGACATAAATCATTAAATTCTGTGCTTGATAAACTATCAATATTTTTAGAATAAACATCTTGACCATACACTGATTTTAAAAATTTTGTTATTTTTTCATCTTTTTCAATTTTCTTTTGGTTTTGATTTATTAAATCAGTTAGTTGTTCACCTAATTCTTTACACGACCAACCTAAGTGAGTTTCTAATATTTGTCCTACATTCATCCTACTTGGAACTCCAAGCGGGTTAAGAACAATATCTACTGGCTTGCCATTTTCTCTATATGGCATATCCTCTACCGGAACAATTTTGCTCACTACACCTTTGTTTCCATGTCTTCCAGACATTTTGTCACCTGGTCTCAATCTTCTTTTAATCGCAACAAAAACTTTTACCATTTTCATTACACTTGGCAACAAGTCATCACCTTGTCTAATCTTTAAAACCTTATCTTCAAATCTATCCTGTATATCTTTTTTTGCATTTTCATATTGTGATCTTAATTGAAGCATAGCTTCATTTTTTTTATTATCCTCTACAGTTATTTTTAATAACTCATTTATATTAGAACCAAAAATTATTTCCTCATTAAGAGATGTTCCAACATCATAATTTTTTATTTTCTTATTTAATTTTGTATTTGTTAAAATTGATGTTGCTCTTTGTTTGATGCTTCTCTCTAATATTTCCTCTTCCACATTTTTATCTTGTTGAACACTTTCAATTTCAGCTCTCTCAATTGTTATAGACCTTTCATCTTTTTCAATTCCATGTCTGTTAAAAACTCTTACATCAACTACTATTCCCCCACTACCACTTGGCATTTTTAAAGATGTATCGGTCACATCTATTGCCTTCTCCCCAAAGATTGATCTTAATAATTTTTCTTCAGGGCCAGAAGCTGAATCTCCTTTTGGAGTAACTTTTCCAACTAAAATATCGCCTGGTTTTACTTCAGCTCCAACATAAACTATGCCTGACTCATCCAGATTTTTTAATGACTCTTCATTTATATTTGGTATATCTCTCGTTATATCCTCTTCACCTAACTTTGTATCTCTAGCCATTACTTCGTATTCTTCAATATGTATTGAGGTGAAAACATCATCTGTTACACATCTTTCTGAGATTAAAATAGAGTCTTCGAAATTGTATCCCTGCCAAGGCATAAATGCTACTGTAACATTTTTACCTAATGCCAGCTCTCCTATTTTTGTAGATGGTCCATCTGCTATTATATCTCCAGAGCTGACATTATCACCAACTCTTACTAATGGTTTTTGGTTAATACATGTATTTTGGTTTGATCTTTTAAATTTTTGAAGATTATAAATATCTACACCCGATTGAGAGTAATCTTTTTCATTTGAAACTTTTATAACTATTCTTTTTCCATCGATTTTATCAACAATACCGTCTCTTTTAGCAACGATTGTGACTCCTGAGTCTAAAGCAACATCGCTTTCTATTCCTGTTCCAACC
>CACAEM010000008.1 GCA_902531455.1 uncultured Pelagibacteraceae bacterium | reverse complement strand
CTATTTCTTTGCTGAATGTAAGGTGAGTCTGAAAGGTTTGTCCAAGCACCAATTTCTTTTCTAGCTTTTAAGAAACTAGTATGGATTCTTTCTGCAAGACCACTACTCGCTCTTGTCTCTTCAAAGACTTCCTCTGCTGCTTTTCCAAAACCATCATAAACCTTGTCGCTAAACTTCTCTAGTTTAACACCATGATCATTAATCAATCTTGCAAGTGCTGCACCATTTTTAGCATTGTACTCAGACATCATAACGTCATTTTCCATTGCTGCAGCAGCTTCGATTAATAATTGGTTATTTTACAAAATCTGTTGGTTTTATTTGGCTAGCAGTTTTAGTAGTCTTAAGTGAATTTTTTATAGTTTTATCTAGATTTATATTTTCTTACGAACAAGCTTTTCAAGGTGATCTTGTAAGGTTTTGGTACGCGGCATTATATTTATTTGCAAGTGCTTATGCATTAATTCATGAGGGTCATGTTAGAGTTGATGTTTTATACTCTAATTTTAGTGAAAGAAAAAAAGCATGGACTAATGCAATTGGTTCTGCAGTACTTGGAGTACCACTTTGTTTAATTGTTATATTTTTAGGTTTAAATGGTAAAGCAAGTATTATTAATGGACCGGTAGTTGCTTTTGAGGTCACCCAGCAGGGTTCTAATGGATTATATTTACTTTATTTAATGGCAGTGTATCTAGCAGTATTCGCTATTACGATGTTGTTACAGTTCACAAGCTTTTTTATGGGTAGCAGTTACAAACTTCTGTTAAATGAGAATGAGTCGAAAATTTCAGATGTGAATAATACAAACGAAGTTAATGTAGAAAATATGGAAAGCCAATAGTGGAATTATTTTTCTTAGCAGTTTTAGTTTTAATTATGATTGTAGCTCTTGCATCTGGTTACCCAGTTGCATTTGCTCTACCAGGTTCAGCTATCATATCTATAGGTTTAGCGGCCTTTTTTGGCTATTTATTTGAAGGAGATGCTGATGCATTCTTCGCAGTAGATGGGCCAATTGAATGGCTTGTTGCTGGAATAACTAATTTTAGAAGTAACTATTGGGATGTAGAAACAGACACCTTAATTGCAATTCCTTTGTTTATTTTTATGGGGATTATGCTTCAAAAATCAAAAATTGCTGAAGATTTATTAATTACAATGGGTCAGTTATTTGGTCCAATTCCAGGAGGATTAGGTATCTCAGTTATATTCGTTGGTGCTTTATTAGCTGCAACGACAGGTATTGTAGGAGCAACAGTAATTGCAATGGGATTAATCTCATTACCAACAATGTTGAATAACAATTATGACAGAAAACTTGCAAGTGGAATTGTATGTTCCTCTGGAACACTTGGACAAATTATTCCTCCATCCATCGTATTGATTATTATTGCAGACCAATTAGCGAGTGCGTCTGATGTTGCAAATAATATGAGACAGAATGATTACAAAGCTTTGACTGGAGAATTTAATATGCCAGGTGAATTTAGAGTTGGATCATCAAGTGCTGGAGACATGTTCCTTGGTGCACTTTTGCCGGGATTAGTATTGGTAGCTCTTTATATGATTTATGTTTTCTTCTATGCAAGAATCAAAAAAGGAGTTGCACCACCAGTTCCATTTAAGGGTGAATTTAATTTTAGATTTTGGATGAGAGTAATTGTTATTATTATTCCACCTCTTGCATTAATATTTGCAGTTTTAGGTTCTATATTAATGGGTATTGCAACTGTTAACCAAGCTGGTTCTATCGGAGCTATAGGTGCAACACTAATGGCAGGTTACAGATTATTTGAAGGAAAGAAAAGTGCCTTTTATCCTCTTTTACTTATTATAGGTTCGTTGATACCAATCACTTTTTTTGCCTCAAATTATGAACTCAACATAAAAAATTTAGAAGAAAGAGATATTGGAGCAATATACACAACTACTTTCTTTGTTATCCTTCTTGTAATTGGAATATCTTGGAGCTTCTGGAGAACTTATAAAACAGAGAATGTTTTAAAAGAGGTTGTTACTGAAACTTGTATAACTACTTCAATGGTATTTATTATTCTTTTAGGAGCTGCGATGCTTACTTCTGGATTTAGAGCGTTTGGTGGTGAAGAATTAGTTAGAGATTTCTTACAGGATTTACCTGGCGGATTTTGGACTCAGTTTGTAGTTGTTATGATAGTAATATTTTTACTGGGTTTCTTTTTAGATTTTATTGAAATTGCTGTTGTTGTTGTTCCAATAATTGCACCAATATTGTTGGCTGAAACAGGAGCTAATGTAACGGCAGTTTGGTTAGGAGTTATGATTGGAGTGAACTTGCAAACTTCTTTTCTAACCCCACCATTTGGATTTGCATTATTTTATTTAAAAGGTGTGGCTCCAAAAGTAGTGCAAACACTAGATATTTGGAAAGGCGTTGTACCATTCATAGTTCTTCAGCTTATTGGTTTAGCTATTGTTGGTTCTTATCCATCACTTGTGAATTATCTTCCTAACAGAGTTTATTTAACTTCAAATGTAGCACCACCTCCAATGAATCCTAAACTACAGTATTGCCTACAAGAATATAAATTTGCAAATTATGCAAATAATGCAGATGTAATAAAGAATAGCATTGACGATTTTGACTCAATTATACTTGCAAATTTACCAGCTGATAAACTAAGTTTTTTCCAACGTCACGTAGATAATTCAAATTACACTTTCGAATTAGTTGACGAAGTCAAAAGTGCAGAAGCTATTTATAATGACTATGCCGTTGATTATAGAGACTTACATTTTAAGACTAGAAAAAAACAGAAGAAAATTTCTAAACTCAATAAAAAAATTGACAAATATAAAGCTGAAATTAGAAATTTAGATGATGATGAGGTTTCAGAAAAAAATAAAATTGAACAAAGAATTGAAAATGTAAAACTTGAAATTGAAGAAATCGCTAATTCAATTTCAAAAGACTGGAAACCAAAGAATGATGAATTTAACAAGATTAATAAAGCTAAAAATTTAGCTGTTAAAAAATATCGTAAAACAGCAGATAATGCATACGATGATTTAATGCTTATTAAATTATTTATTTTAGATGGAGAAAAATTTGAAGAATTGAGTAATGATATTAAAATTCTTAAATCTAAAATTGATAATCGAGGTTATCTAGATGCTATAGATCATATTGACAATATGTTTGACAAAGTTGGAGAAATATCAGGTTCAGATGAATTTGCAGATAAATTAGATTACTTGATAACTATTATGGATGAAGATGAAAAAGATCCTGAACAAATAGCAAAAATAGCTGATGAGACTTATGTACATTTTGATAAAGAGGTAAGTTGGAGAAATGAATTTCAAAAAAAATATATGGATAGAATAAATAATCACTTACAGGTACTAAGCGATAATATTGGCTTAAGGTTACAGCAAAAACTCACTAAAGAACAAGCGATTTATGTTTCGAGATGTAATTCAGTGCACAGAGATATTTCTTTAAACTTTTAGTTAATTTGTAATTTGATCAATTATTTTTAATCTTTTGTATAATCCCAAGCCCTCAGCTTTATGTTTTAACTTGTTATATTCAGATTTTAAGTTTTTAGTATTTACATTAATTTTATTTCCAATTTCAATTATTGATCCAATGATTGGATCAATTTCTAGGGGACGTTTTGCGTGTAAATCTTGAGTAGTTGATGGTTTGTGGCCTTTTATTGAAATTGCTGCCTTAATTCTATGATCTATCGAAACATTAAATTTAACGCCAATTTTTTCTCCCACTGACTGACATTCTTCCATCAATTTTTTCACTATATTCAATAGTTCTGGGTCGTTACCAATTTCATCTAAAGATTTATCGTGTAGTGCACTCACAATATTAAACGAGCAATTACCCCAGAGCTTTATCCATATTTCATCTCTTAGATTACTTTTTTGTGGAGCTTTTAAACCTCCTGCAATTAATAAATCTGCAATAATTTTAAGTCTTTCTGATTTTGACCCATCTGGTTCGCCTAATGTAAATCTTTCACCACCATTGTGTTTAATAACACCAGGTTCAGTAATTTCAGCTGCTGGATAAACTACACATCCAAGAGCTCTTGAAGGCCTCAAAGAATTCCAAATTTTACCATCAGGATCAACACTATCTATGTGTTTCTCATCTAAGTTTGTCCCCGTGTTAGCTTTATGAAAATACCACCATGGTAAGCCATTCACAGCTGATATTATAGTTGTATTTTCTCCAATTAAGCTTTGAAGAGACTCAACTATATTAGAAATTGCATGAGCTTTTACTGAAATAAAAATATAATCTTGAATTCCAAGTTCTTTGGGATCATCTGTTACTTTTAATTTAAAGTTTTCTGTTTTATCTTTTTTAATTAATGTTAAACCATTTTCCTCAATAGCTTTTTTGTGTGGACCTCTAGCTATAAGTGATAAATCAATTTTATTTTTACTTAAACATGTAGCTAAATATCCACCAATTGATCCTGCACCAAATATACAAACTTTTATCATTAATTATTTAAACCAAATTTTTTTGCTAAAACATTTCTTTGTAATTTTCCTGTTGCTCCTTTTGGAATTTCTTCAACAAAAAAAATTTTTTTTGGTATTTTAAACTTAGCTAGTTTTTCTTGAGCATATTCTAAAACATCATTTTCTGAACATGTCTCACCACTTTTTATTATAATTGCGCTAGCAATGTTTTCTCCAAGCATTTTATCATCATATCCAAAACAAACTGCTTGATCTATTAATGGATGGTCCATTAATACATTATCAACTTCTAATGGAGATATTTTTTCTCCACCTTTATTAATTATTTCTTTCAATCTTCCTGAAATCTTTAAATAACCCTCATTATCGAAATAACCTTGATCGCCAGTTCTAAACCAACCATTAATAAAACTTACTTTGTTTGCTTCTTCATTATTATCGTATCCAAGAGTTACATTTTCACCTTTTATACACACTTCTCCTTCATCACCTTGTTTTAGCACTTCCCCATTTTCATTCATAATACATACCTCTGGGCCTGCTGGAAGGCCTACAAATCCTGCTTTTTGTTGCTTAGGTGGTAATGGATTAGAAGTCATTTGATGAGTAGCTTCTGTCATACCGTATGCTTCAATTACTGGACAACTAAAAACATCATTTAAATCATTAAATACTGCTGGTGGTAAAGATGCAGATGATGACCTAATTAATCTTAGTTCTAGCCCCTTAGCAATTTCTAAATTTTTATGTGCTCTTAACAAAATAGTTTGATGCATTGTGGGTACTCCAGAGTACCAAGTTATTTTTTCTGATTTAGCTATATCTAAAAACTTGATAGCATTAAAACCATTTGATACACATACAGATGCACCAGCTTTCATTGATGAAGCTAAAATAGCTATTAGACCATGTATATGAAAAAGTGGCATAATATTAAGACAATGGTCATTTTCTGAAAGATTTAAACTTTTAGAAATATTTTCTGCTGAAGAAAAAATATTTTTATTTGTTAAAGGAACAATCTTTGGTCTCGATGTAGTACCAGAAGTGTGTAGCACTAATGCTTCATCACTTTCATTGGGTAAAGTATATTCACTTTCTTTTTCGTAAATATTAAATATTCCTGAAGGTCCATCCTTTTCAGGATTAATTTCACATAATTCTATTTTTAATTTTTTTGCTACATCTACAACTGGATTTTCAGAATTTTTCTCAACCAAAACAATTTTTGGATTTAAATCTTTTAAATAAAATTCATACTCCTCAGATTTATATGATGGATTTAAAGGGGCAGCAGACATATAGCTTGAAATAGCCAAAAAACTTGAAGCCATGTACGGTCCATTTGGTAAAACTATTGCTGCTCTATCTTTGTTTGATAATCCATTTCCAGCCATTTGTTTAGAAATTTTATTGATAAATAATTTTAAATCTTTGTAACTTAGTTTTGTACTGATTTCAGAGGTTAGAGCAATATTTTCATCATTCACATTTTCAAAAATGTTTCTAACAATTCTTTTTGACATTATTTAGTACCCTTTTGCGTAACCGTCTTTTCTAGGATCAGATCCTCCTAAAAGGTCCCCTTCTGATCGATTTATTTTAATAGCTTGACCTCCACCATGAGTACCATCAATATACTCAACATTATGACCGATTTCTTTCAATTCATTAAAAATTTGATTATCGACTGATTTTTCAAGCTTATAAATATTGTTAAAATGAAAAGCTCTTGGAAAACTTAAAGCCTCTTGAGGACCCATACCGTAATCAATCATATTATTTAAAACATGCACCTGTCCTACTGGTTGATATTGTCCTCCCATAACTCCATAACTCAAAGTTGTGTTGTTATCTTTGTCAATGACCATACCTGGAATAATAGTGTGTAATGGTCTTTTTAAGCCCTCAATACAGTTTGGATGTCCATGCTCTACTCTGAAATTTGTACCCCTGTTATGTAAAAGTATTCCACTTTTATTTGTAGTGATACCTGATCCAAATACGTAACAAACTGAATTAATGATGGATACACTATTTAAGTCTTTATCTACAACTGTTAGATAAATAGTTTCTGGGTGAGCTGGAATATTTAAGTCACCAACATCACCGCATGAATTGAGCTTAATTTTATTAAAAATATCCTCAATATTTTTATCACTTAAAATTTCATCTAAATCAAATTTTACAAAATTTGGGTCGCCTAAGCTTGTTTCTTTAACTTTATAAGCTTGTTTTGTAACTTCGGCTTCAAGATGAAATCTTTCTGTACTGTTGAATTTATAGTTATGAATATTTAGTTTTTCTAACAATTTCATCATAATCAAAACAGTTACGCCAGGTCCATTTGGAGGACATTGATGAATAAAATCACCCTTATAACTAGATTTTATTGTTTCTGATCTTATTGTGTTCTGTTTAGAAAAATCCTCAAAAGTATGTACACCCCCTAATTCATTTAAACTTTCAATTATATCTTTTGCAGTTTCACCCTCATAAAATTCTTTACTTCCTCTTTTACTAATTGCCTCTAATGTTTTTCCTAATGGAATATTTTTCATTAATTCATTTTCTTGATAAGTACGACTTTCTTTCAAAAAAATTTTTTTAGAATTTTCATTTCCATTAATTTTATTTAAGCTATTATGCCAAGCATTTGACACTACTTTAGAAATCTTGTGACCATTTTTTGCAATCTCAATTGCACCTGTAAATAATTGTTCAAAATCTAATTTTCCAAATTCTTTATGAATAGTCTCCCAAGCATGAACTGCACCAGGAATCGTTACTGAATGAGGACTTGTTAATCCAATTTTATCTATATTTTTTTCCTTGAAGAAATCATAACTTAATTTCTCTGGTGCTAACCCAGATCCATTAAAAGATACTGCATCCTTATTATTCATTTTGACAATTGCAAAACAGTCTCCACCAATACTTGTTGCATTAGGCTCAACTACAGATAAAACAATTGAAGCTGCTATAGAAGCATCTACTGCATTTCCACCCATTTTTAGTATTTTTAAGGCCTCTTCGGTCGCTAATGGATGAGAAGTTGCAGCCATAGCATTTGATGAGCGTGCATCTTTATCTTTTGTTGATTGATTATTCATAGTACAGATTAAATCTCAAAAATTTATAAATGATTACTAAAGTAAATAAAAGCATTATCATATTCTGTATTTTTGCCTTTGGTTTTTTATTATCAAATCTTGTTAGATCTATTACTGCAACATTAACGCCGGTCCTGACATATGAATTCGATTTAACTGCAGGGAATTTAGGACTGTTAGCAGGAGGCTATTTTATTGGCTTTTCAATTATGCAAGTCCCAATAGGACTACTACTCGATAAATTCGGACCAAAAAAGGTTGTTGGGTATTTTTTGATAATTGCATTGGTAGGAACCATATCATTTGCATTAGCAAAAAGTTTTTCTGGGTTGCTTATTTCAAGAATATTTATTGGGATCGGCGTGAGTGCTTGTATGATGGGACCTCTAACAGGATACAGAGTTTGGTTTGCTGAAAAATATCAACAGCGCGCTAATTCATGGATGTTAATGGTAGCAAATATAGGTTTTGTATCATCTACTTTACCTGTACAGATTTTATTACCATACATAGGATGGAGATGGATTTTCATTTTAATAGCTATACTTATTTTAATAAGTATTATTTTAATTTTCTTATTCACTCCTAATTGGGAACAGAAAGAAAACTTCACTGTTGACGAAGAAAAAAAAGGTTTAGCACAAATTTGGAAGAATAAGTTTTTTATCAGTATGGTACCATTAGCATTTATTAATTATGGTGGTATACAGGCAATCCAAACGCTTTGGGCCGGTCCTTGGATGCTAAATATAACAGGGTATTCCCCATTTCAAAGTGCTACAGGCTTGTTTTGGATCAATGTAACTATGTTAGCATCATACTTTTTATGGGGATATATTCTCCCCAAACTCTCTGATTATGGAATAAGTAGTGTTAAACTTATTAAATTTGGACTCCCAATAAGTTACTTTGTTTTTTTTCTAATAATCTTTTTTGGTCCTAAAGCTGGAGCATTTTTATTTGCAATATACATTATGACTTCAATTGTAATTTCTCTAACTCAACCAGCAATAGCTTTAAACTTTCCACAAAGTTTAGCAGGTAAGTCACTCACTTCATATAATGTATTTATTCATTCAGGAACATTCTTTATGCAATGGGGTATTGGATTATTTATAGACTTATTTAATTCTAAAGGATTTGATATTGTAAGTAGTTATAGAATTTCTTTTTCAATTTTTTTAATTCTTTGTATATTAAGTTATATTTTTTTCATTTATCTAAACAGAAATAATGATTAATAAAAAAATGACACTAACAAATTTATTATTATTAATATTAACAATTTATACTTTTATTTGTATTTTTATTTTTTTCTATCAAAGAAATCTTCTGTACCATCCAGGAGAAAATAATTATTTAGATGAAGGACCTTTAAATCATAAAATTGAAAAGGTGTATATTAGTTCTCAAGATAGTTTGGTCGGATGGCACTTTCAAAAGAAGGAAAATTATAAGACTATATTACTTTTTCATGGCAATGCAGGAAAACTCGATAATCGTATTTATAAGTTAAATGAATTCTCAAAAATGAATGTTAACTATTTGATATTCGCTTACAGGGGGTTTAGTGGAAATGATGGAAAACCCTCAGAATTAGGCCTTTATGAAGATGCTTTGGCAGCAAAGAAATGGTTAAATTCCATGAAAATTGAGGATAAAAATATAATTTTGTATGGGGAGTCACTAGGTACAGCAATTGCATTAAATCTAGCAAAAGATTATTCTTTTAGTGGTGTGATATTAGAGTCACCGTTCACATCCATGGAAACACTAGCAAAAAGTTATTATCCATACTTGCCGGTTAAATATTTGTTAAAAGATAAATATAATTCAATTAGTAAATTGAATAAAAATACTGCTCCAATTCTTGTAATGCATGGCATGAAAGATAAAATTGTGCCATTTAAAATGGGAAAAGAAATTTATGATAAGTTTAACGGAAAAAAATCAAGTTTTTTTGTTGAAAATGATGATCACATGATGGATTTTAACGAAAATCTCATTGACTCCATTGAGTTGTTTATTACAGAATTAAATTAAGACACAATTCAAACAAATATTAAGCAACATTATATATTTTAAGTAATATATGACGAGAATCTTATCTATATTAATTATAACTCTTTTTTCAAATATTTCATACGCAGAAATTAGCAACGATACTAGAAATAAATATTTTTATGTTGGTAAAATGAAATCATATAATAGTCAATTTACCTTATATTTTAAAACAAGAGGCAAAGCCATTTTGGCAAGAGGAGAAGATGCAAACTATATTAATGATTACCCACAAGATCTATATATTTATAATCATAATTCAAAAGAGGACCTCCCTTTACTAACATATGAATGGTTTCCTAAAAAAGTTAAAAAACTTGTAAAAAATTATACCTATCCAGTTTTTCCTGAGGACTTTGCATACTATTTAATGAAAGATAATAATACTTTAATTTTAGTGAGTGGTAAAAAAAATTTTCATCAAAATTTAGAATATAATATTCGGTCTAAAAAATTAAAAAATTTCGAGAATAATGGCAAACTAAATTTCATTATTTCAAGTTATGCAAAAGTTTGTGGATATGAAACAAATAAGAATAATTTTGAATGTTCTATAGAAAAACCTTTAATTTCTAAAAATCTAATTAATTAAATTGAGTAAATGCATCTGCAAATTGTTCAGCATTGAAAATTTTTAAATCATCTTCTTTTTCTCCAAGTCCAAGGCCTAAAATTGGAACCTTGTATTTCTTTGAAATTGCAATTAGTACTCCTCCTTTTGCAGTTCCATCAAGTTTTGTCATAATTAAACCAGTAATTTTTATAATTTTATCAAATTCTTCAAGTTGATTTATTATATTTTGCCCGGAGGTTGCATCTAGAACTAAAACAACATCATGGGGTGCACTTTCATCTGTTTTTTTTATAACATTTGCAATTTTTTTGAATTCATCCATTAAATTTTTCTTATTTTGCAATCTGCCAGCGGTATCAATTAGTACCCGTCTAATATTGTTGTTTTTTGCATGTTCTATCGCTTTGTAAGCTACTGAAGCAGGGTCAGACCCTGGACTTGATTTGATAATTGTGGCTCCAATTTTATCAGACCAAGATTCTAATTGCTCTATTGCTGCTGCCCTAAAAGTATCGCAAGCAGAAAATATTACTTCTGAGCCGTTATCTTTAAATATTTTACCAATTTTACCGATGGTGGTCGTCTTACCTACCCCATTTACACCAGAAACTAATGTTACATTTAAATTTTCTTTATTTTCAAAAAAATCTTTTCTTTCTAAAGGTACCATTAACTCCAAAATATATTCTTTTAAAATAGAATTTATTTCCTCAACTGCATTTTTCTTTGGGTCAATTTTTTTTTGAGATATAATATTTTTTATTTCAGCTGAAGCGTCAATACCAACATCTGAACTAATCAAAAATTCCTCTATTTTGTTTAATGTTTCATCATCAATTTCCTTTTTTACTATTATTTCTCTAAGTCCTGAAGAAATACTATCAGCACTTTTTTTAAAACCTAATTTAAACTTTTCGAAAATACCCATCAGATATTTATATCTATTTCTCTGATACTAGATACAGGTCCTTTCATATGAATTTGTTGACTTTCATCAATAGAAATTATTAATTTTCCTAAACTGAATTCAATTTCAGTTCTAGAATTTTCTAATTTTTCTAAATTTGCAGCCACTGCTGTTGCACACGCAGCAGTCCCACATGCTTTCGTTAAACCTGCGCCTCTTTCCCAAACTTTGATTTTATAATGATTTTTATTTAATTTTTGAGCAAGAGTAAAATTACATTTTTCTGGAAACAGTTCATGATTTTCGATCTCAGGTCCAATTTTTTCTAAATTGAAATTTTCTACATTATCAACAAAAAAAATAGTATGAGGATTACCTACATTAATAGCTATACCACCTCTCACTTCTTGGTTATTGTTACCTTCTATAATTATTCCTAAATTTTTAGTGTCTAGTTTTTTAGATAAAGGAATTTCATTCCAATTAGTTCTTGGTACACCAATTATTGTTTCAACTTGACCATCATCAAGTAATTTTGAATTTAACTGTTTTGATGCTACTTGAACGCTAATATTTTTTGTATTTTTTTCTTTTGATAATAAGAAGGCCACACATCTTGTACCATTTCCACATGCGTCAGATCCCGAACCATCAGAATTATAAAATTCTAGATTGGCATCAGCATTATCACTGTTGTTAATATAGATTAGTTGGTCACAACCAATAAAGTTTCGATCACAAATTTTAATTATTTGATCCTTGTTTAATTCCACATTATTTGACCTTTTATCAATAATTACAAAATCATTTCCAAGACCATCCATTTTAAAAGCTTTAAATTCCATATACTTCAGTATTTAACTTATTTATTGACATTTTGAACCTCTATTATATTTTATCGCTGTTTCCGCAAAATACAGCAATTTGCGGTGTCTTTGGTAACAAAGAGATCGACACCAGTCAGCGAGAGTTCGCCCACTGGTGCGATACTTGCTGGATGTGATTATGTTTGAAAATTTAACAAATAAATTTGAAGAAATATTTTCTTCTTTAAAAAAGGCACCTTCGCTTGATGAAAAGCAAGTAGATGAGGGTTTAAGAGAGATTAGGCTTGCTCTACTAGAAGCGGATGTATCTTTAGAAGTTGTAAAAGAATTTATAAATAGAGTGAAACCTAAAGCTCTTGGTCAAGAGATCGTCAGATCTACTTCACCTGGACAGATGGTAGTTAAAGTTGTTAACGATGAGTTAATTTCTTTCTTGGGGGATAAAAATTCTGATATTGAATTAAATGCAGTTCCTCCTGTTGCAGTGATGTTAGTTGGTTTACAGGGTTCTGGAAAAACTACAACTACAGCTAAGTTAGCAAGATTTTTAGAGGCTAACAAAAAGAAAAAAGTTATGATGGCTAGTCTAGACGTTTACAGACCTGCCGCACAAGAGCAACTAAGACTTTTGGGTGAGCAAAATAATATACTAACGCTTCCAGTCATCAAAGACCAACTTCCTGCAGATATTTGTAGAAGAGCGATTAGTGCTGCTAATCTTAATGGAGCAGATGTAATTTTATTTGATACAGCTGGAAGAACTCAGATTGATTTACAAATGATGAGTGAGATTAAACAAATTGAAAGTATTATAAACCCGACAGAAACAATTCTTGTTGCAGATTCTTTAACTGGCCAAGTAGCAGCTAATGTAGCCAAAGAATTTAAAAGTACTGTAAATCTGACAGGTATTATTCTTACAAGATCAGATGGTGATGGAAGAGGTGGAGCGGCTTTAAGTATGAAATATGTTGCAGGTGTTCCAATTAAATTTTTAGGAGTTGGTGAGAAGATAGAAAATTTTGAAGTTTTTCACCCAGACAGAATTGCCAATAGAATTTTAGGTATGGGAGATATTGTTTCCCTTGTTGAAAAGGCTGCAGTAGATCTAGATGAAGAAAAATTAAAAAAAACAGAGGAAAAATTAAAAAAAGGTCAATTCTCTTTAGAGGATTATCTTACTCAGCTAAGACAAATGAAAAAAATGGGTGGTATTGAAGGTATAATGTCTTTTTTACCCGGTGTTTCAAAAGTTAAATCTCAAATGGACCAAGCAGGAGTGGATGAAAAAATAATTACTCAAAACGAAGCAGTAATATTATCAATGACTAAAAAAGAGCGTGAAAACCCTAAGATTATTGATGGTTCTAGAAAAAAAAGAATTGCTAATGGCTCAGGAACAGACGTAGCCACTATCAATAAATTGCTTAAGCAGTTTAAGATGATGTCAGAAATGATGAAAAAAATGTCTAAAGGAAATACAAAAGGGATGTTGGATAAAGGCATACCACCAGAACTTTTTAATCAATTAAAATAAATAGGAGAACAAATGTTAAAAATGCGTTTATCAATGGGAGGAACTAAGAAGAGACCAGTTTATAAGATAGTGGTTGCTGATAGTAGATTTCCAAGAGATGGAAGGTTTATAGAAAAATTAGGTTTTTTTAATCCTCTAATTCCGAGAGAAAAAAAAGAAAGAATGGGATTAGATGTTGAGAGAGTTAAGTATTGGCTTGGTCAAGGGGCACAACCAACAACTAGGGTTGCAAGATTATTAGGAGAAAATGAGATTATGCCTATGCCAGCAAAAGGTAATAATCCTCAAAAAGCAATTCCAAAAAAAGATAGAAAGAAAACTGAAGAGGGTGGCGAAGCTAAAGCAGATGCTCCTAAAACAGAAGCACCAAAACAAGAGGCACCAAAAGAAGAAGTTAAAACAGAAGCTCCAAAGGAAGAAGCTAAAACAGAAGAGCCAAAAGCAGAGGCACCAAAAGAAGAAGCTAAAACAGAAGCTACGAAGGAAGAAGCTAAATAGAATAATGTTTTTGTCAAGAGTATTTACGTTGTATCCTGAATATTTTCCTGGTTATTTGAGCAAAGGCCTTTTTGGAAAGTCAAAAGGAAAAGAATGGGATTTAGAAACAGTAAACATAAGAGATTATGCTTTAGATAAACATAAAACTGTTGACGACACTCCTTATGGTGGAGGAAATGGAATGATTATGAAAGCAGATGTATTGGCAAATTCATTAGATGCAAATATCAAGGCTAAAGAAAAAACCCTCTATTTAAGTCCAAGAGGAAAAGTATTTAATTCTAAACTTGCAAGGGAGTTTTCGAATGAAAAAACAATCAATCTAATTTGTGGACACTTCGAAGGAGTAGATGAGAGAATACTAGAAAGTAGAGATATTGAAGAGATCAGCATTGGTGACTTTATATTGTCAGGGGGTGAAGTTGCTGCATTTGTTGTAACAGACTCTATTCTAAGATTTATTCCAGGAATTCTAGGTAATATTAATTCCTCAAGAGATGAGAGTTTTGAGAATGGCCTTCTTGAATATCCGCAATTCACAAAACCTCAAGTTTGGGAGGAAAAAAAGGTCCCAAATGTGCTAATTTCAGGTGATCATGCCAAAATTAAAGACTGGCGTTTATCCCAATCTGAGGCTATAACACGCGACCGAAGACCAGACTTGTGGCAAAAATATAAGAAAAATTAAAATGAAAAATATTGAAGAAATAAACAGATCAAATTTAAACAAGATTATTTCTGAAAGAAAACATCCTGATTTTTTCCCTGGAGACATCGTTAAAGTTGGGGTTAGGATAACAGAGGGTAAAAGAGACAGAATTCAATATTTTGAAGGTGTATGTATCGCAAAAAAGAGTAGAGACATCAATTCATCTTTTACTGTTAGAAAAATTTCTTTTGGTGAGGGAGTAGAAAGAACTTTTGCATTATATAGCCCAATTGTAGATACAATAAAAGTTGTAAGATCAGGAAAAGTAAGAAGAGCAAAATTATACTATCTAAGAGATAGAACTGGTAAATCTGCTAGAATAGCTGAAAAGATTAAGAAGACGATTGGTATTGATTTAGAAACTAAAATTAATGAAGTTACTGAGGAAAACGTAATGCCATCAACTGATCCTCAAACAGAAGCTCCAAAAGAAGAAGTTAAATCAGAAGCTCCAAAAGAGGAAGTTAAAGCAGAAGCTACAAAAGAAGAAGTTAAAGCAGAAACTGCGAAAACTGAAGAACTGAAAGAAAATCAAGAACAGAAAAAATAATTTTTTTCTAAATGCCTTTTACAACTTACGATAAAATTTGGAACGAACATCTTGTTGATGAACAACCTGATGGTACATCACTTTTATTTGTAGATAGACATTTAATTCATGAAGTTACAAGCCCTCAAGCATTTGAAGGCTTAAGAAATTCAAATAGAAAAGTAAGACATCCTAAATTAACTCTTGCAGTTGCAGATCATAATGTTCCAACAACTGATAGGTCAAAAGGTATTGAAGATGAAGACTCGAGAATTCAAGTTGAAACTTTGAACAAAAACTGTAAGGAATTTGGTGTCGAGATATTTGGTATGGATGATAAAAGACAAGGCATTGTCCATATCATAGGACCTGAACAAGGTTTTACACAGCCTGGAAATATT
The DNA here is from genome assembly GCA_902531455.1 of uncultured Pelagibacteraceae bacterium. Next base: position 6,180 of record CACAEM010000008.1, on the reverse strand, counting down.
ATTGTTTGTGGTGATAGTCATACTGCAACTCATGGAGCATTTGGAGCTTTAGCTTTTGGTATCGGAACTTCAGAAGTAGAACACGTTTTAGCAACACAAACTTTAGTTCAGAAAAAATCTAAAAACTTTAGAATTAGCGTAAATGGTTCATTACCTATTGGCGTAACATCAAAGGATGTCATCTTGCAGATAATTGGAAAAATAGGAACAGCTGGTGGTACTGGTTATGTGATTGAGTATGCTGGTAATCTAATATCTAATCTAAGTGTTGAACAAAGAATGACGATTTGCAACATGACAATTGAAGGTGGGGCAAGAGCAGGATTAATTCAACCAGATGAAAAAATATTTCAATATTTAAAAGGTAAACCAATGTCACCAAAAGGAGAAAACTGGGAAAAAGCTTTAGAATATTGGCATACATTAAAATCTGATAAGGATGCAAACTTTGATAAAGAATTAACGTTAGATGGATCTCAAATTAAACCAATGGTAACTTGGGGAACATCTCCTCAGGATGTAGTTGAAATAGATGGTAAAGTTCCTAATCCTGAAAATGAAACTGACCCAGATAGAAAAAATTCAATAAATAGATCACTAAATTATATGGGATTAAAACCAAATACAAACATTCAAGATATTAAGATTGATAAAGTTTTTATAGGAAGCTGCACTAACGGGAGAATAGAGGATATCAGACAGGCAGCTAAAATTTTAAAAGATAAAAAAGTTGCATCACATGTGCATGCAATGATTGTTCCAGGTTCTGGTTTAGTTAAAGAACAAGCAGAGCAAGAGGGTCTAGATAAAATATTTTTACAATCAGGCTTTGAATGGAGAGAGCCTGGCTGTTCAATGTGTCTAGCAATGAATGCGGACAAGCTTAAACCTGAAGAAAGATGTGCATCTACCTCTAATAGAAATTTTGAGGGTAGACAGGGAAGAGGTGGTAGAACACATTTAGTTAGTCCAGCAATGGCTGCAGCAGCTGCTATTTCTGGAAACTTAGATGATGTTAGAAAATACCAAAATTAAATGAATAAATTTATTTCAATAAAAAGTGTTCCAGCTTATTTACCTATTGTTAATATAGATACAGACATGATAATTCCTAAACAATTTTTAAAAACTATAAAAAGAACTGGACTAGGAAAAAATTTATTTTTTGAAATGAGATATGACCAAAGTGGTAAAGAGATAGATGACTTTATTTTAAATAATAGTCCATATAATAATTCTAAAATTTTAATTGCAGGAAAGAATTTTGGATGTGGCTCTTCTAGAGAACATGCTCCCTGGGCTTTAATGGATTTTGGAATAACTTGTGTAATTAGTTCAAGTTATGCAGATATATTTTATAATAACTGTTTTAAAAACGGGATTCTCCCAATTACAATTTCAGAGGATCAAATCAAAGAAATTTCAGAGTACTCGAATAGAAAAGAGGAAATTTCTGTAAATTTACCTGAGCAAACAATCATTTTTGGTAACAAAGAAATTAAATTTGAAATAGATCAATTTAAGAAAAAATGTCTAATTGAGGGATTAGATGACATTGCTTTATCACTAGAAAAATCTGAAAAAATAGTTTCATACGAAAATAAGATTAAAGAGGCAAAACCTTGGATATTTAATGATTAAAATTAAAAAAAGAAAAATTTTATTATTACCAGGGGATGGTATCGGACCCGAGGTAATTGCTGAAGTCAAAAAAATAATTGAATGGTTTAACTCAAATAAATCCTTGGATTTTGAAATTGACCAAGATTTGGTTGGAGGTGCTGCTTATGATAAACATGGAACTCCAATAACTGATGAAGCTTTTTACAAGGCACAAGAAAGCGCTGCAGTAATATTAGGTGCTGTTGGTGGACCAAAATGGGATAATATTGATTTTTCAAAAAAACCAGAGAGAGCTCTATTAAAATTAAGAAAAGAATTAAAATTATTTGCAAATTTGAGACCTGCAATTTGTTTTAAACAACTTGTTGATGCCTCAAGTTTAAAGCCTGAATTTGTCTCTAATTTAGATATTCTTTTTGTTAGGGAATTAACGGGTGGGATTTACTTTGGTGAACCTAGAGGGATAAAACCAATTGATAATGGCGAAAGAAAAGGAATTAATACTCATGTATATACTACTAGTGAAATAGAGAGAGTAGCGCGTGTTGCATTTGATCTAGCTAGAAAAAGGAATAATAAAGTTACTTCCTGCGAAAAGTCGAATGTCATGGAGGCAGGCCAATTATGGAAAGAAGAAGTTCAAGCAATTCATGAAAAAGAATATAGTGATGTAGAATTAAAACACATGCTAGCAGACAATTGTGCAATGCAGTTAGTTAGAAATCCTAAACAATTTGATGTGATAGTAACAGATAATCTTTTTGGTGATATGTTATCGGACGAGGCTGCAATGTTGACTGGTTCTCTAGGACTTTTGCCATCCGCGTCTCTTGGAGCTAAAGATAAAAACGGTAATATGAGATCTTTATATGAGCCAGTTCATGGGTCAGCACCTGATATAGCAGGTCAAGGTATTGCCAATCCAATTGCAACAATACTTAGTTTTGCAATGGCTTTAAGATATTCCCTAGATCTTGATAAAGAGGCAGATAGTTTAGAAAAAGCTGTTCAAGGTGTGCTTGATGAGGGTCTTAGAACTAAAGACATTATTTCAAAGGGAATGAATGAAGTATCAACATCAGTTATGGGTGATGCGATAATTTCAAAATTGCAATAATTAAACATTTATTCTAAAGTATATTTATGCCAACTTATAATGCACCTGTAGATGATATGATGTTCCTTTTCGACAAATTGAGGAACAATAAAAAATATAATGAAATTGAAAAATATAAAGAAGTTAATACAGAACTAGTTAAAGATATTTTAGACGAAGCAGCAAAAATTACTCAGAACTTAATATTACCTCTTGCAAAAAGTGGAGATGAAACGCCAGCGGTTTTAGAAAATGGAGTGGTTAGAACACCTCCAGGATATAAGGAAGCTTATCAAAAATTTATAGAGGATGGGTGGATTTCTTTATCTTGTGATCCGAAATATGGTGGTCAAGGAATGCCTAAAACAGTAAGTACTTTCTTTGACGAAATGTTATCATCTGCAAGCTTATCTTTTAAACTTTACAGTGAATTAACCATTGGAGCATATAACTGTTTGCTAAGGCATGCTGATGATGAAATAAAAAATACTTATTTGCCTAAAATGGTTGAAGGTAAATGGAGTGGCACAATGTGTTTAACAGAACCAGTATGTGGAACAGATTTAGGTCTTCTAAAAACTAAAGCAGTAGATCAAAATGATGGAACTTACAAAATTAGTGGTCAAAAAATTTTTATTACTTCTGGTGATCAAGATTTAACAGAAAACATTATTCATTTAGTGTTAGCTCGATCAACAGACTCTCCAGCAGGAACAAAAGGTATCAGTTTATTTTTAGTTCCAAAATTTGTTTTAAATAAAGATGGATCAGTTGGGCCAAGAAATGGAGTTTCAACAGGTTCAATAGAAAACAAAATGGGTATTAAAGGATCTGCAACATGTGTGTTAAATTTTGATGATGCTGTTGGTTATATGATTGGACCAAAAAACAAAGGCCTTAACTCTATGTTCACAATGATGAATTTGGAGCGAATTATTGTTGGCATTCAAGGATTAGGCATTTCTGAAATTGCATACCAAAATTCCCTTACTTATGCCAAAGAAAGAAAACAAGGTAAGGCATTTAATTCAAAATCTAACAATGGTGCAGATTTTATTATTGATCATGTTGATATAAGACGTTCACTTTTGAGCATGAAGTCCATGATAGAGGGACAAAGAGCCTTGAGTTTCTGGCTATCTCAACAAATTGAAGTTAGCTTAAATCATTCTGATGAAAAAATAAAACAAGAAGCCTCAGATCTTGTTTCATTAATGACTCCAGTTGTTAAATCACTTTTCACGGACAATGCAATGGAAATAACAAGTGAAGCAATGCAAATTCATGGAGGATATGGATTTACGAAAGATCAAGGTATTGAACAATTCTACAGAGACAATAGAATTACACCTATTTATGAGGGAACAAATTCAGTTCAGGCTGCCGACTTAGTTTTCAGAAAATTAATCAACAAAAATGGCGATATTATTGAAAACTATCTAAACTTGGTTAAAGACGAGATTAAAATTACTGACAAAAAAGCCGAACCTTTTGTAAAACAACTTAACTATCATATTGATATTTTATCAAAATTTACTGATTGGATGAAGGAAAAGATAAAAAATTCTCCAGAAGATGCAAGTGGAGCATGTAATGACTATTTAAAAGTTCTAGGTTTAGTTGCAACTGGGCATGCTTGGTTAAAAGTTCTAGAAGTTTCCTTTAAAGAATATGAAAGTAATAAAGATTTTTATGAAGACAAAATCCAAACTGCCAACTTTTTCTTTAATAGAGTGCTTCCTAGGATAGAAAGTAATTATATTACTGCAACAACTGGAAGTAATTATATTATGAATTACAAATTCAATTAGAATGAATCCTTATGAATCAAATTTGGATAAAAACGAAGCCAATTATGTTCCATTAACCCCTTTATCATTTCTAGAAAGAGCAAAAGATATTTATCCAAACTACGAAGCAGTAGTTTATGAAAGTAGGAAATACACTTGGAGTGAAGTTTACAAAAGATGTATTAAGTTTGCTAGTGCATTAAATAAATTGGGAATTAAAACAGGTGATACGGTATCTGTTTTGGCTTTTAACACACCTGAAATATTCGAAGCGCATTATTCAATACCAATGGTTGGAGCAGTTATTAATGCAATTAATACAAGACTAGATTCAAAAACAATTAGTTATATTTTAAATCACAGTGAAGCAAAGGTGCTAATTGTAGACAGACAATTTCATGATGTAGTAAAAAAAGCTTTAGAAGATGTTAAACAAGAGATAAAAATAATAGATATTGATGATAAAGACGCAAATTTAACCGACTCTAAAAGTATTGGATCTTTGGAATATGAGGAATTTTTAAATTCTGGGGATGAAAACTTTAAATGGAAAATGCCAAAAGATGAGTGGCAAGCTATAGCTTTGGGTTATACTTCAGGCACAACTGGTAATCCGAAAGGAGTTGTTTATCATCATAGAGGATCATATTTAATGGCAACTGGAAGTGTGGTTGCATGGAACATGCCTAATCAGTTAAATTTTTTATACACAGTACCAATGTTTCATTGTAATGGCTGGTGCTATCCTTGGACAATGTCAATGATTCACGGTCGAGTAATTTGTCTGAGAAATATTGATGTAAAAAAGATATTTGAATTAATTGATAAATATGAAGTTACTCATTTTGGTGGAGCGCCAATAGTTTTAAACATGTTAGCTAATACACCTGAGGATCAGCAAAAAGAATTAAAAAGAAAGGTCTACGTATTAACAGCAGGCGCTCCTCCTCCTAGTATAATTTTTGAAAAAATGCAAAAGTTAGGCTTTGAAGTAATGCATGTATATGGTCTAACGGAAACTTATGGTCATATTTTGCAGTGCGCATGGAATCAAGAATGGGATGAATTAGATCAAAACAATCAAAATGAAATTAGAGCAAGACAAGGTGTAAGGTATCCCAATACAGAAGGCGTTATTGTAATGGATCCTGAAACCATGAAGCCCGTTCCTCATGATGGAAAAACAATGGGTGAGATAATGATTAGAGGAAATGTTGTAATGAAAGGTTATTTTAAAGACAAAGAAGCTACAGAAAAATCAATGGATGGAGGATGGTTTCATTCCGGGGACTTAGCTGTAACGCATCCAAGTGGTTACATAAAAATACAAGACCGATCAAAAGATATTATAATTTCAGGAGGAGAAAATATTTCATCTATTGAGATAGAAAATACGATTTCAAAACATCCTGCTGTTTCACTTGCAGCTGTTGTAGCAAAACCAGATGAAAAATGGGGCGAAACACCTTGTGCTTTTGTTGAATTAATCGAAGGAAAATCAAGCTCAGAGGAAGAAATTATTAAATTTTGTCGAGAAACTCTTGCTGGATTTAAACTTCCTAAGAAGGTTGTGTTTGCTCCGCTACCAAAGACATCCACTGGAAAGATTCAAAAGTTTGAACTCAGAAAACAAGCTAAGGAATTAAACTAATATAGTTTCTTTACAAAAAT
>CACAEM010000007.1 GCA_902531455.1 uncultured Pelagibacteraceae bacterium | reverse complement strand
TAAATTACGCTCTTAATATTTTGTGGCTAAAATTGGCCCGATTTTATCCATTATCTGGCCTGTTACCCAGACAGTGGTCCAACCCGCAGTATTTCTCCAATTACCTTTATAAGGATATCTGTCATCTCTATAGTGATATATAAATTCTCTGTTTGCTTTAGGTTCATCCAACATTACTACTAATACAAATTTAGGATCTGAGGTTGGAAAAACTGAGGCAAAGGTGTTAACTTTTTTTTTAGAATAACCACCTTCTGAAGGTTGGTCAGCAGTACCTGTTTTTCCACCTATTTCATAACCTTTTACGTTTGCAAAACCTGCCGTTCCCTCTTTTGTTGATACAATTTTTCTAAGAATAGGATTTATTTTTTCAGATAATTTTTCATTAAGTATTCTTTTTTTTGGTAATTTTTCCTTATTTAATAATGTAGGTGTTATTTCATATCCTCCATTACTTATAATTGAATAACCTTTTGAAAGCTGTAATAGAGTTGTAGCTATACCATGACCAAAGGCAACTGTTGCAAGTTTACATTTACCCCATCTACCTAACTGAGTTGATCCTACTTCCTGTATATCGAATTCTAAATTTGATATAATTCCAATAGTTTGAAGAAACTCATTAAAATTTTCAATACCAACTTTTTCAGCTATTCTAACTGAACCAATATTTCCTGATCTAATAAGTATTTCTTCTGCTGTTAAATCTGATGGTATTTTATCATCATATTCAGATATAGAGTTTCCTGCACATGTAATTCTTTTTTTAAGGTCTTTAAATTCTGTTTCTGGTTTAATAACATTATATTGTAAACCCGCAGCCAAAGTAAATGTTTTAAAAACGGATCCAAATTCATAAACACCTTTTGTTGCTCTATTAATATATTTTATGTCATTTATTTTTTCTCTTTTATTAAGGTCAAAGTCTGGAAGAGATACCATTGATAAGATGTTTCCATCATTAATATCCATTAAAATTGCAGCACTTCCAATATTTTGAAATATATCTTTAGATTTTGATAACTCTTCTTTTATTAAATATTGAAGATCTTTATCAAGGGTTAATTTTAAAGGTTCTAACTCCACAGGCTTAAATAAAATAAGTCAAAGCTTAAAAGTAGGAAAAATTAATGCTTTTTAGTCTATTTTCTAATCTAGTTGAAATATTTAGTTTTCTTAATGTTTTCAAATATTTAACTGTAAGAACTGGTCTATCAATGTTTACATCGATGATAGTAGTCTTTTTAATTGGAGGTCCACTTATTAATTATTTTTCTTCTCATCAAATTCATAACCCAATTAGAGAAGATGGACCTAGTGAGCATGTAGTTAAAAAAATAGGAACACCTACCATGGGAGGTCTAATGATTTTACTGGGTATTTTCTCTGGCGTAGTTTTATGGGGTGATTTTTCAAATCCTTACAATTGGTTCTTACTTTATATAACAGGCTCATTTGGATTGCTTGGAGCTTATGATGACTATCAAAAAGTAAAAAAAAATAATTCGAATGGTATAAGTTCAAAAAAAAAGATTACAATTCAAATAATTTTAGCATTATGTGGAATTTTGATACTTTATTTTTATAGTGGGTCAAACGAACTTCAAAATCTATATTTTCCATTTTTTAAAAACTTAATAATTAACTTAGGGTGGTTTTTCATTCCATTCTATTTATTTGTTATTGTAGGATCATCTAATGCAGTTAACTTAACTGATGGACTAGATGGTTTAGCCACAGTTCCAGTAATATTAGTTGCAGCATGTTTTGCTTTTATTAGTTACGTAACAGGAAATACAGTTTTTTCAGGTTATTTACAAATTACATATATTGAGGGAGTAGGAGAAGCATCAATTTTTTGTGGGGCAATAATAGGATCTTGTTTAGGGTTCTTATGGTTTAATGCACCACCAGCAAAGATATTTATGGGTGATACAGGTTCCTTAGCTTTAGGTGGGTCATTGGGAGCAGTTGGTATTATAACTAAACATGAAATTGTTCTTGCGATTACTGGAGGACTATTTGTATTAGAAGCTGTTTCGGTGATTGCTCAAGTTATATCATTCAAACTTACTGGCAAAAGGATATTTAAAATGGCACCGATACACCACCATTTTGAAAAAAAAGGCTGGCCAGAGTCTACTGTGGTTATTAGATTTTGGATTATCTCAATTATCTTAGCAATGATAGGTCTAGCAACATTAAAACTAAGATAATGAATGAAAAACAAATTTATTTTATAAACAAAAAAATTTTAATTTATGGTTTTGGTAAGTCCGGAATTGCTTGTTTTAATTTTTTAAAAAAAAATAATATCTGTACAATTTTTGATGATAATAAAAAAATTATCCCGCCTAAGTTTAAAAAAAAGTTAACAAATATTCACAAACTACAATCTGTTCACTTTGATTTTATTGTTTTAAGTCCAGGGATAGATATTAAGAAATGTAAAATTTCTAGTTTTTTGAGAAGAAATAGGACTAAAATTATTACAGAGCTTGATATATTTGCAATTAGTTATCCAAATATAAATAAAATCACAATTACTGGAACAAATGGTAAATCGACTACTTCAAAATTACTATATGAGGTTCTTAAAAATAATAAAAAGGACGTAAGACTAACTGGCAATATTGGATATCCAATATTAATGGAGAAAAAAATTAAACATAATACAATTTTTGTAATTGAAGCATCTTCTTATCAACTTGATTATAGCAAATATTTTAGGTCTAAGTATTCAATTATACTTAATTTAAATCCGGATCATTTAGAAAGACATGGATCTTTCAAAAATTACGCTGAAGCAAAATTTAAAGTTATAAAATCACAAAGCAATAAAGACGTTGCATTTATAGAAAATACAAATGATATTCTAAAAAAGTTAATTAAAAATAATCAAATCAAATCCAAAATAATAAAAATTGATTATTTAAAAAATCATAAATACTTTAGAAAAATAGATAATATTTATTTTAATAACTCTAGTAACAAAAAAAACCTAAGCTTTGTGTTTAGTATTGCTAAAGTATTAAAACTTAATTTAAAAACAGTTATTAATACTGCAAATAAATTTAAAGGTTTGGATTATAGACAACAAATAATCTATAATTCAAAAAAATTATTAATTATTAATGATTCAAAATCTACTAGTTTTTCATCAACAGTTCCGTTACTTGAAAGTTATCAAAATATATATTGGATATTAGGGGGACTTGCTAAAAAAGGAGATAAATTTCCATTTAATAAAAAATATATTTCAAATATTAAAGCTTATGTTTATGGAAAAGATAGAAATTTTTTTATTAGCTCACTTCCAAATCAAATTTCTTATAAGTACTCATCAACACTTAAAAAGATTATGAAAAATTTAAATAATGATATTAAAAATGATAATATGAAAAAAGTAATTCTTTTTAGTCCATGTGCAGCTTCTTTCGATCAATTCAAAAACTTTGAAGAAAGAGGAAATTCTTTTAACAACATTATAGAACAAATGCTTAAAAAAATTAGAATATGAATAAATATTTAGATTCTTTTTATAACTGGTGGAAAAATATAGATAAATTTTTATTATTCTTGATTTTAGGTTTATTTTTATTGGGTCTTTTCTTTTCGTTAGTTTCTACTTCTTTCATAGCATCCGACAAATTAGATACAAAATCATATTATTTCTTTTTTAAACATTCTGCTTACATAGTTTTAGCAATAGCGATTTTAATTGTATTCTCATTTTTAAATCACAAATTTTTAACAAAACTCTCATTGATTTTGTTCTTAGTTGCATTTTTAAGTTTGCTGCTAGTTCCTTTTCTAGGGATTGAGATAAAGGGATCAAAAAGATGGCTAGATTTGTTATTTTTACCTAGGTTTCAGCCTATTGAGATTGTTAAACCATTTTTTATTGTATCATTATCTTTAATGTTAACTATTCAAAATAGAAAATTATATTTTAAATACTTCCTGAGCTCTTTATTCATACTTCCAATATTAATGCTGCTTATTTATCAACCTGATATTGGACAAACTCTTTTAATATCAATGGTATGGTTATCCTTAATATTTGTATCAGGGATTAACATTTTTATTTTTTTTATTTTTTTTCTCTTTGTAGGTTCATCTGTAAGTTATTTAATTTTATTTGTTCCAAAATTTGAATATATAAAAATTAGACTTTTTGCTTTTTTAGACTCAAGTTCAAGCAATAACTATCAAGCTGAAAAAGCAAGTGATGCAATTATAAATGGTGGTTTTTTTGGAAAAGGTATCGGAGAAGGCACTCTGAATTCAAGAGTCCCAGAGGCACATACAGATTATATAGTCTCAGTTATATCAGAAGAATTTGGGGCAATTATAGTAATTGGAATATTATTTTTATATCTAATTTTCTCATATAGGGTGATGCGAAAAATTAATTTTGCAAATGAAGATTTATCAAAACTTATTTTAAGTGGATGTATATCTCTAATTTTGATACAAACATTTATTCACGTTGGTGTTAATATAAGGATACTACCAACTACAGGAATGACTCTACCTTTCTTGAGTTATGGTGGGTCATCTATAGTTAGTACAGCAATTTTATCAGGATTAATTTTAAATTTAACAAAAAGAAAATTGGATTGAATTGGTGAAAAAAATTCTCATTACAACAGGCGGCTCAGGCGGACATGTAATACCATCTTTAAGTATATATGATGCTTTAAAAGATGAATATGAAATACAGATTTCTACAGATTTGAGAGGATCCAAGTATATCAATAATGAGAATTATAATTATTCATTAATAGATGTGCCAAACTTATTCTCGAATTTATTAATGTTCCCATATAATTTAATTAGATTTTGTGTCTCAATAGTTAAATCTTATAAATACTTAAAATTAAATAATTTTAATATACTCATAAGTACTGGTGGATATATGTCACTACCTTTATGTCTAGCTTCAAATTTATTGAATATAAAAATTTATATTTTTGAACCAAATTCTGTTTTAGGAAGAGCAAACAAATTAGTACTTAGTTTTGCAAAAAAAATTATTTGTTATGATGAAAATTTAAAAGGTATTTCAAAAAAACTTCTTCACAAGATTTATTTAGTAAAACCATTACTCAGAAAAGAAATATATACATATCAAAAAAATCAAAAAACTAAAATTGAAAAAAAAAAAAAATTATTAATTATTGGAGGAAGTCAGGGCGCAAAGTTCTTCGATGAATTTATAACTAAAATTATAATTAGAATTTCAAAAACACATAAAATACAAGTTTTGCAGCAGGTAATTAGTCTAAAATCAAAAGAAAATATAAAAGAATTATATCAAAAAAATCATATAGAACACGAATTATTTGACTTTGATGATAAATTATTAACAAAAGCTATTAATTATGATCTTGCAATTACACGTTCCGGCGCATCTACAATTTCTGAATTAGGTTATCTAAATATTCCATTTGTAGCAATTCCATTTCCGTATGCTAAAGATGATCATCAATATTATAATGCAGAATTTTATAAAAAAAAAAAATCATGTTGGCTAATTATGCAAAAGGATATCGATGAAGAAAGTTTTAAAGATTTGATAATAAAAATATTTATCGATAAAAATGAATATATTTCAAAAAAAAATAATTTAATTGAATTGAATAAAGAAAACACCTGGGAAAAAAATAAATTTAAACTAATTGAGCTTTTTAATGAAAATTGATTTAGGAAAAAATGAACTTATTCATTTTGTTGGTATCGGAGGAATAGGTATGAGTGGTCTAGCTTTGATTATGAATGGTTTAGGTTACAAAGTTCAAGGTAGCGATATTGCTAACAATCGAAATATTGAAAGATTAAATAAAAAAAAAATTAGAATATTTTTAAATCATAAAAAAGAGAATATTAAAAAAACAACTGTTATGGTGATTTCCTCGGCAATTAAAAAAAATAATCCAGAATTAGTTGAGGCTGTTAAAAAAAATTTACCGGTATATACAAGAGGAGACATGTTAGGTCATATCGTATCTTTTATGAGAAATGTTGTCATTACTGGTTCACATGGAAAAACAACTACAACATCATTAGTGTCTAGTATTTTTACAGCAGGCAAACTAGATCCAACTATAATTAATGGTGGTGTGCTAAATTCATTTGGTAATTCTGCAAAATTAGGTAAGAGTAACTGGTGTGTTACCGAGTCTGATGAGTCTGATGGAAGTTTTTTAAAAATTCCTTTCACATATTCTATAGTTACTAATTTAGACTCTGAGCATTTAGATTTTTATAAAAGTTTAAATAACTTAAAAAAAAGTTTTCGCAAATTTGTAGAAAAAATACCATCTGTAGGTAAAGGCTTTCTGTGTAATGATGATCAAAATCTAAAAAAAGTTTTTAAAAAATCAATAAACAAAAATTTTTATACATATGGTAAAAGTAAAAATTCAAATTTCCAAATAAAAAATATAAATCAAACAACAAATTTTTCTATTTTCGATATTAAAATCAATATACCAAGCAAAAAAAAAATAATTAAGGGAATCAAGCTTCCAATGATTGGAACCCATAATATTCAAAATGCAACTGCTGCAGCTTCATTAGCATTTACAATTGGATTGCCTGAAAAATATATCAAACTTGGACTATATAATTTTAAAGGAGTTCAGAGAAGGTTTTCTTATTTATTCAATCACAAAAACATAAGTTTTTATGACGATTATGCGCATCATCCAACCGAAATAAGCTCAGTATTAAGTGGTGTTAAAAATGTTTATAAAAATAAGGAAATTGTATGTGTTTTTCAACCTCACAGAATCTCAAGAGTAATAAATCTTAAAAAAGAATTTTCAAAATGCTTTAAAAAGGCAGATACAGTTTTATTATGTCCAATTTATACAGCTAGTGAAAAACTAAGACTTAATTTTACATATCATTCCTTTGCAAAGTTAATAATAAAAAATTCTAATGTTAAACTAATACGGGTTGATAACGAAAAACAATTACGAAGTTTTATAAGGCAGAACGTATTTGGTAAAAAAATTTATATTGGTATGGGTGCAGGATCAATATCAAATTGGATGAAAAATTTAAAAAATATTTTTTAATGAAAATTGAGGATATTAAAAAATCAGAATTATTAATAGACGGAGATATTTTTTTTGATCAGAGTGTTAAAAATCTAAATTGGTTTAATATTGGTGGAAAAACTAAAATCTTTTTTAAACCAAACTCTCTTAAAGGTTTAATAGAATATCTTAAAATTTATGCTAATAGAGGTAAAATATTTATTTTAGGGAATGGTTCAAATGTATTATTTGATGATAACACATACCAAGGTACTGTAATAAAATTAGGCAAAAGTTTTTCAAATATTACTTTGCTTGATGATAATACAATTATTGCTGGATCTGCCGCTTTACAAAAAAAAGTTTCAGAATTTGCAAAAGACAATGACATTTCTGGATTAGAGTTTATGTCATGTATTCCAGGTTCAATAGGAGGTGGTATTAGAATGAATTCTGGATGTTTCAAAAAAGAATTTAAAGATATTCTTATTTCTATTCAATTAGTCGATTTTAAAGGTTTGGTAAGAAGTATTCCGGCAAATAAAATTAATTTCAATTATAGATCAATAGAATTACCTAAAGATTTAATATTTTTGAGTGCTACTTTCAAAGGAAAAGAAAAAAATAGTGAAGAAATAAATATTTATATGAATAAGCTTAATACAATAAAAAATATGGCTCAGCCAACCAAAATTAAAACTAGTGGTAGTACTTTTAAAAATCCAATTAACCAAACAGATAAAAAGGTCTGGGAATTAATTAGATCAAGTGTTCCTGATGAAACAAATTATGGGGATGCAGTAATCTCTGAGAAACATGCTAATTTTTTTGTGAATAAAAAAAATGCAAAATCTGCGGATATGAAGTCTTTAATTAATTTTGTTAAAAAGAGAGTTAAAGATCAGACAGGTGTGAATTTAGAATTAGAAATTGTGGTAGTTGAATAATGAACAAAATTTTAATTTTAGCTGGAGGATATTCCAACGAAAGAGAGATAAGCTTAATAACTGCCGCAAGTGTTACCAAAGAATTAAAAAAAAATAAGAAATACAAGCTTTTAACGATAGAGCCCGACGGACAGTTTGTTAAAAAATTAAGAAAATTCAAACCAAAATTAGTACTAAATCTTTTACATGGAAGATATGGCGAAGATGGTTATATACAATCCATACTTGAGTCTGAAAAAGTAAAATATACTCACTCTGGGGTTCTATCATCATCTTTAGCAATTGATAAAGAAATATCAAAAAAAATATTTATAAAAAATAAAATTCTAACACCTCCATATTTCAAATTTATCTTTAAAAAAAAAAATGATTATAAAAATGTAATAAAAAAAATTGAAAGAACATTTAAATTTCCAGTAGTTCTAAAACCTATTAATGAGGGTTCTAGTGTAGGAGTATATATAAGTAATAAAAAAAACTTTAATAATAACTTAATGAAGCTCCAAAATTTTAAAGAAATATTAATTGAAAAATATATTCCAGGAAGAGAAATTCAAGCAGCTATTTTAGGAAATAAAAAATTAGGTATAATTGAGTTAAAACCTAAAAGAAAATTTTATGATTACAAAGCTAAATACAGCACAAGTGCAAAAACCGAGCATTTAATTCCAGTAAATATAAATCACAAAAATTTTAATAAAATCAATTCAATTGCCTTAAAAGCACATCAACTTCTGAAATGTAGAGGTGTATCAAGATCAGATTTCAGATTCTTTAACAATAAATTTTACTTGTTAGAATTAAATACCCAGCCAGGAATGACTGCTTTGTCTTTAGTTCCAGAAATTGCAAATTATAATAATATCAGCTTTATTCAACTTATAGAAGAAATAATGAAAGATGCCTCAATCAATAAGTAAATACAAATTATACCTTTATTTTTTTTTTTTTATTTTTTTAAGTTCAATATTTAATTTTCAAATTTTCGATACCTATAAGAATAAATTTAGTTTAAAAAAAATTAATATTAATGGATTACCCTATAACGAAAAAAAAAATATCCAAATTGAACTTAACAAATTAAAAAATGAAAATATCTTTAGTTTAAAAAAAGATAAAGTTTTAGAAAAGTTAACTAATTTTAATTTTTTAGAGATGATTTATGTTAATAAAGTTTTACCTTCATCAATAAATATAAATATTTCAAAAACAACCATACTTGGAAAAACTATAATAAAGGGAAAAAAATTTTATATAGGTAAAAATGGAAACTTTATAAATTCAAATTTACTCTCAGAGCAAAATAATTTACCATCAGTATTTGGAGATTTTCAAATAGATGAATATATAAATTTGATAAAAAAACTTAAAAAACATGAAATAGATATAGGAAATATCAACAGATATTATTACTACAAAAATAAAAGATGGGATTTATTATTCTCTAATAATTTAACATTAATGTTACCTTCCAAAAGAGATGAAGAGTCAATTAAAATTTACAAAAAGTTATTAGATAACAATGATTTGATGAGTATAAAAATTATAGACCTTAGAGTATCCAATCAAATTATACTAACAAATAATAATGACTGATTTTGAAACAATAATTGATTTTGGCTCAAAAAATTTAAAAATAGGTATATTCGATAAGGAGTCTAAAAATATTTATTCTTCTGAACAAAAGATTATTGATAATGGAGACAAATCATTAAATAATCTTATAAAAGATACAGAAAAATTTTTATCGAAACATATAGATGATGTTGTTGTTTTATATGACACTCCAAAGTTTTATCCTTTAGATATATCTATTAAAAAAGTATTTGATAATGCAATATCGATTAAAAAAGTTTATGGTAACTTAATAGATGAAGCTCATTTCTTGATTTCACAAAACAATTTTAAAGACCAAATAATTCATTCTGTTGTAAATAATATTGTTGTAGATGAAACTAAAAATTTGATTCAAATTACAGAAGATATCAAAATAAAATCTTTAATATTAGAAATAAAATTCATTTGTTTAAATAAAATTCTTATTGACGATATTTCAACTATATTTAAAAGAAATAATCTTAAAATATTAAATTTGTATTGTTCCAGCTATGTAAAATCTTTAAATTATAAAAAGAAATTTGATAATAAAGATTATATTATTTTTTTAGATATTGGTTATGAAAGAACAACAGGATTAATTTTTAATAATTATAAATTTGATTTTTTTAAATCAATTCCTTTGGGAGGAAACAACATTACTAAAGATATTTCTAAAGTTTTAAAACTCAATATAGATTATTCAGAAGATTTAAAAATAAAATTTAATAAAGAAGAAAATGAAAAATCTTTTAACAAAATTGACTCTAATGTAATCAATCCATATAGTGAAATTTTAGAAAAAAATATTTCCATAGATTTATTGAAGCAAATAATAGAAGCAAGGGTAGATGAAATCATGGAGTTAGTTATTTTTCAAAGTAATTATTATAAAAACCTGAATACATTAGAAAAACCAAAACTAATTATTATTGGAGGTGGATCTCAATTATTGTATAATAATTACACTTTAAACATCAAAAAATTAGTTTCAGAATTAAAAATATTTAATGAATATGATTCTAATGTTTGTCTGGCAGGTTTTAACTATCATCAAAGCGATGAAAGCTTTCTTACTAAGCATAAGAAAAAAACAAAAAAACTGGGCTTTTTTGAGACTTTTTTTAATATATTCTCAAAATAATTGTATTTTCTTGTAACATTACTTGAATACTAAATTTCCTGCTATTTTTATATACTTTGTGTATGTCGATACTAACTCAATCAACAATTGCTAATGAAGTGTCATTTTCAGGCGTTGGTGTACACACTGGAAATAAAGTTAACATTAACATTTTACCGTCAGCTCCAAACTCAGGAATAATTTTCAAAAGAGTAGATCTAAAGCATAATAATATTGTGGTTCCAAATTTTGAAAATGTAAGCGAGGCAACATTATGTACAACAATATCAAATGAATTTGGTATTAAAATTTCCACAATCGAGCACCTAATGGCAGCTTTTCTAGGTTTAGGCATTGATAATGTAGTTGTAGAAATCGATGCGCAAGAGATCCCAATACTTGATGGATCAGCTAAAGATTTCGTAAAAATTCTTAGATCAACTGGACTTAAAAAAAGTGATGTTCCAATTAAATTAATTAAGATAAATAATAAAGTTGAAGTAAAAGATGGAATAAAATCTATTTCGATAGAAAAATCTAATACTACTTTAGATATTGAATTTGAAATCAACTATGAAAATAAACTTATAAAAAATCAAAAAAATAAAATTAATGTATTTGAAGATAAACTAGACGATGTATTTAATTCTAGAACATTTTGCTTGTATGAAGATATTGAAAAATTAAAGAAGTTAGGTTTGGGCAAAGGTGGATCTTTAGAAAATGCAATTGTAGTTAAAGATGATAAAATATTAAATAAAGAGGGACTAAGAAACAAAAATGAATTTGTAAATCATAAAATTCTTGATTGTATAGGAGATCTTTATCTAGTTGGATATAGATTAATCGGATCACTTAAATGTAGACATGGTGGTCACAATTTAACAAATAAACTTTTAAGAAAAATTTTTAGTGATAACAAAAACTATTCATTACTAGAGATTAAAGGAAAAAACTTACCTCATTCTATAATTAATAATCGTCACAACTTAAAATCAATTGCATAAAAATTAGAATTTTGAAAAAATTCTGATAAAATGCTAAAATGAAATTTCTTAAATTATCAATATGTCTATTCATGACATTAAATTTAATATCTTGTTCTAATAAAGATGAGAAAGTTTCATTGATTAAAGAGGATAGCTTTGAAATGCAGATGATAGAGGCGTATAATGAGGGTTTAAAGGAATTAAATAAAGGAGATATTTTTTTTGCTGCAAAAAAATTTAATGAGGTTGAGCTTTTATACCCACAATCTATATGGGCACCACGTTCAACCTTAATGGCTGCTTATGCATACTATTCACAATTATATTTTACAGATGCGATATATGAATTAGAGAGATTTTTAGACAAATACAAAAACCATCCAGATACAGACTATGCTTATTATTTATTGGCTATTTGTCACTATAACCAAATAGTTAATGAGAAAAAAGATTTAGGAGAAATTATTAAAGCTAAGGAATATTTTACAATATTAATTAATAAATTCCCAAACACAGATTTTTCTGAAGATGCTAAATTTAAACTTGAATTAATAGAGGAGATATTAGCATCAAAAGAGCTTTATTTAGCAAATTATTATTTGGATAGAGAAAAATGGATACCTGCTATGAACCGATATAAAAAAATTGTAAATCAATATGATACAACTATATATGTGGAAGAAGCTTTATATAGATTGGTTGAATTAAATTATAAGCTGGGACTAGCCAATGAAGCAAAAAAATATACGGCATTGTTAGGTTATAATTACCAGTCAAGTGATTGGTATGAAAGATCATATAAAATTTTAAATAAAAACTACAAAAATCCAGAAATTAAACAGGATTTAAAAAATCAAAAATCTTTACTTAAAAGATTCAAAGAATTGCTTAATTAAAAAAATTAGATGAAAGAAAGTGAGGTCAGAAATTATTATAGTAAAAAAATTAATGAACTTAAAAAACATAATAAATTGTATTTTGATAAAAGCTTACCCAAAATATCAGATAAACAATATGATGAAATTAAAAAGGAAATACTTGATTTAGAAAAAAAGTTTTCATATTTAAAAAGTAGCTTTTCTCCATCTAACTCATTAGGATTTACACCTTCTAAAAATTTTATTAAATCTAATCATCGAGTGAAAATGTTATCTTTATCAAATGCATTTAATAAAGATGACTTAATAAATTTTCAAAAAAAAATATTTAATTATTTAAATGAAAAAGTTGAAGTTGAGTATAGTGTAGAGCCAAAAATAGATGGTATATCTGCCTCCCTAACTTATAAAGATGGTTTGTTAGTTCTTGGTACTTCTAGAGGAGATGGTACTATAGGAGAAGTAATTACTGAAAATTTAAAAACTATTGGCGACATACCTAAGCAAATAACGAGTAAAGATTTTCCAAAAGATATTGATATTAGAGGAGAGGTATTTATAAAAAAAAATGAATTTAACAAGTTAAAAAATGATTTTGCTAATTCAAGAAATGCTGCATCAGGTTCATTAAGGCAGAAAAATCCTGAGCAAACAAAAAAAATCCCACTTAATTTCGTAGCATATACTTATGGTTATTTTGAAAGCAAAGTTATTAAAAAACAGTCTGATTTTCTAAGCTCATTAAAAAAATGGGGTTTTAAAACAAGTGATTACAACAAGGTTATAAAAAATGTAGAAGATTTAGAAATCTTCCATAAAAAATTTGAAAAAGATAAATTTGAATTAGAATATGATGTTGATGGTTTAGTATATAAAATTAACAGTCTTGAACTTCAAAGAAGGTTAGGTTTTACTGCAAATTCTCCAAGATGGGCCATAGCCCACAAATTTTCAGCAGATAGTGCATATTCTCAAATAAAAGACATAAATATTCAGGTTGGAAGAACTGGTGCCCTGACTCCAGTAGCAAGAATAAAACCAGTGAATATTGGGGGTGTAGTAGTTTCTAATGCAACACTTCATAATGAAGATGAAATAATTCGAAAAGATATTAGACTTGGTGATACTGTAAAAATAGAGAGAGCAGGTGATGTTATACCTCATGTTGTTTTAGTTGATCTTAAAAAAAGAGAAAAAAAATCTAAAAAATTTATTTTCCCAAATAATTGTCCTTCTTGTGGTTCAGAAACAATAAAAGAATTTAATAAAATAACAAAAAAACTTGATGCAGTAAGAAGATGCACAAATGAAGGATATGATTGTGAAAAAATTGCAATTGAAAAAATTAAACACTTTATATCTAAAGATGCAATGAATATTGATGGACTTGGAAAAAAAGTTGTTGAAAATTTTTGGAATCTGAAATTAATAAGACTTCCACAAGATATTTTTAATCTAGATTATAATAAAATTTCTAAATTGGAGGGTTGGGGTAATCTCTCCGTGTCGAATTTAAAATATTCAATAGACCAATCAAAAAAAGTTTCTTTGGATAAATTTTTGTATGCTATCGGTATCAGACATATTGGAATTGAAAATGCAAAACTTTTAGCAGAACACACAAAGTCAATAAAAAATTTTATAAGTTTTGTAAATAAAAAAAAATTTAACGATTTTTTAAATATAGATGGAATTGGCCAAACTCAAATTAGCTCCTTAAAAAAGTTTTTTGAAAATAAATCTAATTATAAAATAATTGAAAAACTGTCTTCACTCTTAAATATTTCTGATATTAAATTAAATAGAGATGGTAAACTGTTAAATAATACATTTATGTTTACTGGTAAATTATCTAATATGAGTAGAGCTGAGGCAAAGTCATTGATTGAAAAAAATTCTGGATCAGTTGTAAGTTCAGTTAATAAAAATCTACAATATTTAATAATTGGTGAAAAGCCTACAAATCGGAAAGTAGTACAAGCTAAGGAACTAGGGATAAAAGTTTTATCCCAAAAAGAATGGCTTAATTTATTAGATTAGATTAGCTAACCATTTTTTTTCAGCACTATTTAAAAATGGTGAAATATTATTATAAACTTCGAAGTGATATTTAAATAAATATTTTTTTTCGTCTTTATTAAGCATTTTAAAATTAATTAAGTCTGTATCAATAGGTGCCATTGTTAGGTTTTCAAAAAAAAGATTTGATTTATTCTTTTTAACAAAAACTAAATTTTCAATTCTTATTCCAAAGTCATCTTTCTTATAAAAGCCAGGTTCGTTACTTAAAACCATTCCCTCTTTTAATTTTACATAATTATTTTTTGATATTCCCTGGGGTCCTTCATGTACATTTAGAAATGCTCCTACTCCATGACCAGTGCCGTGACGATAATCAAGCCCAACAGAATTGAGAAATTTCCTTGCTAATTTATCAATATTATGTCCATTTCTCTCTTTTTTTATATTTGATGATGCTACCGCAATGTGACCTTTCAAAACTCTTGTAAAAATATCTTTAATTTTATTAGATATTTTTGAGAAGCAAAGCGTTCTTGTTACATCTGTGGTTCCCCATTTATACTGGCCTCCAGAGTCAAGTAGTAGTAAATCATTTTTATTTAATTTTCTGTTTGTAAACTTATCTGATCTATAGTGAATAACTGCTCCGTTTGGTCCAGATCCAGCAATTGTATCAAAGCTTGGGTATAAATAATTTTTACTCTTTTTTCTATAACTCTCTAACTTTTTCTCAATCTTTTTTTCAGTAAGATTAGTAATTTTCTGGTTTTTAATCCAATATAAAAATTTTGTTAAAGCTACTCCATCTTCAATATGTGCATTAATCATATTATTAATTTCAGTCTTATTTTTTAAAGACTTTAAAAAATAAATAGGATCTTCTTTTTCAACTACTTTGAATTTATAATTTATTAAACTCTCTTCAAATACTGAACAAGTTTTACTATCAATACTGAAATTTCCAATTTTAAGATTATTCAAACATTTTAAAATATTATTTTCTTTTAAAAAATAAATTTTAAATTTTTGAAGATTTAATTTGATTTTTTTTAACTTTTCTTGATTTGAAAAAAAATAAATTTTCTTATCTTTTGTTAGTAACATTTTACAATTCGCAATTGGAGAATTTGGAAGATCTTTACCTCTTATATTTAGAAGCCAACAAACATTTTCCCCTGAGCTTATAAAATTGTAATCGATTTTTTTTTTTTTCATTATTTGGATTAATCGACTTATTTTACTATCTACACTTTCACCTGCCACAATATTATCTAGACTATAAAAGGGATAATTATTTTTAACTTCGTTCTTATTTTTAAACTTAAAATTTAATGGAACTAAATTGTAATCATTTCCAAAATATTTATTTAAGGTTTCCCAAGTAAAAAGATCTGGATCAAATCCAATTTTTATTTGTTTCCTTAAAATATCTTTAGGCCACAAATAAGGAATTTCACAAATTTTGAATTCCTTACCAACCTCCTTTTCTGCTTGAGTAGTATATCTACCGTCTACAAATAAATATTTTTTATTTTTTAAAAAAATTGCAAATCCAGCAGACCCAGTAAAATTTGTAATTGATCTTAGATTATTTATTTTGGAATACTCAGTAAAATAATTATCATTTTTTGGTAAGACATATCCGTCCAAATTATTTGATAAAATAATATGATTTATTTCATTACTCATTTTAATTTTTTTTGATAACGTATCCAACCTGGGCTTCTGATTTCACTATCACTATCGAAATTCATATCTTGGTTGAATTCAAATTCTTCTTCTTTTTCGTCTACAAAGTTATTATTTTTTTTAATATACTCATCTGGTAGTTCATCCACAAACCTTGATGCCATACTGTCGATCCAATCTCCTTGATAAAACCTGTTCATAGAAAATGATATTTTAGCAAGTTTTTTTGCTCTAGTAATTGCAACATAGGCCAATCTCCTTTCTTCTTCTAGTCCGCTTTCTCCTTTTTCCTCAATGCTTTTCTGATGAGGAAATAATCCTTCCTCCCAGCCAGGCAAAAAAACGATATCAAATTCCAGTCCCTTAGATGCGTGTATCGTCATTAAATTGACCTTCTCACTCTGCCAATCTTGGTCTAAAGATGTTGCAAGAGCAACGTGTTCTAAAAAACTCTCCAAATTATCAAATTCTTTCATCGCATTTAATAATTCTTTTATATTCTCTAATCTATTTTCATTCTCCAAGTCTTTCTTATTTTTAAGCATCTCACTATACCCAGATTCATCAAGAATGGTTTGTAATAATTTGTTATGGTTCATTTTACCCTTTAAATCATTTCTCCATTTAGCTAAAAGATTTAATAGAGAGTTTAAACCTAATTTCGTTTTAGGTTTAATTTTGTTTTGTTCAATTAAATGTTTTGAAGCAACCTCCAATGAGCATTTATTAAATTTAGCAAAATTATTTATAGCCTTTAATGTTGTATCCCCAATAGATCTTTTCGGGACATTTAAAATTCTCTCAAAGGCTAAATCATCCTGAGGTTGAAAAACTGTTTTTAAGTATGCAACACAATCTTTTACTTCTGCTCTTTCATAAAATTTAATTCCTCCAATAATTCTGTATGGAACACCGATTTTCAAAAACCTTTCTTCAAATTCTCTGGTTTGAAAAATAGCTCTCACAAGAATTGCAACTTCATTTAATGAAAATTTATTTTTGAAATCTTCAATATTCGAACCTATTTCAGTTGCTTCATCTTTTACATTTCTAAAACAGTTTAGTGTTACAAGTTCCCCGTCCTCTTGATCTGTAAAAAGTTTTTTCCCAACTCTATTTTGATTATTTTCAATAATATTAGAAGCAACATTTAAAATATTTTGAGTTGATCTATAATTTTTTTCTAATCTAATTATTTTTGTATTTTCATATACATTTTCAAATTGAAGAAAATTCTTAATTTCTGCTCCTCTCCAACTATATATTGACTGATCATCATCTCCAACACAGCAAATATTTTGATTAAATTCAGCTAAATATTTTAGCCATTCACTTTGAATAAAGTTTGTATCTTGATATTCGTCGACTAAAATATATTTAAACTTTTTAGAATACATTCTTGATATATCTCTGTGTCTTTCAAAAATTTTAACAACATGAAGTATTAAGTCACTGAAATCAGCAGCGTTTAGATCTATTAGTTTCTGTTGATATATTTTATATATTCCAAGAAAGCTTTTTTCTAATATATCCTTACCCTTAACTACAACTTCGTCAGGGTAAAAACCTTTATTCTTCCATTTATCAATGACTGCCAAAATATATCTTGGAGATATTTTTTTTGTATCTATGTTCTCAGATTTACAGATATTTTTTATTAATCTTACTTGGTCATCTTGATCAATAATTGAAAAATTTGATTTTAATCCAGCTGCTTCTGCATGTTTTCTTAATATTTTTGCACTAATTGAGTGAAAGGTTCCTAACCATGGAAGACCAGTTGCCTCCTTTCTTAAAAATTTTGAAACTCTTAATTGCATTTCTTTTGCAGCTTTATTTGTAAATGTTACTGCTAAGACCTGATTAGGAAATGCCTTATGTTGTTTAACAATATGGGCAATTCTAGCTGTAAGAACTCTAGTTTTTCCTGAGCCCGCTCCTGCGACAATCAAAAGAGGTCCGTTTAAATGTAAAACCGCTTCCTCCTGACTTTCATTAAGATTTGTTAAGTAATCCAAATTCATCGTTTATTTTTTTTCATTTTAAGCGATATTGGATTAATGATAAAAAAATTGAAAGTAACAATATTTGCTAAATTTATTTTTTTATTAGTTGCATTGTTTTTTTTATTTGGCATTTATTTATCAATACCAGTTTTATTTAATTATAAAAGTATAGAAAACATCATTGAAAGTAAGTTTTCTTCTGATTTTAATATTAACTTAAACATAAATGGTGACATAAAGTATCAATTACTTCCAAAGCCTCATTTATTAATTAGCGATTCATCATTATCAATAGATGAAAATAATAATAAAAGTATTTCATTTGATACAAAAAACTTAAAAGTTTTTATGGACTCTAATAGTTTATATCCAAAATCTAAAATTAATTTTGAAAAATTTGAAATATTAAATACAAATTTTTTAATAAAAAAAAAAGAATATGATATTTTAAGAAAATATTTTCATAGTAGTGAAAGTAAACCACTATTTATTAAAAAAAGTAAAATATTTATAATAGATGAAAATGATGAGACTTTAATTATATCCCCAATAGAAAAAATTGATTTTTCAACTTCTCAACAAGATGATTTCAAAAAATTAAATATCAAAGGCAATTTGTTTGATTTAAATTTTAAATCATTTTGGAAAAAAAAATACAATTCTCAAATGGATTCACAAATAGAAATAGATTTTAGAGAACCAAATATTTTGATAAAAAATGAATTAAACTATGATAACAATTCTAACTTTAAAGGCACAACTTTACTCAACTTCCTAAATCAGAATATTGAAATAGGATACCAGTTAAAAAATAATATTATTTCTTTAAAATCTCCACAAAATAATAATGATATAAAAATTAATTCAACAATTGAGTTATCACCTTTTTATCTCAATTCTAATATTACTTTGAATAAGCAAAATCTAAATTTTTTAGTAGATGAATTAATGTTTTCTATATTAAACTTAAAACCTGATTTATTAGGTAATGTAAATGGAGATATCAAATTAATTTTAAATAATATCGAGCACGAACTTATAAGAAGCGGTAAAATAAGTCTAAATATCAGCCAAAATTCTATAAATTTAAGTGAAGTTTTATTCAATATTGGTGAAATTGGCCAAATTAAAACTGAAATAAAATATAAAGAAGAAAGTGATGATATAATATTTCATTCATCAAGTTCTTTACAAATAAAAAATAAAAAAGAGTTTGCTAAAAAATTTCAAGTAAAGTTAGACAAAGTTAAGGATATAAATGTGATGTATTTTAAAATTGAGAAAAATATAAATAGCGGAATAATATCAATATTTGATATAAAAATTAATCAAACAGCATATAAAGATAAAAAAAATGATAAGACTAGATATAACATCAGAAATTCTCAAGAGCTTAAATCTTTAGTTAAAAATATTATAAATAGTTAGTCTGGTTTTATCATTTTATTAGGATCAACAATTTTATTGTATTCTCTCTCATTTATTAACCCTGATTTCAGTGCTTCAGCTTTTAGAGTAGTTTTATTTTTTAATGCATTCTTAGCAATCTTTGCTGCATTATCGTAGCCAATCTTTGGAGACAAGGCAGTTACCAGCATTAAAGAATTATCTAATAAGTGTTTAATTCTGATTTTGTCAGCTTTTAGTCCAGAGATACAATACTTTGCAAAACTTTTTGTGCTATCCGAGAGAATTTGGATTGATTGAAGTACATTATGAATTATTAAAGGTTTAAAAACATTAAGTTCAAAATGACCATGTGAACCAGCCATTGTAATACCATTGTGATTTCCAATTACTTTCACACATACCATTGTTACAGCCTCACATTGAGTTGGATTTACTTTGCCAGGCATAATTGATGATCCAGGTTCATTCTCTGGTAGTATTAACTCTCCATAACCAGCTCTTGGCCCTGAACCTAAAAATCTAATATCATTTGCTATTTTCATTAAACATACTGCAGTTGTATTTAATGTACCTGAATAATTTACTATTGCATCATGAGCGGCAAGTGCTGCAAACTTATTTTTAGCAGGCTTGAAAGGCAATTTTGTTATTTTTTTTATTTCATTTACTATTTTTTTGTCAAAATTTTTCCTAGTATTTATTCCCGTACCAACTGCAGTTCCACCTTGTGCTAAATAATAAATTTCATTTAGTGACACTTTAATTCTTTTAATGCATTCTTCCAGTTGTGATTGGTAACCTGAAAATTCTTGACCTAATGACAGAGGAGTTGCATCTTGCAAATGTGTTCTCCCTATTTTTACTATTTTATTAAATTCTCTTACTTTTTTTTTTAATTCTTTGTTCAATAATATTAAGCTTGGTAATAGTTTTTCTCTTGTTTCCATAGCGATAGCAATATGCATTGCCGTAGGAAATACATCATTCGTTGACTGAGATTTATTAACGTGATCATTTGGATGAACGGGTTTTTTTGTACCTTTTTTACCTTTAAGCATTTCAATTGCTCTATTAGAAATAACTTCATTCACATTCATATTTGTTTGAGTACCCGAACCAGTTTGCCAAACTTTAAGGGGAAAATGATTATCTAATTTTCCTGCAATAACTTCATTAGAGGCTCGTATAATTGATTTATAAATTTTTGAGCTAATATCTTTATTTTTATAATTCGTAACAGCTGCCGCTTTTTTTATAATAGCTATGGATTTTATTAACTTTGGTCTGACTAATACGTCCCCAATATCAAAGTATTTTTTTGATCTTTGAGTTGATGCTCCCCAATACTTATCCACAGGCACATTTATAGAACTAATGCTGTCATATTCTTTTCTGAATTTCATATTTTAGTTTTGAGAGTATATTTAACCAATTATACATTAAAAAATAATAAATTCATATAGGAGTAAAATGACAAATTTTGAAAAAGTTGGCGTCTTCATGAAAACTTTTAATCAAGATGTTAAAGATTCATCTAGTTTAAGTACAGAAAAAATTAATACATTAAGAATTTCATTAATTAATGAAGAGTTAGAGGAACTTAAACAGGCAATATCAGATAAAAATTTGACTGAGGTTGCTGATGCATTAACAGATATTTTGTATGTTACCTATGGTGCGGGACATGCTTTTGGTATTAATTTAGATAAATGTTTTGAGGAAGTTCAAAAATCTAATTTGAGTAAATTGGGAAAAGATGGCAAACCAATATATAATGAGTTCGGAAAAGTTATGAAAGGACCAGACTATTTCAAACCAGATTTATCAAAATTTATTAAATAATTTATATCCAATTTGGTTTTAAAACTTTTATTTTTGCATCTCCACACTTTAGATTTTTATCAAAATTAAAGGTTTTATTTTCTAGTTTCAGTAAAGCAAATGGATTTTTATTATTGATCAATAACTTTCCACAATTTTTATTTTCAAAAGTGATTTCGTCACTATTGATCTCTCCATCTAAAACTTTAATTGCGAATAGTCTTTTATTAAGTTTATCTTTAAGTTTTATTCTAGCTGTATTTTCTTGCCCTACATAACATCCTTTTCTAAAGTCAATTCCATTTAGTTCTTCAAAATTACATTCAATTCCAAATATTTTATCTTGCAGATTATTTGTATCAATTTGAGCAATTCCTAATTCATGACTATAATTATAATATTCATTAACATCAGAAACTTTTAATCCCAATTTTTTTATAGAAAGATACAATTTTTCTAAATTAATCACTAATCTAGCTCCTAATTTATCAGACCTTGGATCTAAAAAAATAGGATCTTCTCTAAATTTTATAGTAAAACCCATCTCATCTTTAGAATTTTCTAATTCTAGAAATTTTTCCTTTGTTACATTTGCAACAACAAACTCATTACTTAGATTTAAAATTTCAACTTTAGATCTAAGCTTGTATAAATTTAATTGTTTATATAAATTTTCAATAATTTTTTTTTCACAATCTAAAAAATATCCTGATTTATGTTTAATAATTATAAAATCGTAAAGATATTTGCCTTGTGGGGTCAGGAGAGCTGAGAAACAACTTCTATCATCTGATACATTTTCAATATTGTTTGTAATTATATTTTGTAAAAATTCTCTAGCATCATCTCCGTTAATATAAAGAAGACCTCTATCCTCTAGGATGTAAATATTATTTCTATTCATATTGTAATATTATAACGAATGATATAAGTAGTTTTTTTATAAATGTTAGACCTTATAATTAAAAATGGAAAGTGTTATATTGATAAAGATCTCAAAGATGTTGATATAGGTATTCAAAATAGTAAAATTGTAAAAATTGGAAAGTTAGACGAAGATTCAAGTCAATCAATTGATGCAACTGGACTTACTGTTCTTCCTGGTTGTATTGACACTCAGACACATTTTAGAGAACCGGGTTCAACAGACACTGAGGATTTAGCTTCTGGAAGTAGAGCAGCAATTGTTGGAGGTATAACCTCAGTTTTTGAAATGCCAAATACTAACCCTGCAACTACAAACAAAGCAGAATTTCAAAGAAAAATAGATTTAGCAAAAAATAGAATGTATTGTAATCATGCATTTTATTTTGGAGCAACTCCAACTAACCAAAGCGAATTAGCTGATCTTAAAGGTTTAGACGGATGTTGTGGAGTAAAATTATTTGCAGGCTCGTCTACAGGAACTTTAT
>CACAEM010000006.1 GCA_902531455.1 uncultured Pelagibacteraceae bacterium | reverse complement strand
TGAAAGACAAGTTGAAATTTCTGGTAAAGACTCAGCAAAATTGGTTCAATTGATGACTTGCAGAGATTTATCAAAATCCAAAGATGGAAGATGTTATTACTGCCCAATCATTGATGATAATGCAGGTTTAATTAATGACCCTGTAGTTCTAAGATTAAATGAAAATAGGTGGTGGGTCTCTTTAGCTGACTCAGATGTAATTCTATTTGCCAAAGGATTAGCGATTGGAAACAAATTTGATGTAAAAATTTCTGAACCTGATGTTGATATAATGGCAGTGCAAGGACCAAAATCATTTCAATTAATGGAAAAAGTTTTTGGAGAAAAAATTGTAAATTTAAAATTTTTTGGTTTTGATTATTTTGAATTTGGTGGAGATAAACATCTTATTGCAAAGTCTGGATGGTCTAAACAAGGTGGCTATGAAATTTATATGGAACACAACGAGTCAGGTTTAAAACTATACGATCATCTTTTTGAAATTGGTAAGGAATTCAATATTAGACCAGGTGGACCAAACCTTATCGAACGTATTGAGAGTGGTTTACTTTCCCATGGTAATGATATGGACAATGGAGATAATCCATATGAATGTGGTTTTGATAAGTATGTAAATATAGATAGTGATGTTGATTTTTTAGGTAAAGAAAAACTGAAAAAAATTAGAGCTGATGGAATTAAAAAAAAACTTATGGGAGTAAAAATTGATGCCAAGGAAATAAGTGTTAATGGCTCAATGGATCTAGTAGACGAAGATAATAATGTAATTGGAGAATTAAGATCTGGTTGTTACAATCCAACTTTTAAACAAGTCATTGGGATTGCAATGATTAACAAACCACACTTTGAGAGTTCGAAATCCTTTAAAATCACTATAAATGGCTCTGATTTTGATGGAAAAGTTTGTGATTTACCTTTCATTTAGTATAAAACTTTAAAATATCATGAATATAGCAATAGTAGGAGCGACAGGAAACGTAGGTCGAAAATTAATAGAAGTTTTGGAAAAAAGAAACTTTCCAATAACAGAGGCTTTCTTAGTTGCGTCTTCAAATAGTGAAGGAAAAAAAATTAATTTTTTAGGAAAAGATCATACTGTTAGTAATTTAGATCAATTTGATTTTTCAAAAGTAAAAATTGCTTTTTTTGCAGCTGGTTCTTCAATTGCTGAAAAATGGGCACCGATTGCAGCAGAAAAAACAATTGTAATTGATAATTCAAAATTCTTTAGAAAAGATCCAGAAATTCCTTTAATTGTTCCAGAGGTAAATTCCAAAGAATTACCTAAATTTAAAAATAAGAATATTATAGCAAATGCCAATTGTTCAGTAATACCAATAGTTGTAGCTCTCAAACCATTACATGATTTGTATAATGTTAAAAGAATAGTTGCATCAACTTATCAATCAGTTTCTGGTGCAGGCAAAGCTGGTATGGATGAACTTATATCTCAAACTAAAGAAGTGTTGGAAAATAAAGATGTTGAGTCACAAAATTTTACTAAGCAGATAGCTTTTAATGCTATACCACATATTGATAGTTTTCTTGAAAATGGAAACACAAAAGAAGAGCAAAAAAATCATGATGAGGTAAAAAAAATTTTAGATAGTAAAATTAATATTACATCTACTTGTGTAAGAATCCCTGTTCTTGTTTCTCACTCCATAAGTGTGAATGTTGAATTCAACAAAAAACATGACTTAGAAGAAATAAGAAATGTCTTATCATCATCACCAGGATGTAAGGTAGTTGATGAGCAAAAAGATGGAGGATATATTACCCCTGTTGAAGCCGAAGACAAATTTGAAACATTTATATCAAGAATTCGTGAGGACTCTTCTCAACCAAATTCAATTAATTTGTGGGTTGTGTCTGATAACTTATTAAAGGGTGCTGCACTTAATGCAGTTGAAATTGCTGAGGCTTTAGTAGAAAAAGATTTTTATGGAAAATAAAAATCCAATATCGCCACATATACAAATTTATAATTGGCACATCTCTTCGTTAGTTTCAATATCACACAGAGTAACTGGTATAATAAACTTTATTACAGTAACTTTGATAGGTATTTGGATAGCATCATTATTATTAGGAGAGGAAAATTATGTATTTACTAATTTTTTCTTGTCATCTTTAATTGGTAAATTTGTTTGTTTGGGAATTATTTGGTCTTTTACATTTCAAATGCTCAGCGAAATAAGGCATTTGATCATGGATTTAGGTTACGGATTTGAGCAAAAAACTACAAAAGTAACTGGATTAATAGTTCTGATTGGATCATTTCCTCTTACTGTTATAATTTTTCTCATAGGAAGGCACTTAATTTAATGGGATCTGTAACTAAGAAATGGCTATTTCTAAAAGTAAGTTCTGCAATTTTATTACCATTAATGCTGTGGTTTTCTATAAATTTGGCTTCTGTTTATGACAAAGATTATGATGAATTACTTTTGTTCATAACATCTCAACCATCTAAGTTCTTATTTAGTCTTTTTTTGATTTTTGCATATTTTTTCTCAGCTTTAAGCATTAGTGAGGTTTTTGAAGATTATATTGAGGACGAAAAAATCAAAAATGCCGCAAATAAATCATTAAATATCTTTGCTATAGTATTTCCATTAATAATAATTATCTTAGTATTTAATATATAGTTATGAGTGCGTACAAAATTATTGATCATGAATATGATGTAGTTGTTTTAGGTGCAGGTGGATCTGGACTAAGAGCAGCTGTTGGCCTAAGTGAGGCTGGTCTAAAAACGGCATGTGTATCAAAAGTATTCCCAACAAGAAGTCATACATCTGCAGCCCAAGGTGGTATTTCTGCAGCACTTGGAAATATGGGAGAAGATGACTGGAGATGGCACATGTATGATACAGTCAAAGGTGCTGATTGGTTAGGTGACCAGGATTCTATCGAATATTTATGTAAAGAAGCACCAGCTGCTGTTCTTGAATTAGAAAAGTATGGTGTTCCATTTAGTAGAACTGAAGAAGGAAAAATTTATCAAAGACCTTTCGGAGGTATGACAAAAAACTATGGAAATGAAACAGTTCAAAGAACATGTGCAGCAGCAGATAGAACTGGACATGCAATACTTCACACATTGTATGGACAAGCTTTAAAGCATAATACCGAATTTTTTATTGAATACTTTGCGCTAGATTTAATAATGAAAGATGGAGCATGCAAAGGTATAATTGCTTGGAACCTCAATGATGGAACAATTCACAGATTTAGATCCCACACAACTATTATAGCAACAGGGGGTTATGGAAAAGTGTATTACTCAGCTACTTCAGCTCATACTTGCACTGGAGATGGTAATGCCATGGCTCTGAGAGCTGGATTACCTTTACAAGACATGGAATTTGTACAATTTCATCCAACGGGAATATATGGTCATGGAACATTAATTTCCGAAGGTGTAAGAGGAGAAGGTGGTTATCTAGTAAATTCAAAAGGAGAAAGATTTATGGAGCGTTATGCTCCTAAAGCAAAAGATTTAGCATCTAGAGATGTTGTAAGTAGATCAATTGCAGTAGAAATTAATGAGGGTAGAGGTATTGGAAAAGAACAAGATCATGTTCATCTTCACATTGATCATTTGGATCCAAAAGTTATAGATGAGAGACTTCCAGGAATATCAGAGGCTTCAAAATTATTTGCAAATGTTGATGTAACTAAGGAACCTATACCAGTGGTACCTACAGTGCATTATAATATGGGTGGAATACCAACAAATTATAAAGCAGAAGTTTTAACATTAAATGGATCTGAAAAAACTGTACCGGGGTTAATGGCTATTGGAGAAGCAGCATGTGTTTCTGTTCATGGCGCAAATAGATTAGGTTCAAACTCATTAATAGATTTAGTAGTTTTTGGAAGAGCGGCAGCGAAAAGAGCTGCAGAGTTAGTAAAGCCTGGAATGAAGCATGATGAAATTGATAAAAATGAAACGGATAGATGTTTAGATAGATTTGACAAATTAAGAAACTCAGAGGGTTCAAATCCAACATCTGAACTGAGACTTTCAATGCAAAAAACGATGCAATCAAAATGTGCTGTATTTAGAACTGAGAAAACATTAAAGGAGGGCGTTGATGAAATTAGAAAACCTTATGATGGAATGGACTCTCTTTCTGTCAAAGATAAGTCATTAATCTTTAATACTGATTTAGTTGAAACACTAGAATTTGACAACTTAATAAGACAAGCAATAACTACAATGGACTCTGCGTATCATAGAAAAGAAAGCAGAGGAGCTCATGCAAGAGAAGATTTTCCAAAGAGAGATGATGAGAATTATATGCAACACACTCTGTCTTGGTGTAATGGTTCAAAAACTAAAATTAATTACAGACCTGTTCATAGATCAACACTTACAAATGATGTACAATATTTTCCTCCACAGGAAAGAGTATATTAATGGTTCAATTAAATTTACCTGCAAACTCAAAGGTAGAAAAAGGTCAATATTATAAAGATAAAACAGGTTCAAAAAATATTAGAAAAATAAATATTTATAGATGGGATCCATCTAAAAATGAAAATCCAAGACTTGATACCTATGAAGTTGATATGGATAATTGTTCATCTAAAGTCCTTGATGTTTTAAACAAAATAAAAAATGAAATAGATCCTTCTATAGCTTACAGAAGATCTTGTGCCCATGGAGTTTGTGGATCTTGTGCGATGAATATGAATGGAAAAAATGGTTTAGCATGTACGAAGTCCCATTCTGAACTAGATGGAGATATTGATATTTATCCTTTACCACATCTAAAAGTCTTGAAAGATTTAATCGGTGATTTAAGCATATTATATAAACAATATGAGTCTGTTGAACCTTGGTTAAAAACCACAAAAGTAAATGATAAAGAGAATATCCAATCTAAAAATGACAGAGCAAAATTAGATGGATTATATGAATGTATTATGTGTGCATGTTGTTCAACGTCTTGCCCAAGTTATTGGTGGAACGGTGAAAAATATTTAGGTCCAGCTGTATTACTTCAGGCTTATAGGTGGATAATTGATAGTAGAGATGAAGATAGAAAAGAAAGACTTAAAAAAGTAGCTGATGAACTTAAGCTTTACAGATGTCATACTATCTTGAATTGTACAAATGCTTGCCCAAAGGGCTTGAATCCTGCAAAAGCTATTGCAGAGATAAAGAAAATGCTTGCAACGGCCTAATTACTTAATTAAATAATTTCACTCATGAATATAATCAAACATTTCGTTGGTGGAAAAGTAATAGATGGTACATCACAAAGAAAAGGACAAGTTTTTAACCCTGCTACTGGAGAGCAAGAATCAGAAGTTATTTTAGCTACTAAATCAGATTTAGATAAAACAGTTGAAATTGCTAAGAAAGCCTTTGAGACATGGTCACTTAAGCCTGCACTTCAAAGAGCTAGGATAATGTTTAAGTTTAAAGAACTTATAGAAAAAAATTTTGATGAATTAACAAAGTTAATTGTCTCTGAACATGGAAAAGTTTATGAGGATGCAAAAGGATCATTAATAAGAGGATTGGAAGTTGTCGAATTTGCATGTGGAATTCCTCATGTGCTTAAAGGTGAATTTTCTGAGAATGTTGGGACAAATGTTGATAGTTATTCAATGCGACAATCTTTAGGTGTAGCTGCTGGAATAACACCTTTTAATTTTCCTGCAATGGTGCCAATGTGGATGTTTCCATTAGCTATAGCATGTGGAAATACTTTTATTCTTAAACCATCAGAAAAAGATCCCTCATGTCCGATTAGATTAGCAGAATTACTTCACGAAGCTGGTCTTCCTGCTGGAGTTTTTAACGTCGTCAATGGAGATAAAGAAGTTGTAGACGCTATACTTTCAAACAATGATATTAAAGCTGTAAGCTTTGTTGGATCAACACCTATAGCTAAATATATATATGAGAATGCTGCCAAAAATGAAAAAAGAGTTCAAGCATTAGGCGGAGCTAAAAATCATTTAGTGGTGATGCCCGATTGCGATTTAGAAGGAGCTGTAAATGGTCTAATGGGTGCTGCATATGGATCTGCAGGTGAAAGATGTATGGCTCAGTCTGTTGCTGTAGCAGTTGGTGATATTGGTGATGAGTTAGTATCTAGGTTAGTAAAAAAAGCTGAAGCATTAAAAATTGGTCCTGGTATGGATAAATCCTCAGAGATGGGTCCACTTATTACAAAACAACATTTAGAAAAAGTAAAAGGATATGTTGATTTAGGAGTAAAAGAGGGAGCTAAATTAGCTCTTGATGGTAGAGATCTAAAACTTCAAGGGTATGAAAATGGTTTTTATATAGGTGGATGTTTGTTTGATCATGTAACTACTGATATGAGAATTTATAAAGAAGAGATTTTTGGTCCTGTTCTATCAGTGGTAAGAGCAAAAACTTTTGAAGAAGCAACCAAAATGATAAATGAGCATGAGTATGGAAACGGTGTAAGTATTTATACTAGAGATGGCGATGCAGGAAGAACTTTTGCAAGTAAAATCCAAGTTGGAATGGTTGGAATAAATGTTCCAATACCAGTTCCTATGGCATTTCATAGTTTTGGTGGATGGAAAAGATCATTGTTTGGAGATAGCGGGATGCATGGCATGGAAGGAATTAAATTTTATACAAAATTGAAAACTATTACCTCTAGATGGCCTTCAGGCATAAGGTCAAATCCTGAATTTATTATGCCAACTATGGAATAGAATATGTCAAAAATTTCTTTAATAGGTGCTGGTCAAATAGGTGGGACTTTAGCTCATTTAATTGGCTTAAAAGAGCTTGTAAATGAGGTTGTGCTGTTTGATGTTGCCAGTGGAATTGCCAAAGGAAAAGCCTTAGATATTGCACAATCTTCATCAGTTGATGGATTTAACGTAAAATTTTCAGGAACAGATAATTATGAAGATATTAAAGATTCTGATGTAATTATCATAACTGCAGGAGTACCAAGAAAGCCAGGTATGAGTAGAGATGATTTACTTGGTATTAATTTAAAAATTATTAAGCAGGTTGCAGAAGGAATAAAAGTAAATGCACCTAATGCTTTCGTTGTATGTATTACAAATCCATTAGATGTAATGGTAATGGCATTTCAAAAATATTCAGGACTTCCAGCAAATAGAGTAGTTGGCATGGCTGGTATTTTAGATAGTTCACGTTTTAAACTTTTTTTATCTGAAGAATTAAATGTACCTGTAATAGAAATTGATGCAATGGTAATGGGTGGGCATGGAGACACAATGGTACCTCTTCCAAGATTTACTAAGGTCTCTGGAAAACCTTTAATGGATTTATTAAAAGATGGAAAAATTTCTGAAGAAAAATTAGAGAGTATTAATCAACGAACAAGAGATGGTGGTGCTGAGATTGTTAAATATTTGGAAAAGGGATCTGCATTTTATGCACCAGCGGCTTCTGGAGTAGAGATGGCAGAAGCATTTTTAAAAGATCAAAAAAAACTTTTACCATGTGCAGCACATCTACATGGAGAATATGGGATTAATAATGTTTATGCTGGTGTTCCTGTTATCATCGGAAAAGAAGGTGTTGAAAGGATTGATGAAATTGATCTTAATGAGAATGAAAAAACAGAATTTAATAATTCTGTGGAAGCAGTCATCAAATTGTGGGATGCGGCATCAAAAATAGATCCTGATTTGAATAAAGAGTAAATGAATATTCACGAGCACCAAGCAAAACAAATTCTAAAAAAGTATGGAGCGAATGTACCCGAGGGAGTATTTGCATTTAATGTATCCGATCTTTTGCAAAAAACTAAAGAATTGAAAACTGATAAGTATGTTCTTAAAGCTCAAATTCATGCTGGTGGAAGAGGTAAGGCTGGTGGAGTAAAAATCGTTGATAGTTTAGAAAATTTAGAAAAAGAAGCAAATATTTTGCTTGGCAAAAACCTAATTACTCATCAAACAGGACCCTTAGGTAGAGAAGTAAAAAGACTATATGTCGAAGAAGTATCTAATATTAGTAAAGAATTTTATCTTTCTTGCCTAGTTGATAGAGCAAGTTCAAAAATTGCATTTATTTCAAGTGATCAAGGAGGAATGAACATTGAAGAAGTTGCCCAAAATACACCTGAAAAAATTTTAACAACTAAAGTCGATTTTAACCAAGAAATTTCCGAGCTTGAATGTAAGAAAATTATTAAGGTTTTTGAATTAGACGATAATTCTGGTTCAGAAGCTATAAGATTAATAAAAGCAATTTATAAATTGTTCATAGAAAATGATGCAAATTTAGTAGAAATTAACCCACTTATTTTAACGAAAGAAAATAAAGTAGTTTGTCTTGATGCAAAAATGACATTTGATGAAAATGCATTATTTAAACATCCTGAGATTCAAGAATTAAGAGACTATAATGAGGAAGATGCCACTGAAATTGAAGCAAGCAAACATGACTTGGCATATATAAAATTAGATGGAAGTATAGGATGCATGGTAAACGGTGCAGGATTAGCAATGGCAACAATGGATATCATAAAGCTTTATGGTGAAGAGCCTGCAAATTTTTTAGATGTAGGAGGTGGAGCATCAAAAGAAAAAGTTTCTGCTGCATTCAAAATTATTTTATCAGATAAAAATGTTAAAGGAATATTGATAAATATTTTTGGTGGAATTATGAGATGTGATGTACTTGCGCAAGGTGTTGTAGATGCAGCAAAAGAAATTAAAATTGAAGTTCCGTTAGTAGTAAGGTTAGCAGGAACAAACTTTGAAGAAGGAAAAAAGATATTAGAGAATTCTGGTTTAAAAATTATATCTGCAATTGACTTATCAGATGCTGCAAAAAAAGTTGTAGAGGCAATAAAATAATGTCAGTATTAATTGATAAAAATACAAAAGTAATTTGCCAAGGTTTTACAGGATCCCATGGTACTTTTCACTCTGAACAATCTATTAAATATGGAACAAACTTAGTTGGGGGAGTAACACCAAAAAAAGGTGGACAAATTCACTTAGAAAGACCAGTGTTTAACACAGTTAAAGAAGCAAAAGATGCTACTGGTGCTGATGCAACAATGATATATGTGCCTGCAAAGTTTGCTTCATCAGCCATCATTGAAGCCATTGATGCATCTATTCAATTAATTGTTTGTATTAGTGAAGGAATACCAATTCTAGATATGTTAAAAGTAAAAAAAAAATTACAAAATTCTAAATCCAGATTAATTGGTCCAAACTGTCCAGGAATAATTACACCTAATGAATGTAAAATTGGAATAATGCCAGGTAATATTCATAAAAAAGGTTCAGTTGGAATTGTATCTAGATCAGGAACACTAACCTATGAGGCAGTTGCTCAAACAACCGAGAACAATCTTGGTCAATCAACATGTATAGGAATTGGTGGGGATCCGATTAATGGAACTAATTTCATTGATTGCCTTGACTTATTTTTAAATGACGATCAAACTGAGTCTGTACTAATGATTGGAGAAATAGGTGGAACTGCCGAGGAAGAGGCTGCAGAGTTTGTCAAAAATCACAAAATAAAAAAACCAATTGTTGGATTTATAGCTGGAGTAACTGCTCCACCAGGGAGAAGAATGGGACATGCCGGAGCTATTATTTCAGGTGGCAAAGGAAATGCTGAAGAAAAGATAAAAAAAATGCAAGATTGTGGTATTACTGTTGCAAATTCTCCCTCTGATATTGGAAAAACGCTACTAAATAAATTGTCTAATTGATAACATTTTGTTTGTATAATATTTAAAGAATTAATATGTCAGCTTCCAAAAATCTTGAGTACAAAAAAACTTCATTTTTAAATAAATCAAATAACGCATTTATTGAGCAAATGTATGTAAAGTTTATAAATAAAGATCCTAGTTTGCCAGAAGGTTGGAAAGAGTATTTTCTCGATATAAGTGAAGATTTAGACTCTGTTGTTAGAGAAATAAAGGGTCCCTCATGGAGTCCAAAAAAAGTAAAAATAAAAGAAAATATAGAATTTAAAAAAGAACAATCTAGTCTACATGTTAATCAAGCTGATGTAATAGATGGTAATAGTAATTCAATAAGAGCTGTTTCACTCATTAGGTCCTATAGACAAAGAGGCCATCTACTTTCTAAACTAGATCCACTTGAAATTAGAGAAAGTGAATATTTAGATGAATTACACCCAGAAAATTATGGTTTTAATAAGGAAGATTACGATAAGCAAATTTACTTAGATGGTGTTTTAAATAAGGAGTATTCTAACATAAGAGAAATTTTAACTATTCTTAGAAAAATTTATTGTAGGTCAATTGGTTATGAATATATGCACATATCCAACCCAACTGAAAGAAAATGGTTTAGGGATAGAGTAGAAAAAGATGACAATGCATTAAAATTTACTGAAAATGGCAAAAGTGCAATTTTAAACAAATTAATTCAAGCCGAGGGATTTGAGAAATTTTTGCATACTAAATATGTTGGTTCTAAAAGATTTGGTTTAGATGGTGGTGAAAGTTTAATTCCAGGTTTAGAACAAATTATAAAAATTGGGGGCCAGCACAAGATTAAAGAGGTTAAAATTGGAATGTCTCACAGAGGAAGACTAAATGTTTTAGCTAACGTTTTACAAAAATCTTATAAAAGAATATTTAATGAATTTGCTGGTGAATTAAATAATACCGATGAAGATAGTGCTGGCGATGTAAAATATCATTTGGGAGCTTCATCTGATAGAGAATTTGATGGAAATTCTGTTCATGTAAGTTTAACAGACAATCCTTCGCATTTAGAAGCAGTTAATCCAGTAGTATTGGGTCAGACTAGAGCAAAACAATTTTTTCATAAAGATACTGAGAGAAATAAAGTAATTCCGATTTTAATTCATGGTGATGCTGCTTTTGCAGGACAAGGTGTTGTTGCTGAATGTTTTGCAATGTCGGGTTTACCTGGTCACAATACAGGTGGAACTATTCATATAATAGTTAATAATCAAATAGGATTTACCACAAGTCCAAGGTTTGCAAGATCTTCACCTCACCCATCAGATATTGCCAAAATGGTTGATGCGCCTATCATCCATGTTAATGGAGATGACCCAGAAGCTGTTGTTTATGGGTCAAGAATTGCAACTGAATTTAGATTAAAGTTTAATAGAGATGTAGTCATCGACTTAGTTTGTTACAGACGATTTGGACATAATGAGGGAGATGAGCCATCATTCACTCAACCATTGATGTATAAAAAAATTAGATCACATCAATCAACAGCAAATATATATGGATCTAAGCTTGTTAATGAAAACTTAATATCTAAAGAAGGTTTAAATAATCAAATAACAAAATTTAAAGATCTTTTAGATATTCAATTTAAGACAGCTAAAGATTATAATCCTAAAATTGAATGGTTCGAGGGAGCATGGTCTAGCTATAAACCTAAAAAAGGGAAAGATAAAAGAGGAATTACTGGAGCAGATGAAAAAATACTTAAAAATATTTCAGATAAAATAAATGTTGTTCCATCCGAAATAAGTATTCACAAAACTATTATCAAAATCTTGCAAAATAGAAAAAAATCTATCGATGATGGTTTAAATATTGACTGGTCTACTGCTGAATCATTAGCTTTTGGATCATTATTAGATGAGGGTTTTCCAGTTCGATTTGTAGGACAAGACTCTGGAAGAGGAACATTCAGTCAGAGACATTCAGTTTTAAGAGACCAAACCAATAACTCTAGATATATTCCATTAAATAACATTTCAAAATATCAAAAAAAATTTGAAATTGTTGATAGTTTTTTGTCAGAACTTGCGGTTTTAGGATTTGAATATGGGTATAGTTTAGTAGAACCAAATACTCTTACTCTTTGGGAAGCTCAATTTGGTGATTTTGCCAATGGTGCGCAAGTTATAATCGATCAATTTATCTCCTCTGGTGAAAGAAAATGGCAAAGAGCTTCAGGTTTGGTAATGTTATTACCTCATGGCTATGAAGGTCAGGGACCAGAACATTCTTCTGCTAGACTTGAAAGATTTTTACAATTGTGCGCAAATGATAATCTCCAAGTAATGAATTGTACAACTCCAGCAAATTATTTTCATGCTTTACGTAGACAAATACACCGTGATTTTAGAAAACCACTTGTAATCATGACGCCTAAATCTTTGTTAAGAAACAAATTTTGTGTGTCAACCATTGATGATTTTAGTAAGCAAACATCATTTCACCGAATAATGTGGGATCATGCATTAAGCGATAATTCTAAAAATTTTATTAAATTAAAAAAATCTAGTGAAATAAAAAAAGTTATAATTTGTTCAGGAAAAGTATACTTCGATCTTTTAAATGCAAGAGAAAAGTTAAAAAGAGATGATGTGGTAATGTTTAGAATAGAGCAACTTTATCCTTTTCCAGCAAAGAGTTTGGTAAAAGAACTTAAACCATATGCTAAAAATGCTAATTTTTATTGGTGTCAGGAAGAGCCAAAAAATATGGGGGCATGGTTTTCAGTTAGAGATTATATACAATGGACATTGGATACCATTAAAGCTAAAAATAATGAAGTTTCTTATATTGGAAGAAGCCCTGATGCATCACCAGCCACTGGATATGCTAAAAGGCATCAACTTGAGCAACAAGAAATTATAAATGAAGTATTTAATCAATGAGTGAAAAAATTTTAGTACCTACTCTAGGTGAAAGTATTACAGAAGCAACAGTTTCTAAATGGTTGAAAAAAGAAGGTGAAACAGTTGAGGCGGATGAAGCAATAGTTGAACTGGAAACTGATAAAGTAAATTTAGAAGTTCCTTCCCCTATTAGTGGGACATTATCAGAAATTAGTTTTAAAGATGGGGATACAGTTGAAGTTGGAGCTATATTAGGCTCAATTTCTGAAGGGAATGTTGATATTAAAAATGTACCCGAAAGTAAAAAACAACTTGAGGATAATGAAGAGAAAGAATTTAAAGATCAGAAAAGCAATGTAATTAATTTAGATATAGAAAAAAAACCTCAAACTAGGTTAGAAGAACCATTAGTATTAACTGAAGATAATTCAATGGAGCTATTAGAAGAAGAGCCTTTACTTTTAACTGAGGAAGTAGAAACAGAGGAAACCTCACAACAACCAATTATTCTTTCACCTGCAGTTAGAAAAATGGTTGCAGAAAAAAATATCAATTTAGATAATGTAAAGGGAACAGGCAAAGCAGGAAGAATTTTAAAAGGTGATCTAATTACCATGATGGGAGCCAACCCACAACCCAACCAGAGAAGAATTCAATATGGTGAAGAAGAAAGAATTAAAATGACTCGTTTAAGACAAACGATTGCAAAAAGATTAAAACAAGCTCAAGACAATGCAGCAATGTTAACTACTTTTAACGAGGTAGATATGTCTAGGATTATGGCAATGAGAATAGATAACCAAGAAGATTTTAAAAGTAGATACGGAATAAAGCTAGGTCTAATGTCATTTTTTGTTAAAGCTTGTGTTGTTGGACTAAAATTATTTCCAGCAATTAACGCTGAGATTGAAGATCAAGACATAATTTATAAGAATTATTATAATATTAGTTTCGCTGTTGGAACTGAAAAAGGTTTAGTAGTTCCAGTGCTTAGAAATGCAGATGAGATGTCATTTGCTGAAATAGAAAAAGAAATAAAAAAATTATCTGAAAAAGCAAACACAGGTAGTTTAACAATTGAGGACTTACAAGGAGGTACGTTTACAATTAGCAATGGAGGTGTATATGGTTCCATGCTTTCAACACCAATATTGAACCCTCCTCAATCAGGTGTATTAGGTATGCATAACATTGTTGAAAGACCAGTAAATGATAATGGTGATATAAAAATAAAACCAATAATGTACTTGGCCTTGTCATATGATCATAGAATTATTGATGGAAAGGAATCCGTGTCGTTCTTAAAAACTGTTAAAGAAAATTTAGAAGACCCTAGAAGATTATTTTTAAATATTTAATGGCTGAAAAATTTGATGTCACTGTAATTGGAGGAGGACCTGCAGGATATGTATGTGCAATTAGATTATCTCAATTAGGCTTAAAAACAGCATGTATAGAGTCTAGAGGATCTTTGGGAGGCACTTGCCTTAATATAGGGTGTATTCCTTCTAAAAGTCTTTTAAATATGTCAGAAAGTTTTCATAGAGCCAAAAACTTCTCAAATATCGGTATTGAAACTGGAGAAATTAAGCTAAATCTTGAAAAAATGATGAGTAATAAAGACAGCTCGGTTGCAACACTTACAAAAGGAGTGGAGTTCTTATTTAAAAAAAATAAAGTCACTCACATTAAAGGGGTTGGATCTTTTAATGAAAAAAACGAAATTTTAGTCAAAAATGATAAATCAGAGATAAAAATTAAAACTGATAAAACCATTATAAGTACTGGATCAGAACCCCTATCCCTTCCAGGAATAGATTTTGACGAAAAAAAAATTCTTTCATCAACAGGAGCTCTTAATATTTCAAAACTTCCAAAAAAAATGGTTGTTGTTGGGGGCGGATATATTGGCTTGGAGATGGGTTCTGTATGGTCAAGACTAGGAACTGAGGTTCATGTTATAGAATATTTAGACCACATAACACCAGGACTTGATAAAGAAATTTCAAATGAATTTATGAAAATATTAAAAAAACAGAATATTAAATTTGAATTAAATACTAAAGTTGAAAAAATTTCTAAAAATGACCAAGGTGTAATAATAGAAACCACTAATAAAGACTCAAAAAATAAAATTGAAGCTGATGTAGTTTTAATTTCTGTTGGAAGAAAACCTTACACTGATAAATTAAATTTAAAAAAAATTGGAGTAAATCTCGATAAAAAAGGAAAAATTACAGTTAATAAAAATTTTGAGACTAATGTTAAAAATGTTTATGCAATAGGAGATGTCATAGATGGCCCAATGTTAGCTCATAAAGCTGAAGAGGAAGGAATAGCAGTAGCAGAGTTAATTGCTGGACAGTCTGGTCATGTAAATTATGATATTATACCTGGAGTAATTTATACTTCACCTGAGGTAGCCTATGTTGGTAAAAATGAGGAAGAATTAAAAGAAAAAAAAGTAAACTACAAAGTAGGTAAATTTCCGTTTATGGCAAACTCAAGAGCTAAAGCAATAAATGAGCCAGAGGGATTCGTCAAAATATTAGCTGAAAGTACAACCGATAGAGTATTGGGAGTACATATAATCGGACCTCATGCTGGAGAAATGATTGCAGAAATGTCCGTAGCAATGGAATTTGGCGCTAGTTCTGAAGATATTGCAAGAACATGTCATGCTCATCCTACTTTTTCAGAAGCGATAAAAGAAGCTGCTTTATCTGTAGATAAAAGACAAATTCACTCTTAGACTATAGGATTTTATAGGAAGATCCTAAATTATCCCCTTGTATCAGTAAGAATAATCAAATTATTCAAATTAAATAATTCGTTTTAAAATTATTGCAGTTGCTAACATTTTTTAAATATTAATTCCTATTTCTTGGCATATTCTTGGCATCGATCTGTAAAACCTCTTGGCATAATCTTGGCATGGGTATGTATTTGACTCTCAGTTAGACTCTTTTTTAGGATTTGTTAATCTTTATAGATTCTATTCCA
Source organism: uncultured Pelagibacteraceae bacterium (assembly GCA_902531455.1). The sequence goes on along the minus strand of CACAEM010000006.1, from coordinate 7,914 downwards.
AACAATATCTTCTACAACGACATTGTACTTCATTGCCCTTTTTTTTCCTTCCAAAAACTTTATATTTTTGCTCTTTGATATATCGTTTGCAGATATACAACATTCTCTCCAAATATTGTATGCATCCTTATTTGTAACTTTCCAGGTTCTATGAAATCTTTCATGTATAAGATTTGCTAGGTGACTTGCAAAATCAGGTTCACCCATATAATGCTTAAGAATAGTAGACTTAATATATAATTCAATTACATGCAAAAAAAAACTTTGAGTTTCCAAATCATCGATCTTTAATTTCTCTATAATTTTTGGGAATTCTTTTTCAATAATTTGTTCATCAATATCTGCAATAACTTGTATATGTTTTGCTAAATCATTCCCAAAATATAAATTTAATGACATAATCGTAAAACATTAATTAAAGTTTGTATTAATTTCAATAATACATTTATCTTAATTTATCATTTATAATTTAAATTTAAGTTCTCTTAATTTCATCTGGTCCTATGCATAATGATTGTGCTTCTGCAATTTTTTGCGGTAATCCATCAAGTTTCCAATTATTTCTTAAAATATCAAAATAATCATTAGGATTAAAGTCTGGTCCACTAACTAGCTTTATTCCAAAGTAATTTTCACTTTCATACCAAGCCATCATTGAGCTTATCATACTTCCAATATGCTTTAGTCCAGGTGCTTGCATCATAACAAGGTTCAAAGATCTAAAAAGAGGTTGGACTAAAATTACTTCTGCAGCACCATCAATTCTGCGCCCATTAATTTCTATTGGTATTCTTGAATTTTGAAGGGCTTGGATATTTTCATTTTCTATTGATGTTGAGAAAGAAAATAAAATTCCCATTCTCGAACAATCATTTTTTTTTATAAAAAATCTTAATTTATCGCCGTGAACCACTTCACCATGCTTAGCAGTCACTACAAAATCACTAAATTCTTCAACACTCCAACCTTCCTCCTCTGCTTGAGCATGGTAAGCGAACACAATAAAAAAAAGAGACAAGTGTAATAAAATTATAAGTAAAACTCTTTTCATGATTTGAGCTCCACTTTGTATCCATTTTTTGTAAATATTTTGATTATTTTATCCCAGACTAAACTGTTATGTTGACCTGGTAATATTTCGAATTTGAATGTTTTTTTATAAACGGGATCGCAGTTATCGTATGCTACATAAGCACTGACATGGCAGTACTTGCAAACACGGTTTATTTCCATGTATTTAAGCTCCTATTATTGAATGATTTGTTAAGGGTTAATAATTTATAATTAGTAATGGTCTCACTCCTTTTCTTTAAATCTCGCTTTCGCAACAAGGGAGTAATGAAAAAAAGTGGAAAACGAAAGAAAAGGAATGAAATCCAATGCATTGTAAAAGTAAATCATTATCGTTTGTTTAAACTTTGCTTCAAAATTGTTTTATTTATGAAGTTTATCAAGACATAATGTAGGCAGATTTTGAACTTAATTTTTGATAATATTATTTTAAGATGAAAAAAGCTGAGTGTTATAATTGTGGAAAAACTCTAACATATACTCTCAACGAACCTGCTGGACCTTCGGAATTTATTTTAGATGAAAAAGATTCAGATGGCATGGCTATTTTTTTATGTGGTAGTTTTAGAGGATGTAGATTTAAACTTGATATGGTTCATTATTTAAAAAATAAAGATAAAAAAGATTTTGTTGCAAAGACTGTTGACGCAGATTTAGATTTTTCTGATGGATTTGACAAAAAACCAAAGAAAATAAAAAGATCTATATTTAAAAAAGCTAAAAATTTCCTCGGTATGTAGTGCTAGAGCTTAAAGTTAGATTAGATAAGAAAATATCACTTGCTGAATTTGATAAACAAATCCCAAATTTAGTTGATTGTTTTCCACCAGAAATTTCAGTCTTACTTAAAGTAAGAGTAAAAAATAAATATATCGAAGTAACTTTAACTAAAAATCCTAATAATTTTGTGAATGAAAGATGGGAATGGGATTTAAATAATGTTGAAAATTCTAATTTAGAAGATTACTTTCAGACTATAAATTGATGAATTATATCTGGGTAATTATTGGAACGGGTGTTGCCTTAATACTCACTACATATCAGAGATGGCATATGAGGAATGTATCATATGAAGTGATTGAAAGGGCAAATGATCCTTATGTTTACTTAATTGGTGTAATAATTATTCTTCATTTTTTCTACTTTGGTGGAAAAATCGGCACTAGTCCAAAAACTAAAAAAATAGATAAACTTTTTGAAAATCAGTTTCTGGGAGCAATAATAATCCTTGGTTTATTAATCTTATTGGGGATTATAGGATCTTACATAGTTGATTTTACATTATACTAAATGTCTCTAACTTATAAAAATGCTGACCCTTTAATTCATGGAGCAGTTAAAAATCTAACGTGTATTACTAAGGTAGATAGGCAAACTCACCATGAGGAACAGTACTATTATATATTTTGGGTATCTCATATTAATAAAGTTCATATTTCAGGTGGATTAAATAAAAACGAAGTGATTGAAAGATTTAAAATTTCAGCAGAGGAATTTGATGATAAGCTAGAGTTAAATGAATTTTTTTGTAAAGTTTGTAACAAAGAAAGTGACACAGCCTTTTCAAGCCTTGCAAAAACTGGCGATAAAACATGTTTAAGTTGCTTAAAGCATGAATAAAAAAAAAAGAAAAAATATAAAAAGAAAAACCAAAGAAAATGATTTTAATGCAGATCAATTAGATGAAAAAAACTCATTTATTTTTTTGTTTGAATGGTTTTTATCTTATTTGAGGTTAAATGGGTTTGTATTTGGATTTATAGTATTTTTTATTTATCAATTCTTATTAATGTTTACTGATTACTATGATCACAAATACTCATTTGAGAACCAGCCTAATTTAATATATTTTTATATTCCACCACTTATTTTAATATTTATCTATGGAATGTTATTTAAAGTAAATCCTAAGGATTTTATTGGAGGAAACATAATTACGCACTCAGTCACTATTTTAGCTGCTTCAGCATTTATTGTTATTTTGTATCAAATATTATCTTTAGTACTATTAATTTGTATTGGAGCAGTAGCGGCAATTGTAATGTAAACTTGTATAAATTTTTTAAAAAAATGAAAAAAATAATCTTTTTTGTATTAATAAATATTTCTATTTTATCAGTAAGTTTAGCGAATGAACCTCTAAAAAATTTTTATCTTTCATGTGAAGGACAGATAAATTTAGATGAATTTGGTAATGAAAAATTTTATCAGGATATAAAAGTTGAGTATCATAAAAACAAAGATAGTGGTCGTTTTATCGGCTATAAAATTACTTCTACTAGTCATCCTATAATGAGACCTCTAACAGCTATATCGGGTAGTATGGATGAAAATCAAACTAAAGCTAAAGCTATTCAATCAATTTATATAAGCCAAGGTCTTTCAGCTATAAAAGTTGGTTGGCAAGAGGGAATTTTTGATATTTATTCAAAAACTCAAGACAAATTTGTACCTGAGAGTGGAGATAAAATTGTTCAATATTCAGAGGTGTTAAATTTACATGTAAACACTTTATCGTTTAATATGAAATTCTTTATGAAACAATATAATAAAAATTATTTTATTAAAGCTAGAGCTAATTGCAAGAATAGCAAAAAATTATTATCCTTTCTAAATAGACTAAAATAATTAATTTCTTTAATCGCTTGTGCCAAGATTTAAAATGAAATAAAGTTCTAAAATATGTTGGGAATGCTAGGATTTATTAATCACTTATTGACATTTCTTGGTACATTCTTGGCATGGAAAGAAGAGAGTTACGATTGCCTCTAAAAGTGTTTTGTATCAATGGTTCTGTGTGTATGTTAAAAAGTCAAATACACTCTTAATATATTTCATAATTTATTTATGAATTATCCTGTCCTAATACCTAATATATTTAACTTCCCTTTTACATATGAAAGTGACTTAGATCTTAAAGTAGGAGATTATGTTTATGTTCCCTTTGGAAAATCAAAAATAACAGGAGTTGTATGGAATGAATTTGAAAAAAAAAATAACAAAAATTTTCAGATAAAAAAAATTCTTAAAAAAATAGAAATTGAACCACTTAAAAAAGAAATTATAACCTTTTTGAATTGGTTTTCTGAATACAACTTAGTGCCAAAAGGAATGTGTTTAAAACTACATTTACTTAGTGGAGAAGCAATCACTAATTATGAAGATGAAAATTATCTATCCTATAATAAACAAAAGTTTGTAAATAAGTTTACCCTGTCTTCAGATCAAAGAGAAATATTTGAGGAAATGTCAAAAAAAAATAATAAATTTAGGGTCCATCTTTTACAAGGGACTACAGGTTCAGGAAAAACAATTGTTTATTTTAAGCATATAAAACAATTGTTAGAAAAAGGCTATCAAGCAATGATTCTACTACCTGAAATTGGTTTAACCGCAGAATTTGAAAATAAATTTGAGGAATTTTTTGGTTTCAGTGCCGCAGTGTGGCACTCTGGAATAACTCCTAAAAAAAAGAAAATAATCTGGAGTGGAGTATCATCAGGAAAAATTAATGTAATTATTGGAGCTCGTTCCTCATTATTTTTACCATTTAAAAATCTTGGAATTATAGTTGTAGACGAAGAGCACGATCAATCATTCAAACAAGACGAAGGAGTAATTTACAATGCAAGAGACATGGCAATTGCTAGAGCTAATTTTGAAAATATCCCTATCAATCTTGTTAGTGCTGTACCCTCAATAGAAACATATGCAAATATCAAGAAAAAGAAATACTCTGTTTCACGTTTAACTAAAAGATATAAAGATGTAAATTTACCCACATATGAAATAATAGACTTAAACAAAAATAAGTTAGATAAAAAATCATGGATTGCTAATAAAACCTTAGAAAAGGTAAATAATCACCTAGAAAAAAATGACCAAGTATTATTTTTTATCAATAGAAGAGGTTTTGCTCCATATGCTCTTTGTAAGAAATGTTTAAATGTTTATTCCTGTCCAAATTGTTCAATAAATTTAGTATATCACAAACATAAAAATAAATTACTTTGTCATTATTGTGGTTTTCAATCTCAGTTAAGCAGGAATTGTAAGAATGGTGAGGTATGTGATTTTGTTTTTAGTGGCCCTGGGGTAGAGAGAATTTCTGAAGAGGTTAAACTCAAATTCCCAAATAATAAAATATCAATTTTTTCAAGTGATACCATGAATAAAAAATCTTCTAAAAAAAAATTAGAAGATATAGTTAAAGGAAAAATTGATATACTTATTGGAACACAATTAATTTCTAAAGGTTTTCATTTTCCAAAATTAAACTGCATTGTTATTTTAGATATTGATCTTAATTCAAATGGACATGATTTAAGAACTGCGGAAAAAAACTTACAACTCTATCATCAATTATCTGGACGGGCTGGCAGAACTGGTAAACCAGCTACAGTATATTTTCAAACATACAACTCAAACCAAAGTATTATAAATCAAATAACAAATCCTGATCCTTTTATTTTTTTAGAAAATGAATTGAAATTAAGAGAGAAAAATAATCTACCACCTTATGAAAGATTTGTTTCATTAATACTCACCTCTTCAAATGAAAGAAGTTTGGAAAAAGAGTCAATGGACATAAAAAAAATGTTATCAGAATCCTTAAACGACAAAATTTTGGGACCTGTTAATGCACCTATATATCGAGTTAGACGAAAGTATAGGCAGAGACTTTTGATAAGATCTAAAAAGGGTTCTAATATTCAAAAAAGATTGAGTGAAATCTTAATTACATACAAATTACCTAAAGAAATAAAACTAACAGTTGATGTTGACCCAATAACCTTTAATTAATGGACAAATTTTGCACTATTTAGTCAATCTGTTACTTGAAGACACCAAACTCATATGCTACTTAATCCAAAAAAATCTTCTAAAATAAAGAGTTAAAATTGAGCAAAAATAACAGTTTTTCAGCAACTACAGCAAGCAGATATTCTTTGGCACTATATGAACTGGCTAATGAAAATAATTCAATAGATGAGGTTGAAAAACAATCAATATCTTTTTTAAGATTAATAGATGAAAGCAAAGATTTTAGTTCATTAATAAAAGATCCAACTAACTCTGTAAATGAACTTCAGGATGTAATTAACAAAATTGCCGAAAATTATAAATTAAACTCTTTAATGTCAAAATTTTTAGGTTTTCTAATATCTAAAAGAAGATTTTTTTATGTAAGAACAATTCTTCAAGATTTTGTAGATACTTGTTCGAAAAAAAGGGGAGAAGTAAAAGCTGAACTAATTTCATCTAAAGAATTATCAGGAGAACAAGTAATTAAAATAAAAGACGAACTATCTCAAAATTTTAACGCAAAAATAAAATTAGACTATAAATATGACAAAAGTTTAATTGGAGGTTTAGTAATACAAGTTGGTAGTATTATGGTAGATACCTCTATTAAAAATAAATTACAACAAATCGAAAATACAATGATAGAGGCTTAAATGGAAATAAATCCTTCAGAAGTAACAAAAATATTAAAAGAACAAATTAAAAAGTTTGGAGATAAAGCCGAGGTTACAGAGGTTGGTCAAGTTTTATCAGTAGGTGATGGTATAGCAAGAATATATGGATTAGATAATGTTCAAGCTGGAGAAATGGTAGAATTTTCTGACGGCTCGAAAGGAATGGCATTAAATTTAGAGAGTGAAAATGTAGGTGTAGTAATTTTTGGTGATGATAGAGCAGTTAAAGAAGGTGATACTGTAAAAAGAACTGGTGCAATTGTTGATACACCAGTTGGAAAAGAATTACTTGGGAGAGTAGTTGATGGTTTAGGAAACCCAATTGATGGAAAAGGCGCGTTAGATAAAAGTTTAAAAAGAAGTAGGGTTGAGGTTAAAGCTCCTGGCATAATTCCACGTAAATCTGTAAGTGAACCAATGCAGACTGGTCTTAAATCAATTGATAGTCTAGTTCCAATTGGAAGAGGACAAAGAGAATTAATTATTGGTGACAGACAAACAGGCAAAACAGCAGTTGCAATTGATGCTATAATAAACCAGAAAAAAATTAACGAGTCAGGTGATGAGAAGAAAAAACTGTATTGTATTTATGTGGCCGTAGGCCAAAAGAGATCTACAGTTAGACAGATTGAAAAAACACTAGAAGAAGCTGGTGCGATGGAATACACAACAATAGTTGCAGCAACTGCATCAGACGCAGCACCTTTACAATTTTTAGCCCCATATACCGGATGTACTATGGGTGAGTATTTTAGAGATAATGGGATGCATGCCTTGATTATATATGATGATTTATCAAAACAAGCTGTTGCATATAGACAAATGTCACTTCTATTAAGAAGACCTCCCGGAAGAGAAGCATATCCTGGAGATGTGTTTTACTTACATAGTAGATTACTTGAAAGAGCTGCAAAATTAAGTGATGAGCATGGTGGAGGATCATTAACCGCTCTTCCAATAATCGAAACCCAAGGTGGTGATGTCTCTGCATTTATACCAACAAATGTAATTTCAATTACTGATGGTCAAATATTTCTTGAAACTGAACTTTTTAACCAAGGTATAAGACCTGCCATAAATGTTGGATTATCCGTATCAAGAGTTGGATCATCTGCTCAAACTAAAGCGATGAAGAAAGTTTCAGGGTCCATGAAATTGGAGCTCGCACAATATCGTGAAATGGCTGCATTTGCACAATTTGGACCAGACCTTGATGCGTCTACTCAGAAATTACTTAACAGAGGATCAAAGTTAACTGAACTTTTAAAGCAAAATCAATATTCTCCCATGACAGTTGCAGAACAAGTCATTTCTGTATTTTGTGGAGTTAGAGGACATCTTGATGATATTGAACAAAAGGATA
>CACAEM010000005.1 GCA_902531455.1 uncultured Pelagibacteraceae bacterium | reverse complement strand
GATGTGAACCTATATCCGTTATTATTCCACCGTAACTATCACGATCATAAAACCAATCTGGTCTTTCATAATTACCTTGTCTGTGGGGACCAGTGCCAATTGTTTGTTTCACTTTACCAATTTTACCTTCAGTAACTAGCTCTTCAGCTTTTGTAACAGCAGCTACATGAAATCTTTCTGAAAAATTAATTGACCAAATTTTTCCAGTATCTTTGACTGTTTGTTTTAGATTGTTAAGTTGTTCAAGGGTTGTGCATCCTGGCTTATCAACCATGACATCTTTTCCAGCTTTCATTGCATTAATAGATAGATTTGCTCTATATTTGGGAATAGATGAAATTAAAATCATGTCAATAGTATCATCATTCAAAATATCGCTTTTATTCTCTACTCTTTTTATTTTAGGATATTTTTTGCTAAATTCATTTAATGTTAATGGAGATCCTTCAGTCCAAAAAAAATTGCAATTACATCCCTCTTTTAACATTTCATCAAGCATGTCAAAGATGTGACCATGATCTATACCTAAAATTCCAAGATTTAAAATTTGTTTCATATCAAATATCTAGACTTACATAATATTTTCAAGAGTTTATAAAATTTCTCTTTATTCAGTTTTCTAGTTCTTTAATATTAATGAATTTACATTTCAAATGACTATTATTTTTTTTTATCTCCCCAAAAAAATTCCATGCCAAAACTAATATTGGATATTTTTTTTCATTAATTTTTTCTTTATTAACAATGGGAATTTTTACACCTGGAATATATTTATTATGTTTTAATATATTATCTTCAACAATAAAATTTATTTCGCTTGAGATTCCAAAAAAGTTCAGAGCAGTTGTTGCCTTAGCTGGAGCTCCATAGCCTACAATGATATCGTTTTTTTCTTTAATTTTTCGAATATTGTTTACAACATTTTCTTTTATTTTATTTACATGATCCCCAAATTTTTTATATGTTTCAAATTTCTTTATACCAAAACTTTCCTCTTCTTTAAGCAACTTACTGATACTTTTGTGGATTTTAATTTTCTTATTTTTGCTAACAAAAATTCTAAGAGATCCTCCATGCGTATCTATTTTTTCTGCATTAAATATTATAGCATCAAAATTTTTAAAAAAATTGAATAATGATGTTAAAGACCAATAATTGTAATGTTCATGATATATATTATCAAAAGTAAAATCTTTTAAAGTATTTAATAAATATTGTATCTCAATAACTATTACACCATTTTTGTTTAATAATTTTAGCATACATTCAGTCATTTCTTTTAATTTGTCTGAGTGTGCAAAAACGTTTGAAGCTAAAATTAAATCTGCGTTTTTTTTCAACTTCTTTAAATTTGTACTCTCTAAAAACCCGTTAAAGGTTTTAATTTTATTTTTATTAGCCAGTTTCGCTAAATTAACAGCGGGTTCTATCCCTAAAATATTATTATAACCTAAGTCTTTGAATGGCTTTAACCCTATGCCGTCATTACTTCCAATGTCTATAATTAAAGATTTTTTTTTCAATTTAAATTCTTTAATGTATTTTTTTGCAGCTAAGACAAAATGATTACGAAATGATTTTGAAGTTGATGAAGTATATAAATAGTTAGAGAACATTTTTTTTTGATCCACTGCAACAGAGAGCTGGCAGTTATGGCAATCAGGGCAGTAATTAAGTTCTAAAGGATATAGTTCACAATCTTCTTTTTTACTATTTAATAGATTATTAGCTAAAGGCTGAAATCCTAAGGAAACAACTCTCTTTAAATTTGTATTTCCACAGCTCCTACAATTAAATTTATATGAAGTAAGTAGTAGTTTTTTTTCATCTTCACTTACAATAGGATGTTGTATTGTATGAGTTATTCCATAATTTTCATGATTCCTCTCTCCTCTAACTAGATTTAAAAAAGTAGTGTCTTTACTAAAAACCATTGTGTGGGCTACATTTGGTTTAATTATTGAAATTTGGCCTTCATTAACTACTTGGGTAATCCTTGGTGAATTAGGATTGAGAATATCCTGGAAAATTTCTATTATTTGTCCTTTAGTAAATAAACACTTTTGCTCTTGTTGTGGGTGGTAGTGGTTAGCCCTCATCGAACCTTTTTTTGTCTCAATTAAACCAATTAAGTTTACAGGTTCTGTTAACTCATGATTACTAATTATTCCCCTTGTATCGATATAATTATTTTCACCATTTTTTACAAATTCTAATTCAGTAATTAAATTTTTTATTGACCATTTATTTATCATTTCTTTAATATTTTCCTCAAGATTATAAAGAAATTTAAATCCGGTTTGTAAAATTTTCTTATTAGATAGAGTATAACCTAAATTAGGTATCTCATCATTTGTGCTTTCAAGCTCTAATTTATCATTAAATTTTTTACATAATTCTGCAACTTCTTTTACAGTTACAGTATCTTTAGTTAAGTTGTACACCTCTTTAGTAAAATTTTCTTCCTCCATAAATTTAAAACATCTTGCAACATCAATTAATGGGGTCAAGCTTTTTATCTGTTTTCCTCCGGAAAAAAGTTTAATCTTTCCATTTTGCGATGCTATTTTAGAAAATAAATTAGGCATAATATTAACTCTAGTTGAGTCACCAGAAAATCCATACACTGAGCCTAATCTTAATATTACATAATTTTTTCCAGATGATTTTAATTGCTTTTCATTAATGACCTTACTAGAGGAGTAAGCTAAAAAAGTCTTTGGCTTTTCATTTTCTAAAATATTATACTTTGTATTAGTTAAACCTTCAAAAATTACATGCGTTGACGGAAAAATAATTTTGGAGTCTTTCCTCATAACATCCAAAATATTTTGAGTTCCTTCAATTGCTGTTTTTTTTATTAAATCATCTCGTTCTTTATTTTCATCTTTTTTTACATAAGCCACATCAGTGATTCCTGCTAAATGATGTATAATGTCTTTATTTCTTATATGTTTATTTATAAAATCTTTATCTAATATGTCTCCTTGAAAAAAATTAATATTCCAACATCTAAGCTGATTTACACGGTCTGAAAAAAAGTTTTTATCAAGAACCGTGATTTCATTGTTCCAAGACTCTCCAGAGTATATTTTGCATAATTCCATGCCTATATATCCAAGGCCACCTGTGATAACTATTTTCTTTTTCATGATGATTTTAAAATCTTTCTATGAATATTCTATATAATACACTAAAAAAATGATAAAATTTTATTTTCTTACCTTCAGCAGCAGATCTACCATTATAGCTGATTGGAACTTCATAAAACTTATCGCCTTTTTTGACAAGCTTACATAATATTTCAGCGTGTTGTTCAAAACCAAGAGTTTTCAATTCTTCTATATTTAACATTTCTCTCCGAAAAGCTAGGTAGCAAGAGTAAATATCTGTAAATGTAGTGTTATATAAAAGGTTAAAAAATAATGTTAAAAAATTATTCCCAATTTTGTTAGCTATGTTGTGAGATCGCGTGAAATCACTATAATTAAACCTTGAGCCGATTATAATATCAGCAGAAAATTTATTAATTAAATTTGTAAATTTTATAAAGTCTTTAGGATCATACTCTAAGTCAGCATCTTGAAAAATTACGTAATCACCGGTTGCCACTTTAAGACCATTTTTAACAGCAAATCCTTTGCCTTTATTTTCATCAAGATTTACCAGTTGATCATATAAGCTTTCATTCTCTTTAATTATTTTTAATGTATTATCTGTAGAACCATCATTTACTATTATAATTTCAAAATCAAAATCGTTTATTTTGCATTCATTTATTCTTTTTAAAATGGCTAGTATCGTTTTCTCTTCATTATAAACAGGTATTAAAACTGACAACTTTTTATACATACATGAATTGATACTAAATAAAAAGATTTACTCAAGTAATTATCAAATTATAAATAGTTAATTGTAAATATAATATGAAAAAAACAATTATTTTAGCACTAGTTGCATTATTAATAAGGTTTATATTAATAGTCTATTATATCCCTATTTTTGAGAAAAGTGAAATTTCAGAAAATCTAGACAATCTTAAAATTCATATATTTTTAAATAAAATAAATAATCAAAGACCATTTCAAAGGAACATAGATATTCAATATTTTAGTAATGAAGATTTAAAAAATAAATTTGTGAAGAGTGCATACTCAAAAAGATCAATTAGAATGAATGATGACGAAGAGCAAAACTATGCTATAGCAGTAAATTTTCTAAATGGTAATAACTATTCAATTTTCGATCACAAAAATAAAAAATACAGACTAACAGCACAGCAGCACTCATTCCCAGTATTTCTTTATAAATTTTTTATTGAAAGACAAATAAATTTTGATTATTTCATTTTTTTATTTATTTTTATTAATTTATTTTTGTTTTTTTTATCCATCATTTTTTTTTATAAAATCTCGCAATTGTTTCTAAATAAATTCTCATCAAAAATTTCTACACTTATATATTGTTTATACCCATCTATATTTTTTTATATAGGTCCATTATTATTTTATGAAAATATTGTTTTGAGTTTAATTGTAATATCTTCCTATTTTTTTATTTGTAAAAATAATTATTCAAATTTTCTGATAATCATTCCATTCGCAACACTTAGCTTATTGCTTAGATTTCAAACTATATTTATATGGACTTTATTTTTTACTTTTTTTACCATAAATAATTTTTATAAATATAGAAAAGTGTCAACTTTGATACCAGTATTATTTTTTATTTTAACAGTATTTTTGACTCATAAACCTATCTTGGAAAAAAATTACACTTTATTTGGAAAAAATATTTTAACAACTAATACTGGCTTAGGTTTTTATATAGGGGCAAATAAGCTTGCGAGGGGTAGTTGGGATGGCACTGGCAAAGTTACTAAACAAATTAAAGAGAAATTTGATCATAATATGGATGATTTGGAGCTTGGAAAAATTTACCTCGACGAAGGTATCAATTGGATAAAAAATAACCCGTCTGACTATTTAATTTTGCAAATTAGAAAAATAGCAATTTACTTTTTGCCACAAAATTTATCTATTTTGCCTTACAACAGAATCTACAATCCATTAAATATATTAATACATTTAGGATTTTTAATGTTTATCATTAATATAATAGTTTATAGAAAATTTAGTTATAAAAACTTTATTATTTTATCACCAATTCTTGGGTCATTATTAATATCATTATTGTTCTTTATCGGTTACAGATGGAGATATTATGCAGAACCATTTATTATTTTAACAGCTTTCATTTATCTTTCTCAACTTTTAAAGATGGATACTGATGACATTAAATGAAACATTATTATTATTATATAAGAACAATTATTGTCAAAATTATATTTAATTTGATTCCTATAAGATATCTTTATGCAATCATCGATATTTTATCGATTAAGGAATTTAAAAAATTATTTATAAGTTCTGAAATGGTGTCAAATTGTTTTAAATGGGATAAACAAAAAATTAGATATAATGTATGGGATAAATTTTTAGAAAATGAAAATTTAATTAATCAAAAAATTCAATATTTTGAATTTGGAGTATTTCAGGGCGAGTCGATAAAATATTTTGCTAACAAATTAAAAAATAAAGATAATATTTTTATTGGTTATGACACATTTTGTGGTCTACCAACTGACTGGCAAAGTGCACCAAAAGGGTTATTTTCAACTGATGGAAAAATCCCTATAATTGACGATAGTAGAATAAAATTTATTAAAGGTATTTTTCAAAATAGTTTTGATAGCTCTATTATTAATAAAGATATCAAAACTATAATACATTTTGATGCTGATATGTATTCTAGTACTCTTTATTTACTTTTTAAACTGCATGAAAAATTAGATCAGTATTATTTTATTTTTGATGAATTTGAAGGAGAAGAATTAAGGGCTTTAAAAGATTATATGAGTGTCTACAATGTAGATGTTAAAATAAGTTTTTTTTCAAAATTTAATGGTCTCATAACAGTCGCAACTGGAAAAATTATTATCAAAAGATAATTTTGTTAGACTAAAAAAATTTAATTTTTGCTATCAGTAAGTATATTTTCTTTATTTATCTCATTAAGTGGTTCAGTTGTAGGGTTTAATTCTAAACCAATTGGAGTTATAGTAGTAGGAAGAGGTGTGAATTGAGAGTCTGGATTTTCAATAACCTCTCTAACATTCATTCTATAAACTCCATATGCGCCTATTAAACAGTGAAATATAATAAGAAATATAAAATAGCCATTCTCCCCAATGAAATCCATAAACATAGAACATAAAAAAGGTCCACTGATTGCTCCTATTCCAAAGGTAAATTGTAAACCTGCACCTGCAGCTACAAATTTTTCTTTTGCTACAAAATCATTAGTGTGAGCAAAAATTAATGCGAACATTGGTAAGCTAAAGAAAGCATATAAGCCTGTAAAAATATAAAACCAAGATTTTGAGCTAGCTAAACCATCTGGTAAATGCATTGTACCAACAGAAAAAATTGCACATAACGCAAAGAAAGCTGAAGCAAATGACGAATATACCGTAACTGTTCTTCTGTCATAAATGTCTGATAGTTTGCCAATAGGCCATTGCGAAATAGCTCCAGAAATAGCAATTAAGAAAGTAACAAAAGAAATTTCAAAAATACTAAAATTCATTGATGCTGCATAAACAGCAATTAAAGCAAACATTGCAGAGTGACAAATTCCACATAAAAGTGCACTTACGATCCCAAATGGAGATGCTTCATAAAGTTCATTAATTTTCATACCAATAATATTTTTGAATTTTGGTGGTTTTTTCTTTGTTAATAATATTGGAACAAGTGAAAGTGACATGAATAAAGAAACAAGTATAAATGGCTGGAAATTTTCTGGCTTACTGAAGTTTAAAAAAAACATTCCAATCGCCATAGATGTGTAGAGAACGATCATATAAATTGATAAAACACTACCTCTATTTTTGTTGCTTGCTCGATCGTTTAACCAGCTTTCAGCAATTGTATATAAACATACCATTGAAAATCCTGATGCAATCCTTAAAATAAACCAAGTAAATGGATTGACGATTATTGAGTGTGCTAAAACAACTATAGAAGCAATTGATGCAAAAGCAGCAAATACTCTTATATGACCAACTCTTGAAACTAAAATTGGAACTGTTTTTGCTCCTATAAAATAGCCTACAAAATAACCTGATAAAATAAAGCCAGTTGCAGTTAAGCTGAAATTTTCATAAACAGCTCTTACTCCAAGTAAAGAAACTTGAAAGCCATGAGCTATCATAATTAGACCCATGCCTGTGAATAATGCCCAGGAATTTTTAAGTATCTTTTCCATAATTTCGCTATCTATGGATGATTTGATAGTAAATCAAGAAATTAATTAATAATTTTTTCAGGCTCTCTTAGCTTTATAAATGAGTGGATGCCCAAAGTGATTATGATCACGGCACCTCCAACGATTGTCTCTAACGTTGGCTGCTCTTTAACAATTAACCAAACCCAAATTGGACCTATTATTGTTTCTAATAAGAAAAATAGATTTACTTCCTCTGCAGGTATGAACCTTGGTGCAATTGTTACCAAAACAAAAGGTAAGGCAACACAAATAATACACATTATTGGTATGTAAATTTGATCTGTTCCAATCAAATTAAAGTTTTCAACAAAAAAGAAAGCAAATACTGCAACTCCTAATTTGCCCATTACAGCAGAAGGCAAAAGATCTCTGTCCTTGGCATATCTAATAAGAACTGCATTTACAGCTAATCCAGCAGCTGTAATAAATCCCATTATATTCCCAAAAAGATTACCGACTTGCAGCGAGTCATAAAAAATAAATAAAGCCGCTAGAAATGTAATGAATATGGCGATCCAAGTCCCTTTACTAGGCATTTCTTTTAAGAATATCGCCCCAAGTATTGCGGAAAGCATTGGGGCTAAAGCAACCATAATCAATGTATTGGCTACATTAGTATTTTGAATAGAGACAATGAAAGTGATGTTACAAATAGAAAAACTAATTGCGTAAAATATACCAACTGTACCAACTTTTAAAAAGGCATTAATAAAATTTTGCCTATAAAATAGTAGTAGTCCAATCAAGACTATAAAGAAAGGTATGGCTCCTCTATAAAAAAGCATTCCCCAAGTTTCGATATTTGAAAGCCTGATAAGTAATGAGTCAGGTGTAATGAACATCACAGCAACAAAGGCTAGTAGCGAACCTTTCTTTTGATCTGATAATTTATTCAAGCTCTTAAACCCTTCCAAAATATCTTAGCAAGATTGATTTTAGAAAGGTCATAGTACGTTTTTAATCCAGTAGGAGACGTAACATTAATATCTCCATTTAGTTTCTGATCTATGAAGTCAATTCCAGCAAAATAAATATTATCATTCTTTAATTTTTTTCCAATAATTTTTGAAATTTTTAATTCTTGTTTTGTAAGTTTAGTAAGCTTAGGCACAGCACCCTTGCTCATATTACTCAAATATGAACCTTTTTTAGGAACTCTTGAAATTGCACCACACACTTTACCATTAATAATAAAAACTCTTTTATCTCCTCTAGAAATATTTTTTAAAAATTTTTGAAACATTGAATGGCCATTTTTATTTAAAAAATTTGTAATAAGTTTTTTATTAAACCTATTTTTAATTAGATGAATTTGATTGCCACCGTATCCATTAATAGGTTTCATAATCATAGTTTTATTTTGTTTATAAAACTTCTTAGCTTCTACAATACTATTTGAAAATAAAGTATTAGGCATAAATTTGATAAAATGTTTTGAATACAATTTTTCTGATACATTTCTGATAGCAGTTGGATTATTTATTACTTTTACTTTTTTTAAGCTATCTAAAATAAGAGTGGTTATTAAATATTCTGAATTAAATGGGGGATCCTGCCTAATTAAAATAAATTTGAGATTTTCAACGTCAATTTTTTGTTTTTTATAAATTTTATAAAATTTTTTTCTCTCATAATTAAATTTTACAAATACTCCATTTGCAAATATTTTATTTTTGATGATGGATAAGTTTGAAGGAGTATAATAAAATATTTTATATCCTAGTTTCTGAGCTTCATGAGCTAAAAATATTGATGTATCAGAAGATATATTTATTTTATCTAATTTATCGCCTTGTATGCCTATTATTTTATTTGTCATATAAATCTTCTAAATTTTGAAATTTAGAGAATTTATTTATAACATGGCTGGCGACTGTTTCTTTATTATTGATAATCTTATTTAGATGTTCCAAGTATTTTGTTTCGTTTGTCCCACTTTTTCCAATAAAATCTCTTTTTTCTAAGCCTTTTTCGGCAATTTTTAACAAGTTAGAGATCCAATAAATCATATCTTTACCAATTAAATTTGTATTAAGTCCTTTCATAGGCGCATCTTTATACGCATTTAATAAATCTTTCTTTTCCCATTTTGAAATAAATTCTAATGCTTCGTCTAAATTACCATATAAAAGTCCAGTAAAAAAAGCAGGACCAGCGCAGATACAGTTCCAACCACAAGTGTCCATAGATCTCAATTCAATATATTGTTTTAATCTATTCTCAGTAAATATAGTACTTAAATGCAATCCAAGATCGTCAATACTTGGTAAAGATTTATTTATTTCTTGAATATTACCATTCATATAATCAGAAAATTTATAATTTTTACCAGATAAATATTTATCATCTTTTTTTATAAACAGTATTGGATAATCTATTACAAAATCAGCATATTTTTCAAAATCAACATTTTCTAAAAAAATTTCTGGAAGACCACCTCTTGAAGTTTCTTGCCATACTTTTGATCGGTATGATAAATATTTACTATCTTTTTTTTCAACAATTGATGAGTTTGCAAAAAGTGCAATACTTAATGGAACTAAACTATTTGCTAATTTAAACTTTTTAACAAAATCATTTTCAGACGTGTAGTCTAGATTTAGCTGTGTCCCGGATGTTCTATACATCATATCTAAACTAAGCGACCCACCTTTAGGCATATCCTTTGTCATTACTTCATATCTTTTTTTAGGATTATTTGGAATTTCAGACAACTTAGATATTGGATCAAATCCAGCACTTACTATTTTTAAATCTAATTTTTCAACAACTTGTTTAAGTTCAAATAAATAATTATTAGCTTCAGAGCAAACTTCATGAATATTAGTTAATTGAGCACCTGCAAGCTCAACTTGATTACCTGGTTCTAAAGTTATACTCTTATTATCTTTATTTAGTGCTATAACATTCTCACCTTCATATGATGGTTTCCAACCAAATTCATATAAAATTTTGAAAATCTCTTTAATTGTAGAATAATTAATTCTTTTATTATTCATCTTATAGAAAAGGAATTTTTCGTGCTCAACACCAATTTTAGTATTAATAGGCTCCTTAATTCCTGATTTAAAATGATCTATTATGTTATCTTTATTCATATTAATGATTTAATCACTCTTACTTAGATATTCAACAGCTTCGCTTATGTTAGTTAATTTGTTAGAACAAGTTTGGTTTTTACATATAATAATACTAGGTTTTGTATCATTATTTAATTGGTAAACAAATGTTGCAACTCCCAGATATTCTTTTTGTAAATAAAGCTGCATTTCCTTAATAGACTGAGATGTTCCACTGAATGTGAATGATAAGCTATTATCGCAAATATCTAGTGTTTTAATAAAACTAAACATTTGTGAATAATAAGAGTTTAAAACCTGATGAAATGATTTTTTAAGAACATTATTTCTTTCAGACCATATTTTATCATTTGTAATTGAATATAATTTATTTGAAATTAGTAGATAAACACTATTACCATTTGGTATATTGCTATCATTCAAGTCTAGTGGACTTGTAAACAAATCATTATCTTTAATAATATTTTTCTGGAACAGCTGCGTTTCTTTATTAAAGAATAATTCCCAAGTATCATTCATTATTTTTATTGATTTTTCTAAAGCTTTTTTATCAGCATTAACTTCATATAGCGTTATCATGAGTAAAGCATAATATACATAGTCCTCAAGAAAAGTTTCTATTTCTTTATTTTCATAACAATGAATAATTTTTTGATGCAATTTTTTATTTAATATTTCAATTGTTTCTATCGTCTTACTTTTTAAATCTTCATCGTCTAAATTTACTGAAGTTTTGAGAAGAACTTGGAGCATATATGCATTTAAATCTGTTTGCGATTTATCATCAAAAAACGGTTTTATTCTTTTTCTTCTAATATTAAGTAATTTATTTTTTATTTGGTCTTTCTTATTTTTATCTTCATCAAGTATTAAATTTTTTTCCACCAAAATGTTATTACCTTCAAAATTACCACTCTCCGAAATTTCGTACTTATTTTCTAGTAATTTAATGTCTTCTTTTAAAAGATTTTTTAATTCTTCATACGACCAAACATAATATTTTCCTTCAACACCTTCGCTATCAGCATCATATGCTGAACCATATAATTGTTCTTTGTTTTTAAATTCATTATTAAAATATTGAATTGTTTGTAAAAGTTTATTTTTAAAATAATCATTTTTTGTATTTTGATAAAATTTAGTTAAGAGATCAATAAATTGGATATTGTCATAAAGCATTTTTTCAAAGTGAGGAATTATCCATTTTTCATCAACAGCATATCTTGAAATTCCTCCTTCTAGTTGATCATAAATACCTTTGGAACAAAGATTATTGAGCAAAATTTCAACAGGCTTAAAATAATTTTTATTCTTAGTCTTTAAAAAGAAGTAAAACATTGTATCAAATAAATAAAATTGAGGGAACTTCGGGGCTCCTTTGAAACTTCCATTATTTTCATCTAAATAATTAATAATTTTTTCAACAAATGGCTCTAAAGGTTGATTTAAAACTGCAGATCTTTGATTAATTTTTGAGAATATTTCTTTAACTTGAGGTGCTTGAGCTAAAATTTTCTCTCTATTTTCATTGTAAACGTTATGAACATTATTTAGGACTTTTTTAAAGTCAGGTCTTCCTTGAATTTCTTTGGGAGGGAAATACGTTCCACCTGTAAATGGCACACCATTTTCGTCTAAAAACATTGATAATGGCCATCCACCTTGAGCTCCAGTTAGTATTGATAAGCTTTTTTGAAATACATAATCCAAATCAGGTCTTTCCTCTCTATCAACTTTAATGTTAATAAACTTTTCGTTCATTAGTTTGGCAGTTTCTTCGTTTTCAAAACTCTCATGGGCCATAACATGACACCAATGGCAGCTTGCGTACCCTACACTTAAAAATATAGGTTTTTTTTCTTTTTTTGCTTTATCTAAAGTTTCTTTATTCCAAGGAAACCAATCAACTGGGTTATCTTTATGTTGTTGGAGATAAGGACTTTTTTCGTTTTTTAAAATATTAGACAATTTAATGATGGTAGTAAGGTTTTCTTGAAAAAATATTCCTAACCATTGGCTCAAAATCTTTTAAAGTCATTGATTTATAATTTGGATCAAATGAAGATTGATCATACTTTTCGCAAAAATCTATTGTTGCTTGATAATGTTCTGCATCCTTGTATTTTTCTCTTGCATTTTTATCTCCACCTAAATGTTCTGCAGAATAATAAGTCTGAAATAGACCATGATGTAAAATAATCCAATAAGTTTTTTCTGAAACATAAGGTTTAATTACTGATGCCGCGTATTGAGAATGGTTCATTGGAGCTAACTCATCTCCAAGATCGTGTAATAATGTTGCTACAATCATTTCCTCGCTTTCTTTACTCTTATATGCTCTTGTTGCAGCTTGTAACGAGTGTTCTAATCTCGTTATCTGATAACCTTCAAGGGTAGTAGTTTGTGAAGCTAAATAATCTAAAATTCTATCTGCAGTTTTTCTTTCATATTGACTTTCTAATTTTTCTAAAAGTTGATAGTCGTCTTTAGTACCATTCTTCATTTCTGTAAAACTTACTTTTTTCATATTAATTATTTGATGCGGTACTCAATAAAGAAAGTTGGGTTACTTTATCTTCGCCAAGCTCGTCTATTATTTTTACAGGGTATTCCCCAGTAAAGTGATGATCTGTTAATTGTGGATAATTTTCATTTCTTTTTTCAAATCCCATTCCCAAATATAAACCATTCAAACTTAGGAATTTTAATGATTTTGCCTTTATGAATTCACAAATTTCAGCTGTTGATTTATTTGCAGCCAAAAGTTCTTTTTTAGTTGGTGTATCAACACCATAAAAATCAGGAAATTTTATTTCTGGGCTTGCTATTCTCACGTGTACTTCTTTTGCTCCAGAATCATATAACATCTTCACTATTTTTGACGATGTAGTGCCTCTAACAAGTGAGTCATCAACTAGAATTATTCTTTTATCTTTAATTACGGAAATATTTGGATTTAATTTTAACTTAACTCCTAAACTTCTAATTTGTTGAGATGGTTCAATAAAAGTCCTTCCAACATAATGGTTTCTAATTAAACCTAAATCAAATTTTAAACCTTTTTCTTCAGCATATCCTAATGCAGCTGCGTTACCTGAGTCTGGAACAGGTACAACTAGATCTGCTTCTACCTCATCCTCTTTTGCTAACTGTAAGCCAAAGTTTTTTCTATATTCATATGCAGTTTTGCCGTTTAAAATACTATCTGGCCTAGAGAAATAAATGTATTCAAATACACAAGGTCTGATTTTTTTTGGTGGAAATGGTTTAATACTTTTTAATTCATCATTTTCAACATAAACAATTTCTCCATTTTCAACTTCTCTTACAAATTTTGCTCCAATAATATCAAACGCACATGTTTCAGAGGCAAATACATATGAGTTTTTCAATTTACCAATTACTAACGGTCTAATTCCGTAGGGATCTCTTACACCTATTAGAGTATTTTGTGTCATCATTACAAGTGCATACCCACCTTGAATTTGAAATATAGCATCTATGATTTTATCTATCGTTTTTCCTCTTTTTGATTTTGCAATTAATTGAACAATGGTTTCAGTATCAGATGTTGTATAAAATATAGCACCATCCTGAACTAATTTATTCCTTAAAGTTATAGCATTTGTAAGATTACCATTATGTGCAACACCAATACCACCTGCATTTGTATCAGCAAAAAAGGGTTGCACATTCCTTAAAGCAGTTCCACCTGTCGTAGAGTAACGATTATGACCAATTGCGTATTTTCCAGGAAGTTTTTTTAAAACTTTTTCATCGTTAAAGTTATCACCAACTAACCCAAATCTTTTTTCTGAATGATATTTTTCTCCATCGTATGAAACAATACCACAACCTTCTTGTCCTCTATGTTGAAGAGCATGCAAGCCTAAAGCTGCAAGGGTAGAAGCATCAGTAGAATTGCTTATTCCAAAAACAGCACACTCTTCCTTAATTTTAGGATCATATATCTTGAACTTTTTCTTTAGTTTCTTCATATTCTTTTTTATCAGGAAATTCTTTTATAAGATAGTTACTACCTTTTTCAACCCATCCATATGTAAAAGCATCATCTAAATTAATCGGCCATTTTTTGTGGTTATAGATGATATTTATAGTTGTATAAATGCATACAATTATAACGTAAGCCCTAACAAATCCAAAAAAGAAACCAAAGATTCTATCTAGATTTCCTAATCCAGAGTAGGTGACTGCCCTATTAATTCCTTTATTTATTAATAAAATTAAAAATATAATTATTATGAACAGTCCTATACCAACTGCTAGATCAAGGACATATTCACTATCAATTATATCCTCAAAATATGGCTTTACTTTTGGAAATAAAAATAGAGTAACAACATAAGCTAAAAGCCATTTAGAGGCTGACAAAATGCTCAATAAAAAACCTTTTTTTGTACATGTGATCAAGGATAGAGCTGTGAAAACTAAATAAACAATATCAAAGGTATATAGTTCAGTAAAAAAATCTTTTACAACTTCCATTAATTATTTAATCTTAAAAGGTTTGAGTACTAAAAGTAAAGATGGCAATAATGTTAAAACTGATATCATAGCTAATAGCATTGCTAGCCCAGTGAAGACACCAAAATAAATGGTTGGTATAAAATTAGATAAAACTAAAATAGAAAACCCAAATACAATTGTTATAGATGTATTTAGTATCGCCACTCCTACTGTCGAATGGCAATATTTAAGTGTTTTATTGTAATCTTTTATTTTATCCAGTTCTTCCCTAAATCTATAAATATAATGAATGCTATTATCTACAGCAATACCAATCGTGATAGCAGCAATTGTAATTGTCATCATGTCTAGAGGTATGCCAGCCAAACCAATTATTCCTAGAATAAAAAAAGCTGCAATAAAATTTGGTACAATACCTATCAACGAAATTTTGATATTTCTAAAAAGAATTAAAAACATAATAAAAATACCAACCATCACAAAACCAAGAGTTAAAATTTGAGATTTAAATAAACTTTGAAGTAAATTATTAAATAATATAAGCACTCCGCCTAGTTTAAATTCATCTTTTTTAATATTTAATTTATTTTCTAAATCAAAATTAATTTGATTAATCAGATCGTTTCTTCTCAATCCATCTAAAGAGTCTTTTATTCTTAAACTTATTCGAGCTTCAGAATTTTTTATAGATATATATGGGTCTACTATTTCTTTTTTAATATTATCTGGAATTTTAGTATACAGAACTCCCATTTCCAAAGTTCCAAGTGGTTTATTATTATTTAATTTTGTTGCAACTTCAATTATTGATGAAAAGGATAAAACTTTACCTACAGCATCAATACCATCTAAATAATTATGAACTCTAATAATTTTATCAATTTTATCTTTCGTAAACCAATATTTATTGTCATTTTCATCCTCATCACCCCAATCATTCTCGCTATCAGTTTCTTCATCTTCATCTTTTGGAAATTTTAAAATTACTTCTAATGGAGTTGTTCCACCCAGCTTTTCATCTATTAACTTCATACCTTTATAAATTTCAGTATTTTTATCAAAGTAATTGATGAAACTATTTTCAACTTCTAATTTTAAGATACCAAATATGCTTAAAAATATAATAATCCCAGTTAAACCAAATATGTAATTTTTATTTTTTATTGCTAACATTCCAAGATATCTTGTTATTTTTGAGTCTTTTTCCTCATTTAATCGAACTTTTGAGTTTTGAACAAAACTTAACAATGTAGGAAGAAGTGTGAAAGTAATTGTTAGTGAGGTTATTAGTCCAAAAGTCATCATCCATCCAAAATCTATAATTGGTTTTATTTCACTAAAAATTAATGACATAAAAGCACATATCGTTGTTAATACAGTATAAAATATTGGCCAAATCATTTTTCTTGTTGCCAAAATTAAAATTTCAAACCTTTTCTTTTCTGGAAACTGTTTGTTTAATTGTAAAAACCTAGTACTCATATGAATATTCATCGCCATTGTAAGAATTAACATTAACGCGATAAAGTTTGATGAAATTACTGTAACTTTCCACCCAACCAAACCAAGAAAACCTGTCATAAATACAACCGAAAAGAAACAGCTACTGATCGGAATTATTATCCAAATTATTTTTCTGAATACATACCAAAGTGTTAAGATGATAAAAAGTAATACCCCGATTCCAAAAGTAACAATATCATTTTTAATAAAAGTCATCATATCATCTGCTATCATTGGTATACCCCCAAGATAAATCTGTGTATTTTGATTATGATTTTTTATTACTTCTCTAATTTCTAAAATATTTTGATGTCGCTCTTTTTTAATTTTATCTTTATAAACCTCTAATTCTTTATCGGTCTTTAACTCTTTATCTATTTTATTTGGTTTTATATATACAATGATACCACTTGTTTTTCCGTCCTCACTTATTACAAAGTTTCTAAATACTGGACTGTTTAAGATTTCATTAAATCCACGGTCTTTATCTATATTCTTAGTTGTTAAAGTTTTAAAATTTTGGATACGCTCAATTAAGCCATCATCTGTTACTTCTAATAAAGGAATATCTAAAAGTGTAACAACATTATGAACCCATTTTAATGATTTTAACTCATTTTTTAATGCAGAGAGATTTGTAATTGAAGCTTCCGAATTCATTTTAATTTTTGGGGAGTAGGTGAGTACTAGAAATTCCTTTGCACCATATCTTTCATTAATTTCATTTAGATATTTTAGATCGGGATCATTTTCTAATAATAAAGTTTCTGAACTTGCATCTAAGCGAAAATCTTTAGAGAAGTAAAAAGAGGTAATTAATATTAATACTAGTATCAAAAAAACTAGCTTAGGTTTTTCTATAATATTTTTTTCGTAAAAATTAGCTAACATCAGATATTAGCTTTTATAATTTATATTAATTATTTTGAATATCTTTAAATTTGGTAAACATTTCCTCAAATTCAAGCATTATAGTACCGGTTGGGCCATGTCTTTGTTTAAGTATTAGAAGTTCAGCTAAATGAGAAATTTCATTCATTTTTGCCTGCCATTCAGCATGTTCAACGGTTGCAGGTCTTGGTTCTTTATTTTTTAAATAGTACGATTCTCTAAAAACAAACATTACGACATCAGCATCTTGCTCAATCGATCCAGACTCTCTTAAATCTGAAAGCAAAGGTTTTTTGTCATCCCTTTGTTCAACAGCTCTAGATAATTGTGATAGAGCTAATACAGGAACTGATAGCTCTTTAGCAAGTGCTTTTAGTCCTTGAGTTATTTCTGAGATTTCCTGAACACGTCCATCTTTAAAATTTGTTCCTTTCATTAATTGAATATAGTCTATAACAATTAAATCTAGTCCATGTATTCTTTTAATTCTTCTAGCTCTATTACTTAACGCTGCAATTGATATTGCTGGTGTTTCGTCAATGAAAAGAGGAAGTTCAGCAATATTTTTTGAAGTTTCTATAAACTTATCAAATTGCTCATCAGATATTTTTCCTCTTCTAATATCATTAGATTTAACCCTTGATTGCTCTGCTAGTATTCTTGTTGATAATTGTTCTGAAGACATTTCTAAAGAAAAAAAAGCTATGCAAGATTTTTCTCCTTTATCTTGAATATTTTTTGCTGCGTGAAATGCAATGTTTGTTGCCAAAGCAGTTTTTCCCATTGAAGGTCTCCCAGCAATAATTATTAAATCTGATTTATGCATACCACCCAGTCTATCATCTAAGTCTTTAAGACCTGATGGAACACCAACAATTCCTTCCTCATTTTTATAAGCGTTAGATGCCATTTCTATAGTTTGTCTCATAGCTTCATCGAACTTAATTATAGAAGAGCTAAACGAACCTTTCTCAGCTAAATCGAAAAGAGATTTTTCAAAAATCTCAATTATTTTCTGACCATCATTATTTAAATCATTTAGTTTTGCAGTATCAATTATGTTGTCAGAAATTTTTATTAGCTCTCTTTTTACATATAAATCATAAATTAATTTAGAGTATTCAATACTTTGTCTTGAGGAAGTTGAAAATTTTGTAATTTTTACAAGATACTCAGGAATATTCAATTCATCTTTCTCATTTTCAAAATGATTCTTGAGAGTAATCGGATTTGCTAACATGCCTTTATAAATTAAACTTTCAATAGCACTAAAAATTTTTTGGTGCATTGGGTCATAAAAATTTTTGTTAGAAATTATTAAGCTAATTTCGTCAAATATTTCATTTGAGAGAAGTATAGATCCAATAACAGACTGCTCAGCCTCTATATTATTTGGAAGCTCATCGAGCTTATTTTTGACCAAGTTTAAAGATTGTGACACAGATAAAAAATATAGGATATATATAAAAATACAAATTCTTAATATATATGGGGAAAATTATGTATAATTATTTCACTTCTTCTTCAGAAACTGTTTTAATTACAATCTGTGTTTGAACTTCAGGATGTAAATTAATTAAAACATCAAACTTTCCAACAGATTTTATTTCTTGAGATGGTTGAATTAAAGACGGATTAATTTTAACTTGTTCAGTTTCTTCTAGAATTTTTGATATTTCTGTTGGTTTAACTGAGCCATAAAGTTCTTTATTTTCTGTACTTAATTTTTTTATTTCATATTCCTTATTTTTAATTTTTTCTTGAATTGATATTGCTTCTTTTTTTTTGTCTTGGTCTTTTTTATTAAGTTCTTGTTTGATTTTTTCTACTTCTTTAATGTTTCTATCTGAAGCAAATAAGGCTTTTTTTTTTGATATTAAAAAGTTTCTTGCAAAACCTCTCTTCACGTCGATGATTTCTCCAATTGACCCTATTTTTCTGACATTTTCTAATAATATTACTTTCATTTTATAATAAAGCTAAATTTCTTGCTCTTTTTACAGATAAAGATAACTCCCTCTGTTTTTTTTGACTTATTGACGTAATTCTTGACGGTAAAATCTTTCCATTTTCAGAAATATATCTTTTCAATAATTTAACATTTTTATAATCTACGGAAGGCGCACCTTTGCCTGATAAGGGACATTTTTTTTTGAATTTATACTTTTGATTTTGGAATATACTAAGTTTTGCAAAATTACTTTGCTTTGTTTTTTTTTTATTATTTCTTTTTTTCATAAACTTTATTTTTCTTCAGTTTCTTTATTTTCAATCTTTTTAAAATATTCAGTATCAAGATCAAATTTTTTTACTTTGACTGTTAAATATCTTAATAAATTTTTGTCAATTTTTTCGTTTTTTTCAAGTTCACTTATTATCTTGCCATCAGCTTTTATCTTAAAGTGTATATAGTTCCCCTTTTTATTTTTTTTAATAAGATATGACAAGTTCAGTAAACCCCAGTTTTCGAGTTTCACAACGTTGCCGTCAAATTTTTCTACTATTTTAGAATATTTTTCTTGAATTTGCTTTAACTGAGAAGGACTTACATCTTGCCTTGCTATAATTGTATGCTCATATAAGTTCATAATATTTCTTTTAAAAAAGAGAGGATATACTATTATAATTTTTTAATTACAATATAAAAAATAAGGTATTTGCTTATATTTTCTATGTTTTCTGTTTTATTTCCTGGGCAAGGTTCTCAATCAGTAGGAATGATCAAAGAATTTTATGATAATTTTGATTATGTCAAAGATCTTTTCAATAAAGCAGATGACACACTAAATCTGTCAATTTCCAAGATAATTTTTGAAGGCCCAAAAGATACACTTGATGAAACTGAAAACACTCAACCAGCAATATTTTTAGTTAGTTACGCAATTTTTGAAATAATTAAAAAGGAGACTTCATTTGATATTAGTAAAGCTGATTTTTTTGCAGGTCACTCTTTAGGTGAATATTCTTCTTTGGCATGTTCTAGCACAATAAACTTTGAAGATACAATTAAACTTTTAAAGATTAGAGGTAATGCAATGCAAAATGCTATTCCAAAAAATAAAGGTGGGATGCTGGCTGTGTTGGGGCAGGATATAAATGTAATCAATGAAATGTTAGAAAAAAATAAATCTAAATTTAATTGTTACTTAGCAAATGATAATTCTGCAGGCCAAGTTGTTATTAGTGGTAAAATTGAGGAGCTTAATAAATTTAAAGAAGAATTAAAAAAATTTAAAATAAAAAATATAAAATTACCAGTTTCAGCACCATTTCATTGCGTTTTAATGAACCCAGCAACAGAAATAATGAAAAAAGAAATTTCTAAAACAAAATTTTCTGTTCCAACAAACAAAATAGTTTCAAATGTTACAGCAAAACCCTCTAAGGACCCTGACGAAATAAGGAGACTTCTTATAGAGCAAATAGAAAAACCTGTTAGATGGAGAGAAACTATTATAAATATTATTAATTCTGGAAATAATAAGTTTATTGAAATTGGACCAGGCAAAGTTCTATCTGGCCTAATAAAAAGAATAGATAGAAATATGGAAGTAATTCAAGTAAACAATATGTTCGATTTAAATCATTTAAATAATTTATGATAAATTTAAAAAATTTAAATATAATATTAACAGGAGCCACAGGTATAATTGGAAATTCAATATTAGATAAACTTTTAAAAGCTGGTGCTAATATATTAGCAACTGGTACAAATGAGGAAAAATTAAATAATATTACAAATAAATATAAAGATATAAATGTATTAAAATTTGATATTTCTAAACATGATAAAATAGACGATTTTGTAGACAACGCTAACAATATTTTATCAGGAAAAATTGATATATTAATTAATAATGCTGGAATTACTCAGGATAATTTATCAATCAGAATGAAAGAGGAGGAATGGAAAAGAGTAATTGATATTAATTTAACTTCTACATTTCTAATTACTAAAAATGTAATAAAAAAAATGTTAAAATCTAAAAATGGAAAAATAATAAATATTACGTCAGTTGTTGGTCATACAGGCAATATAGGGCAGTCAAATTATGCTGCGTCTAAAGCAGGTACAATTGCTATGTCAAAAAGTTTGGCATTAGAATATGGAAAAAAAAATATAAAAGTCAATTGTGTATCACCTGGTTTTATAGTGTCAGAAATGACAAATAAAATAAGTGATGAGTATACAGAATTGCTTAAATCTAGAATTTCACTCAATAAATTTGGTAATCCTGAGGATGTGGCAAATACGGTAGCTTTTTTAAGTTCAGATCTTTCAGATTATATTTCTGGTGAAACAATACATGTTAACGGAGGGATGTATTTTAGTTGACAAAATGTATAAATTATTTATTAACGAATTAACTTAAAGGAACAAAATGTCAGATGATATTTCAAGTAAAGTAAAAAAAATAGTTGCAGATCATTTAGGTATTGATGAGTCAAAGGTTAATGAAGAATCGAGTTTCATTGATGATTTAGGGGCAGATAGTTTAGATACAGTCGAACTAGTAATGGCTTTTGAAGAAGAATTTGGATCAGAAATATCTGATAGTGATGCTGAAAAGATTTTAACTGTAGGTGATGCTGTAAAATTTATAGAAAACAAAGCTAATTAAAATTTTACTTAAATGGCCGTAAAAAAAGCAGGAGTGATTGTAATATTATCTTCTCCTTCAGGCGCAGGTAAAACCACATTAGTAAAAAAAATTTCACTAAGAAATAATTTTAAAATCTCTATTTCTCATACGACTAGAAAGCCAAGAGTTAACGAAAAAAATGGTAAAGATTATTTTTTTGTTAATTATCAAAAATTCAAAAAACTAATTAAAAATCAAAAATTTTTGGAATATGCGAAAGTTTTTAAAAATTATTATGGTTCACTAAAAGAAACAGTAATAAGCAAATTAACAAAAGGCGAAAATGTAATTTTTGATATTGATTGGCAAGGAACAAAGCAAATTAAAAAAAAAAAATTAAACTACAAAATAATAACTATATTCATACTTCCACCATCAAAAAAAGAATTATTCAAAAGATTATTAAAAAGAGATCAAAAAGATAAAAAAATCGCCACTGAAAGAATGAAACAATTCAAAGACGATGTAATGCATTGGAAAGATTATGATTTTTCAGTAATAAATGATAATGTTGAGATATGCTATCAAACCATAATCGACTATATTAATAATCAAAAAAAACAAAAAAAAAAATTAAAATATAATAAAAAACTTATAAAAAAACATATTGATAATTTAATTTAGTGAAGACTCATAACTCTTACAAATTTTATAATAAGTAACTCTGTCTAGATTCTGAGGCCTTAAAGATAGGTCTAGGGATAACTCTTTTGAAATTTTATCAAAATTATTAAATAAAAACTTTAAAGGCTTTTTAATCATCTTACGTCTTTGACTAAAAAAAACATTTGTTATATGTTCTAAATTTTTTTGATTATTCAATTGAAAATATTTTTTTTTTGGAATAAAAGTTAACAAAGTACTTTTAACCTTTGGTTTTGGATAAAAACTCTCAGGCTCAACATCAAGCTCTTTTTTTATTTCCATCTTCCAATTAGATAATATTGATAATCTTCCGTAATTTTTACTATTTACTTCTGCAATTATTCGATCTGCCACTTCTTTTTGAAACATCAATATAAATTTCTTACAGAATATATTTAAATCTTTTATTCTCATCCATCTTACTAACATTTGAGTAGAAATATTATATGGCAGGTTTCCAAAAATTATTGAGTCTTTAATAAGATAATTGTCATAAGAAAATTTTATCATATCTTCGTTAATTATATTTATATTGTTCCCAAACTTTTCTTCTAAGATATTAATAAGTCTAATATCTTTTTCAATCACAGTAAAAGTTTTTGGCTTCTCTTTTAGAATTCCTTCTGTTAACGCACCCTTCCCAGGTCCAACTTCAATAACAAAATCATTTTTATTTATATCTCCAATTTTTGTAATAAAATTTATTACTGTTTTATCGATAAGAAAATTTTGTCCTAAATTTTTTTTGGGAGTAAGTTTCATTTAATTTTATTTAAAAAATTAAAAGCATAAAAAATAGAAGAAGGATCTGATTTATTTTTTCCAATCATTTCATGATTTGGCCCATGGTCAGGAGTTATTTTAATAAAAGGTAAGCCCAGAGTAATATTTATAGCATTGAATTCAAATAAAGTTTTAATTGGTGTTAAAACCTGGTCATGGTACATACCTAAAACAATATCAAATTTTTTTAAGTTCTTTTTTAAAAAAAAGGTATCAGCAGGTATTGGGCCGTGTATATTTATTTTTTTTCTTTTTAAATATTTAATTGCTGGTATTATTTCATTATCCTCTTCGCTTATTTTACTTATTGTTTCACAGTGAGGATTTAAGCCTAAAATTGCTATTCTTGGATTTACTTGAAGTTCTTTTTTATAAAAAGAGTTAATTCTAATTAAATTATTTATAATTTTTCTTTTTTTTACAAATTTTGAAACATATTTTAAAGGTATATGTGTTGTTAAAGGTGAAACAGATAGTTGATTATTATAAATAAGCATCACAGGTTCCCTTGAGCCAGTTTTTTGAGCAATATATTCAGTTACGCCAGGAAATTTTTTCTTTAAAAATATTTTTTTTGAGATTGGTCCATTAATAAGAGCATATTTTTTATTTTTTTTAATTATTTTAAGGCTCATTTCGAAACAATCTTGAATATATTTATTTGAATTCACTCTAATTTTTGAAAATGGTTTTTTGAAATTATAGTTTACATTAATAATATTTATTTTTTTATAAACTGAGTCTTTTACATCTATTATTTCATTCAACTTCATCTTAAATTTCAAAATTCTCATTTGTGCCTCAAGAAGTTTTCTACTGCCAATTAAAATAATTTTTTTTCTATTATTTTTGAATTGATTTGAATTAAAATATTTAAATAAGACTTCTGAAAATGTAGTATTTGGTTCCCCAAGTACAATCAAAATACATTTAATATTCATTGATTTCTATATTTTTTTTTAATCTTTTATAAAAAATAATTGAAAAATTATTAAGTTGTCTATTTCTTTCTGAATTAATTAATTTTTCTAATTCTTCATTTATATCAATATTATTTGTTAATTCTTTTTTATCATTTAATTTAATAATAATATAAGCATTTCCAATTTTTATTGGTTCACTTATTTCGTCTATACTTAGTTTATTTACATTTTCATTTATTATTCTAGAAATTTGAAGTTCATTGATCCATCCAATAAGACCACCATTTTTTGCTGAATTAGATATACTATAGATATTAGCCGTATTTTCAAATCCTATACTATTTATACTTTTATAAATTTCACTGATTTTATTTTTATTATCTATTTCAATTTCTTCTCTAAAAAATATTTCTGATAAATTATATTCATATTTTTTTTCTGTTTTTTTTAA
>CACAEM010000004.1 GCA_902531455.1 uncultured Pelagibacteraceae bacterium | reverse complement strand
AGCGGATAATATGTATTATCCGCTTTTATTATGAGTGATACACTTTCAAAAATAGAAAAAAGAACTGCATATATATTAATATTACCTGCAGTTTTCCTTGTTTTTTCAATTATCTTATTTCCAATATTTGCAAATGTATGGATAAGTTTTAAAGAGGTTGGTCTTAAAGATATCAGGATCCCTGAACCTAGAGCAAAAAAAATTGTAAAATCCATTAAAGATAATCCAGATCAATTAAAGGTTATTTATAAACTTAGAAATAGTTCATTAATTTTAGAAATAAGAGATGTTAAATTTCAAGATAAATTACCTAAAAATATCAAACCTATAAATTTAGACGAAAGATGTAGTGTCAAATCAAATAAAATTCATTGTGAATTTGGAAATTGGGAAGCTAAATACAAGGAAAATTTTCAAATATTATTACAGAGTTCTGATGGCAAACAAATAAACAAAAAAGAATTAAAAACTATTAAACCAAAATTAACAGGTAAATCAGACAATATTCTATTAAATACTGATTTTACATTAAAGAATTTTAAAAAGGTATTTTTTCAAAATGAATTTTTTGATTTATTATCAACTACTTTTTACTATACTTTTTTTGGTACTATCGGTTCAATTGTATTTGGAATACTCACAGCACAACTTGTGAACCAGAAGTTTTTTGGAAGAACATTTATGAGAAGTGTTTTACTATTTCCGTATGTAGGTCCTGTTGTTGCTTTAGCATATACATGGGAGTTATTACTAGATCCTTACAGTGGAACTTTAAATAATCTTCTTTTGAATTTTCAAGTTATCCAGGAACCCTTAAATTTACTAGGTCAAAAATATTTAACGATAAATTTTTTTGGTTTTGACCTTAAATTAAGATTAGCGTTAACAACTGTAATAATTTTTGAAATTTGGAGATACTTCCCTTTAGCTTTCTTATTTATATTAGCTCGACTGCAAGCAGTACCTAAAGAATTATATGAAGCAGCCGAAGTGGATGGCGCTGATCCTTTACAAAAATTTATTAATATCACTCTTCCTCAAATAACAGCTGTGATATCCATTCTCTTTATGATTAGGTTTATTTGGAACTTTAATAAATTTGAGGATATTTTTTTATTAACAGGAGGTGCATCTGGAACTAGAACTTTGCCAATAAATGTTTATGAGCAAGGATTTACTATTTCCGATATTGGTATGGGATCAGCAGTATCAATTGTAATAGTTGCTTTGCTGCTAATATTTATGTTCGTTTACTTTAAATTAATAGGTAAGAGGGCCGATGAAAACTAAAAGTTTAATATACTACGCATTAATTTCGTCTATATTTTTGTTCTCTTTAGTTTCTATTTGGAAAATTTTAGTAACTTTACAAGGAGTTGAGTTAAAAAATTTCAATTTTGCAATAATTATTACTTTAGGTATCGCTATTAGTCTTTTAAATTTATTTATAGGAGAAAAGCTAAATTGTTTAATAAAATCAACTTTTTTTGCCCTTATATTTACTTTCATTGATGGATATATCGTTCAGCTAATGCCCATTTGGTATAATATTGGAATATTTTTAATTTTGATATTTTTTTCATTAAAAATTAATAAGTATAATCAAAAATATTTAGCATCCGAGCACTCATCACAAATAGTAGTATTTGATTTTTTAACACTTTTTGGAATTGTTTTATTCTCATTTGTTATTTTATTTCCGTTTTATATGATGTTGATAACAAGCTTTAAAACTCAAGCTGCTTTACTAATTAACCCCTTAGATTTTAGTATTAATTTTAACCAAGACTTTAAAGAATTATTTAAGTCATACTTTGTGATATTTGATACTTATAAATTTGGCAGATACATACTAATAAGTACATTTGTTTCGGTCGGTACAGTGATAGTTACATTACTATTTGCAATACCAGCTGCTTATGCTGTAGCAAGGTTAAATTTCTTTGGAAAAAACTTTCTGTCGACTTCAATTTTAATTATTTATATGTTTCCTGCTATTGTATTAGTTATTCCTTTATATACTGTTTTTAGTCAACTAGGTTTAAGGAACTCAGTAGGTGGTTTATTAATTGTTTACACGGCAACTACTTTGCCAGTTGCAATTTACATGTTACAAGGGTACTTTAGAAGTATTCCCAAAGAACTAGAAGAAGCAGCAATCATGGATAAATTAAATTGGTTTGGCATAATTATAAAAATAATATTACCGCTAAGTATACCCGCAATCTCTTCTGTTGCTTTATACGTATTTATGATCGCATGGAATGAGTTTTTATTCTCTTTGATGTTCTTGGATAATCCAAACTCATTTACCCTATCAAGGGCAATACAATATCTTAGTGGTGATGCCGAAACACCAAGACAATATTTAATGGCTGGATCAGTGGTTGTAACAATACCGGTGTTATTAATTTTTGTATACTTTGAAAAATATTTAGTTAGTGGTCTAACTGCAGGAAGTGTAAAAGGTTAGTGGAAGATTTTATCAAATCAGCTAAGAAAGTTTTATTAGGGAATAAAAAAAAAGGTTATACATTACCAACCAATAACAAATTGTACCCGGCACAATGGAACTGGGACTCTGGTTTCATTGCGTTAGGATATTCGCATTTTAAATTCAAATATGCTTTAGATGAAATAAAGACATTAATAAGAGGTCAATGGAAAGATGGAATGATACCTCATATTTTGTTTCACGATTTAAATACCAACTATTATCCAAACCATTCTGTATGGGCTTGCGGAAATAAAATACATTCATCTGGTATTACCCAACCACCAATTCTTGCAATAATTTTAAAACTAATTTTAGATAAAAAAAGAATTAATAATAAAGATAAAGCCGAAATTAAAAAAATAGTTAAGGGAATATTAAAATACCATAAATGGTTTATTAAATTTAGAGACCCAAATAATACTGGATTAGTCTCAATTTTGCATCCTTGGGAAAGCGGCTATGATAATTCTCCATTGTGGGATGGACCTATGAGCAAAGTAAAAGTCCCAAAAAACCTTAAATACAAGAGGGGAGATAACAAAGTTGTTAATCCTGAATATAGACCATTAGATATTGATTATGATAGATACGTAACCATCAAAAATCATTTGAGAAAAAACAATTATAATCCAAAAAAACTTTATAAAGTCTCATTATTTAATGTGGTCGACGTAGGTTTTAACTCTATATTTTTGCGAGCAAATAAAGATCTCCTTAAATTATTAAATACATTCAATTTGCAAAGTACTGAATTAGAGTCTTATATATCAAGATCTGAAAATAAAATTGTAAATTTATATAATCAAAAAAAAAATACATTTTTTAACATTGATTTAAAAAATAAAAAAAAAATAAACATTCCATCAATTACTCATTATTTTATTTTATTTGCAGATTTAAAAAACAAAGTATTAAATAACCAAATCATTAAAAACTTAAAAAAACACAGTTCAAAAGAAAAATATTTATTATCAAGTGTAAAATCAAATCACCAAAAATTTGAAGAGAAAAGATATTGGAGAGGTCCAGTATGGATTAATTGTAATTGGATAATATATCAAGGATTAAAAAATAAGAATATTAAATTTGCAAAACAAATAAAAAGAAAAACTATTAATTTAGTAAAGCAAAAAGGGTTTAATGAATACTTTAGTTGTAAAACTGGTAAAGGGTTTGGTGCTACAAATTTTTCTTGGACTGCTGCATTATTTTTAGACTTAATACTAGAAAATAAAAATGACTAATTACAACTGGAATTACCCAACAACCGTTTGGGTTGGCAAAGATAGAGCTAAGGATTTAGAAAAGGCTTGTGTTGAAATTAAAACTTTAAAACCATTATTAGTAACAGATAGAGAGTTAATTAATTTAAAATTTATAAAAGATTTAGTAAATGATTTAGATAAGAAATTTACATTATGTATTTTTTCTAATTTCTCAGGAAACCCAACAGGAGAGAATGTCGATGAAGGTGTAGAGATATTTAATAATAATAGTTGTGACAGTGTAGTAGCTATTGGAGGTGGAAGTGCGTTAGACGTCGGCAAAGCCATAGCTTTTATGTCTGGACAATCAAGACCTATTTGGGATTTTGAGGATATTGGTGATTACTGGAAAAGGGCAGATGAAAAAAATATCTCTCCAATAATTGCAATTCCAACAACTGCTGGAACTGGTTCAGAAACTGGCAGAGCATCTGCAATAATTAATTCCAGAACTGGAATAAAAAAAATTATTTTCCACCCAAAATTTTTACCATCTATTGTAATATTAGACCCAGTTCTTACTAAAGATCTTTCTCCCCGTTTAACAGGAGCGACAGGAATGGATGCATTAGCTCACAATTTAGAGGCATTTTGTGCACCTGGCTTTCACCCAATGGCTGATGGAATTGCAATTGAGGGAATGAGATTGATAAAAAAATCCCTTTTGAACGCTGTTCAAGATGGAAGTGATCTAGATGCTAGATCAGATTTGTTAGCAGCAGCAAGTATGGGATCTACTGCATTTCAAAAAGGCTTAGGAGCTATTCATTCACTAAGCCACCCACTTAATGCTCAATTTAATCTTCATCACGGATTATCTAATGCAATATTTATGCCTTATGTTTTAACTTTTAATAAAAAAAATATTGAGGAAAGAATTATTTCTATTTGTGATTATCTTAACTTAAGTAAAAGTTTTGATGCTTTTCTTGAATGGATACTAGAGCTAAGAAAAGAATTAAATATTCCGCATAAACTATCAGATGTAATAGAAACAAATAAAATGAACTTAAATGATTTATCAAAGATGGCTCTTGATGATCCATCAACATTCTCAAACCCAAAAAAATTGACTATAAATGATATGAAAGTTATGTATGAGCATAGTATTTCTGGAGAATTATTTTGATGAAAAATATATTAATAGTTGAGGGAAATTTAAGAGAAGAGAATCAGAGTTTTACTGATGGTGGAATTAAAACACATACAGAAAGTCTAAAAGATAGCATAGCCTATTTTACCGATAAAATTGAAATAGATGTTGTAAATCCCTCATCTGATAAAAATATTTCTGAAAAAGTAACAGATCTCGATAAATATGATGGACTGATATGGGGAGGAAGTAGTCTAAATATTTATAATGACACTATTGAAATAAGAAGACAGATCGAATTTATGAGAGAGTGTCAAAAAAAAATTAAAAAAATATTAGCTATTTGCTGGGGACTTCAGGTTGCTGTTACCGTAGCAGGAGGGCAGGTAAAGAGATGTACAAACGGATCTCACAGAGGCATAGCACTTAATATTGAAATAAATAATGATGGATTAAAACATCCAATATATAAAAATAAAGATAAAATTTTTAATACACCCGCTTTTAATTTTGATGAAGTTTCAACATTGCCAAAAAATTCAAAATTACTAGCCTCAAATCCTATAAATAAAGTTATGGGAGTAAATTTTCAGTCAGCAGTAAGTGATATATGGGGTATTCAATATCATCCTGAAATTACTTATGACAAAATGATAAGCCTTATACATTTCAGAAAAGAACGTCTTTTAAACAATAATGCTTTTGTTGATGAACAAGAGATAAATAATCATGTAAGAATGATTGCTGAAGAAAATAAGATTACAAATAAAGATCTTAGAATGCGTGAACTTGAAAACTGGCTTAATTATCTTTTAAAATAGACCCTCTGTTTCACCTTTTTCATTAATTCGAATTGAGTCAGCTGCTGGCACTTTTGGTAATCCTGGCATTGTCATTATTGCACCGCATACAACAACGATAAATTCTGCTCCTGATGATAGTCTTACTTCTCTTATTGGTAATACATGACCTGAAGGTGCTCCCTTTAGATTTGGGTCAGTGGAAAAACTATATTGAGTTTTTGCTATACAAATTGGTAATGATTGGTAACCTCTTTCTTCAAAAGCTTTTAATTGGTCTCTTATTTTAGTATCTGCAACTACTTCGCTTGCTCTATAAAGTTCCTTAGCAATTGTTTCTATTTTTTTAAATAAAGAGGTTTTATCATCATATAAAAATTTAAAATCACTATCTTCTTCACATAGTTTAACTACATCATTTGCTAAATCAGTTGCACCTTCTCCACCTTTTTCCCAATGTTTTGATATAGAGGCTTTAACACCTTTTTGTTCACAAAACTTCGTAACTTCATCAACTTCTTTATCAGTATCTAAAACAAAATGGTTTATCCCTACTGTTACAGGTAAACCAAATTTTTGAATATTTTCTATATGTCTTTCTAGGTTAACTAATCCTTTTTTTACTGCATCTACATTTTCATTTTTTAATTTGTCTTTTTTAACTCCCCCATGCATTTTTAAAGCTCTTATAGTTGCAACAATCACAACACAACTTGGTTTTAATCCTGATTTTCTACATTTAATATCTAAAAATTTTTCTGCACCTAGATCAGCTCCAAACCCAGCTTCTGTTACAACATAATCTGAGAGTTTTAATGCTGTCTTAGTTGCTAAAACAGAATTACATCCATGAGCAATATTTGCAAATGGTCCACCATGTATTATAGCAGGATTATTTTCCAAGGTTTGTGAAACATTTGGTCTAATAGCGTCTTTTAACAATACAGTCATTGGACCCTGCGCGTTTAAATCTTTTGCATATATTGGTTTTTTGTCTCTAGTATAAGCAACAGTAATATTACCAATTCTATTTTCAAGATCATGCAAATCATTTGATAAACAAAAGATTGCCATTATTTCTGACGCAACAGTAATATCAAAACCATCTTCTCTTGGAAAACCATTCGTAACACCACCAAGATTAATATTTATAGATCTTAAAGCTCTATCATTTATGTCCAGAACTCTTTTCCAAACTATTCTTCTGACATCTAAATTTAGTTTATTACCCCAATATATGTGGTTATCTATTAATGCAGATAAAAGATTATGTGCAGATGTAATTGCATGAAAGTCTCCTGTGAAATGAAGATTTATTTGCTCCATAGGAACTACTTGAGCATAACCACCGCCAGCAGCCCCACCTTTCATTCCAAAAGAAGGACCAAGACTTGGTTCTCTTAAACAAACAATAGATTTTTTACCTATTTTGTTTAATCCATCTGACAATCCTACAGAAGTTGTTGTCTTTCCTTCCCCAGCCGGAGTAGGTGTAATTGCTGTTACTAGTATTAATTTTCCATCTTTTTTGTCTTTAAATTTTTCTAAGTATTCAAGTTTGATTTTAGCTATATATCTGCTTATTGGACTATATGCCTCAGTTTTGTCCGGTACTCCCACTCCATCCAAAATTTCTTGGATAGGTTTCATTTTTGCCTCTCTAGCTATTTCAATATCTGATTTTGACATTTAGTTTAAAATTTATAATTGTTTAATGTGCAAAATGTCTATACTTTTTTGGTTTGATTTTAAACATCTAAAAAATATATATATAAAAAATAAGAAAAAATTTATATTTAATTAGATAAAATTATAAAATGCAAAAATACTCAGTTTTTAGCCTCATTAAAAATGCATTCTCAGATCATCAGAATTGGGAAGTAGCATGGAAAGATCCAACTCCTAAAAAAGAATATGATGTGATTATCATAGGTGGCGGGGGTCATGGTTTAGCAACTGCATACTACTTAGCTAAGGAGCACAATATTACAAATGTAGCTATTATTGAAAAAGGCTGGATTGGTGGAGGCAATGTTGGAAGGAACACTACAATAATTAGATCAAACTATATGCATGATGACAATGCTTTGTTCAGTGAATTTGGCATGGATTTGTGGAGAAAGATGAGTCAGGATTTGAATTACAATGTAATGTTTTCTCCTAGAGGAATAATTAATCTTGCCCATTCAGATGCACAAATGAATGCGTACTCTAGAAGAGGAAATTCAATGCGATTAAATGGAATTGATGCAGTTTTATTAAATAGGGAAGAGGTTCAAAAAAAAATTCCAATGGCAGATTTTTCTGACAATGTGCGATTTCCAATTTTTGGAGGTTTGATGCAACCAAGTGCTGGGACTGCTAGACACGATGCTGTTGCTTGGGGATATGCAAGACAAGCAGACTCAATGGGTGTTGACATAATTCAAAATTGTGAAGTTATAGGATTTGATGTTACTAACGGTAAAATAGTTGGTGTAAGAACTTCTAGAGGAGATATCAAAGCGAAAAAAGTTGGTTTGTGTGTTGCAGGTAGCACAAATATTTTAGCAGAAATGTTAAATATGACATTACCAATTGAAACTCATCTTCTTCAAGCATGTGTATCAGAACCTGTAAAACCTTTGCTTGACCATGTAGTTACATTTGGTGCAGGTCACTTTTATTGTAGTCAATCAGATAAAGGAGAGATGGTTATGGGTGGAGACTTGGACGGATACAATAGTTACTCACAAAGAGGAAATTTACCAACGCTCCAACACGTATTGACTGAAGGTATTGCAATGTTTCCATTTCTAAGCAAATTGAAAATGCTTAGAACTTGGGGTGGAATTATGGATATGTCAATGGACGGCTCACCAATTATAGATAAAACACATATTGATGGCTTATACTTAAATTGTGGCTGGTGTTATGGTGGATTTAAAGCTACTCCTGCTTCAGGTTGGACTTTTGCACATACAATTGCACAAGATAGAGTTCATGAATTAAACGCAGGTTACAGTTTAAATAGATTTAATACCGGGGATTTAATTGATGAAAAAGGTCTTGGTACCAAAACTTGGATATCTTAAATGCTCTATATATTCTGTCCACATTGTGGATCAAGATCACAGAATGAGTTTGCTTATGGCGGAGACGCAACAGTAAAAAGACCAGAGCTAAACAAGGAAATTAGTGACCAAGAGTGGAATAATTTTGTTTATTTAAGAAAAAGTCCTAGAGGAAAACACCTAGAGTTATGGCACCATATATCTGGCTGCAGACAATGGATTAAAGTTGAAAGAGATACTTCAACTCACGAAATTTTTAAAACCTATAAAGCAGATGAACTGACTGAATAATGTCACAAGATTTTAGATTAGATAACATTGGAATGGTAAATAGAAATAAAAAAATTTCTTTTACATTTAATGGTAAAAAATATTTTGGTTATGAAGGAGATACTATTGCTTCTGCTCTAATAGCAAATGGAGTGCATCTTGTTGGGAGGAGTTTTAAATATCATAGACCTAGAGGTTTCTTTGGAGTTGGTGTTGATGAACCTTATGCAATTTTACAATTAGAAAGAAATAATGAGAGAGATCCTAATATTAGAGCTACTGAACAGGAGATTTTTGAAGGTTTAGAGGTTAAAAGTGTAAATTGTTGGCCTAGTGTAAACTTTGATATTGGAGCAATTAATAATTTCTTAAAAATGTTTTTTCCAGCCGGGTTTTATTATAAAACTTTTATGTGGCCACCAAGTTTCTGGTACAAAATTTATGAACCTTTCATTAGAATGGCAGCAGGTTTTGGAGAAGCATCTATCAAACATGATAAAGAAAGATACGAGCATAAATATGAATATTGTGATTTATTAATCACTGGATCAGGACCTTCAGGTTTAGCTAGTGCATATGCAGCAGCAAAAAATGGTGCGCGTGTAATTTTAGCTGAAGACAAACCAAGGTATGGAGGTAGCTTGTTAACTAGTGATGTAAATATTGGTAATCAAACTGGTGCTGAATGGTCAGAGAAAATAATTACAGAGTTAAAGTCAATGTCAAATGTGATTGTAAAAAATAGATCACAAGTATTTGGTTATTATGATCATAATATGTTGGTAATGTCGGAACGAATAAGTGATCACTTGCCTAAAACCCAAAAATATTTACCTAAACAACGTTTGTGGTACATAAGAGCAAAAGAAGTTCTTATTTCATCAGGTTCAATTGAAAGACCACTAGTATTTGGTAACAATGATACCCCAGGTGTAATGTTATCTTCAGCAGCTAAAGAATACATGAAAGTTTATGGAGTTTTAGTTGGGAAAAAACCTTTGATATTTACTAATAATGACAGTGGATATGAAACCGCTATAGAATTCATAAAAAATGGTATTAATCCATTAATTTTAGATACTAGAAAAGAACCATCTTCTGACATTACTACTGAAGCAAAAAATTTAGGAATTGAAATTAAATATTCTTATGTGGTAGTTGCTGCTAAAGGATACAAAAAAGTCAAATCAGCAGATATTGCAAAAATATCTGATAATAAAAAAGATTTATCAAATATAGAAAATATTGAATGTGATTGTATTTGTGTATCAGGGTTTTGGACACCATCAATTCATTTAGCATCTCAATCTGGAAATAAATCTGAATTTAATGAAAAAATAGATGCATTCATTCCAAAAAAATCTAAACAGAAAGAAAATACAATTGGTTCAGCAAACGGTAAATTTACTTTAGAAGAAACTATTAATGAAGCATTTGATAAAGGATATGAAGTCTCAAACAAAATAACAGAAAATAATAATAAAGTTTCTTTTCCAACTGTAGTTGAAAAAAAATCTTCAGAGCACGATAAGTTTTGGTGTGTTCCATTACCAAAAGGTAAATCT
The DNA here is from genome assembly GCA_902531455.1 of uncultured Pelagibacteraceae bacterium. The sequence continues at coordinate 15,608 of CACAEM010000004.1, read as the reverse complement.
TACAAAAGATTTTTAGATTTTCAAAACGATGTGGCTGTAACAGATATAGAGCTGGCTTTAAGAGAAGGTTTTAGATCAATCGAACATGTAAAAAGATATACCACCCTTGGAATGGCCACAGATCAAGGGAAGACAAGTAATCTTAATGGTTTACAATTAGTTTCAGACATTGAAAATAAAGTTGTACCACAAGTTGGCCACACAACATTTAGGCCACCTTATACACCTGTTTCAATAGGAGCAATTGTGGGAAGAGAAGTTGGCAAACACTCTAAACCAACAAGAAAATCACCAATGCATCAATGGCATGAAAAAAATAGTGCAGTGTTTGTTGATGCTGGAGTTTGGTTAAGACCAAGATACTACAAGTATGGAAATGAAACATTATTTGAAGCTTCAAAAAGAGAAGCAAAAAATGTAAGAAAAAATGTAGGCGTATGTGATGTAACTACTTTAGGAAAAATAGATGTTAAAGGCCCTGATGCTGCAGAATTTTTAAATAGAGTTTATACTAATGCTTGGCTTAAGCTACCAGTTGGTAAAGCAAGATATGGTGTAATGCTTAGAGAAGATGGAATTGTAATGGATGATGGAACAACAACAAGAATTTCTGAAAATCATTACCACATGACTACTACAACAGCTCAGGCAGCCAATGTCCTATCTCATTTAGAATATTATTTACAGCTAGTTTGGCCAGAATTAAATGTGAATGTAGTCTCAACAACAGAGCATTGGGCTGGTGCTGCAATAGCAGGCCCAAATTCAAGAGCATTACTAATGAAATTATTTCCAAATACTGATGTATCTAATGAAGGTCTACCATTTATGGGTTACAAAGAAGCTGATTTATTTGGCACTCCTGCAAAGATTTATAGAATTTCATTTTCAGGAGAGCTTGCTTATGAAGTTAATGTGGAATCAGACTATGGTAATTTCATGTGGGAAAAAATTATCGAAGTTGGTAAAGAATTTCAAATACAGCCATACGGAACTGAGGCCTTATCGACTTTAAGGATAGAAATGGGTCACGTTGCTGGCTCTGAGCTTGATGGGAGAACAATTCCTCATGATGCATCGCTTGAAGGTTTAGTAAGTAAGAAAAAAGACTTTATTGGTAAAAGATCTTTAAGCAGATCAGCTTTTACAAAACCAGATAGAGAAAAAATAGTAGGTGTTGTTCCATTAGACAAAACAACAAGTATTCCTGAAGGTTCATATATTGTTAAAGACCCTAAAGCAAAACTTCCCAACCCTAAATTAGGTCATGTCTCAGCATCATGTTGGAGTGTTGAGTATGATAATCCATTCTCACTTGCGATAATTAAAGATGGTAAAAATATGATAGGACAAAAGCTATTTGCTATGTCACCTTTAAAAAATAAAACTATTCCTGTGGAAATCGTTTCATCCCATTATGTTGATCCTGAAGGAAAGAGAGTAAGAGCATGACGGTAATTTCTGCATTACAAAATGTCCATGTCGAGGGGTTATTTGGAAACTTTGAAAATAAATCTGAAAATGAATTATTAAAAATTAAAGAATTAAAAAATTTATTAATCGTTCAAGTAGTTCAGTATAAAAATTCTTCAATTAAAATTGACGATATAAATTTTAACAATTTAAAATTTGTAAATCAGGTAAAAAAAGTAGTTTCAAATGAAAATATAAGAGTTTTGTGGAATTCACCAAATAATTGGCTTTTAGTTTCTCATAAAAAAGAATTGTTAAAAGAAATTTACAGCACTTTTAATGAAAATGATTTTGCTGTTACAGACCTTTCTCATTCTAAAGCAACGATAGAATTAGAAGGGCCATACGTAAAAGAAGTTTTAAAAAAAGGATGTCCTTTTAATTTTAACATTTTAACAAAAAATATGAGCATTAACTCAGCTTATAATGGAATTTCTTTTATAGTTGATATGATTGAAAATGAACCAGAAAAAGCAAGAATTTTTTCTCTGAGAAGTTTTGGGGAGTCTTTATACCATTCTATCACTGATGCCTCTTTAGAATTTGGCTATAAGTGTAATTAGTTATTATTCCTCAGTTTTAAATCTAGATTTCTGAATAAATAAAACAAATAGCACTGGTATAATTAAGGTAATAATTGTAACTGTTATTAATAACAATCCTAGCTCAGAATAGTCTGCTGTTGTTAAAATTGCGTTTGTAACTTTATCCTTTACTTCTCTTGTAATCGTAAAAATTTCATTAAGATATTTCGTTAATAAAGCACTTGCAGACAAAGCTAAATTAGTGAATGAGGCAAAAACTGCGAAAAAAGTTGCTTTTAAATGTGAGGGTGCATTCCTAGCAATCCAAGCCAAAAGTGGAATCATAGATATTTGACCCAATGGAGATTCTAATGCTGTATTAATTATCGCTATAAATTTTGCATCAATAATTCCGTTTGTTAACGAGGAGGTCCAGTTATGAAATCCATAATACATCCCAACGCTTGGTAAAAATAATATTGACCCTGCAATTGATAAAATTACGATTATTTTAGCAATAGAATTTTTTGCCATAAATGGTCTAAGCATTATTATTCCAATCAATGTAAGTATAGAGGCTAGTAAAGATAGTATTGAAAAAAATTGTTCATTAAATTGAAGTTCATCAATTTCAAACCAAGATAATCCCGGTCCAGGTCCAGGCATAGCTCTAAATATAAAAATAATTATAGCAGTTCCAACTATTGTAAATCTTAACTTTTCAGGTAATTCTTTAATAAGTTTATTCATAAGGAATAAAATTATTAACATAGAACCCAAGAAAACAATCTCTTGTGCAAAAGGTAATCCTAACGAGCCAACACTCAAAGTAAAAATTACAAAAATTAAACTACCACCTAGTATCCACCAATTTACTTTTGTCTTCTCATGATTAAAATTACCTTCTTCACCAGATAGACCTTGTCTAATTAAAATGTTTTTCTTTTTATTTTTTAAATAAGCTGCAAAAATAACACCTAAAATTGAAACCATTGGTATTATCAATGCGTAAAGATATATGGATCCGTATAATTGTATTTTTTCAACCTGCTCAAGATTGCCTACTCCTTTAAACAATATTACATTGGCAAGAGCAACCAAAACCGTTCCTCCTATAATTGCAAATCTTCCAAGCGTTTGCATCGTTGTATGCATAATCTTAACTTGATCTGTTGTAAATTTTTCACCATTTTCATCTATTAAAGGTACAGCTTCGACTGTCATTGCATCAGCAACAACATCTTGAACTACATAACCAATAGGAGCTAAAAGAACGCTAATTACAAACCAAGTTTCAACTTTTAAATAAGATGACATTTGTTCTGTATGAATTATCAGCCCATACATTATTAATAAACTTATTCCAATTAATGAGGCACCGACGTAAACCATGTAATTCTTTTTATTCCATATTAAATCTACCAAATGCCCAAGTGGCATTTTTAAAGCCCAAGGTATTCCTGCCCAGAAACCTAATCCTGCAAGAAATGCTGCAGATAAATTTAAGTAATCTTTTACAAAGAAAGTACCTACAATTCCTGTAAGTCCAGATATACCTGCTGCCACGTAAATCATTAACGGAGGTAGATAAGATAATTTAAATTGTCTTCCTAAATCAAATAGTGTTGAGTCAATAAATTGAATGATTTTGTTCATTAACTTTTAATCTAATAGGTTTAATTTAATTAAACTATTATTTTTTGTTTCTTTGCACCACAATTCATAACTTTCGCACACCCTCCAAAGATGATTTGTAGCTCTTTGAGATATTTCTAAGGGGAAACGACTCTTTGCATAGTACAAATCAGGAAATTTAATCAATTGTTTAATCATTGCTTCTTTTTGTAAATTCAAAAGTCTTAAAACTTCTTTAGAAATTTTTTCTCCCGAGGTATCATCAACAAAATTGTTTTCTTTTAGTTTATCAAACCATTCATCATGAAATTTACCACTACTTACTTTTTCATACAATTTTGAACCCATAAATCTTTCAATTGCATCTATATTGGAAATATCAATATTTTGTTTCTTAATTTGAAATATTTCTAAATAGATTGCCTCAGCAACATAAAGTATGTAGGGTTTTTTATTTTCTTCTCCCATAAAATTATAAATCTAAAGTGTAATAACAAGAATTAGGGTCCTCTTTATAGTGAGCAAATGGTTTACACTTAATAAATTTAAAATTTTCAAAAAGTTTTCTGGCAGGTAAAAAGAATTCTCCAGATCCCGTTTCAATACTAAGCTTTTTTATACCTAATTTTTTTGACTGAATTATCAAATGTGAGATTATTTTACTGCCAATACCTCTATTTCTAAAATCATCAGATACTCTAATAGATTTAAATTCTCCATGATTTTTTCCAATAAATTTTAAGGCTCCACACCCAATTAAATGATTATTATTCCACAAGCTCCAAAATTTTATACTCGGATCTTTAAGTCCAGGGATATCTAAAACGTGAGTGCTACCTTTGGAAGAAACAGATCTTAATTCAACAAAGTGTTTTATTAAAAGATGATTTACCTTTGGGTGGCCAAAGTTATTTTCTATTGATTTAATCATTAGCATGAACATATAATCTAAAAAAAAATTAAACCAATACGAAAAAATATGTGTGGAAGATACGTCATTACCAATGCAGTTTCAAAAACAAGTAAAATCGTTAAAACTGCAATTAAAGTAGAAGACTCAGAGAATTATAATGCACATCCTTACCAAAAACTTCCAGTTATTAAGAAATATAACAATGGAAATACTCTTGAAAATTTAAAATGGGGGATTGTACCTAGTTGGGCTAAAAAAAAAGACTTTAAACCACTTATTAATGCAAGATTAGAGACGATTGATGAAAAGGTCTCTTTTAAAAAGTTAATAAAGCTTCAAAGATGTGTTGCTGTGGCCGACGGATTTTATGAATGGAAGAGAATAGAAAAAGAAAAGACGCCTTATTACTTTTTAAGAGAGGATAAGAAACTTATTTATATTGCTGGTATTTATGAAGAAGATCAATTTTGTATGATTACTGAAGAAGCAAGTTCAAATGTAACAGAAATTCATCACAGACAGCCAGTTATCTTAAATGAAAGTGATGTTAATAAATATTTGAATATTGAAATTTCAGGTTCAAATTATTTAAAACAATCGCAAAAATCAAAACTTTCTTTTTATGAAATTTCTAAGGACGTAAATAAGCCAACAAACAATAATATTTCTCTAATACAACCTATATAAAATTATTTTTCAATAATTGTTAGATGTCCCATTTTCCTTTTTGCTTTTATCTGTTTTTTTAAATAATCATAAAAAAACTCATTCTCTTTAAAAGTTTTATTTCTATAAATTGTTATGTCATCACCAATGAGATTAATCATTTGAGCATTATATATTTTTTTTGTATCGATTTTTTTTAAACCACAAACAGCTCTTATATGATTTTCAAATTGACTAACATTATGTGAGTTTATTGTTAGATGACCAGAATTATGAACTCTAGGTGCAATTTCATTAACATATAAGTTTTCATTTTTATCAATAAAAAACTCAACACATAAGGTTCCAATATAATCTAGTTCTTCAACAATTTGTTTTGCCCATTCTTTAGATTTTACTTTTATTGTTTCTGAAATTTCAGCAGGAATTTTTGAATGTTTCAAAATTTGATCCTCATGAGCATTCTCAATCGGTTCATATATTTCATATTTTTGATTGCCAAATCTACATATGACAATTGAAATTTCTTTTTTTAAATTAATAAACTTTTCTAAAATATATTCTTTAGTAAAATCAATGTCTTCATTTATGTCACTTAAACTATTTAATTTATATTGACCTTTACCATCATATCCAAGAGTAGTAGTTTTAAGTAGTCCAGGTAAAAGATTTTCATTATTTTTTATTTCGTCTTTATTTTTAATTAAAGCATAATTAGTTGTTCTAATATTGTTTTTATTTAAAAAATCTTTTTCAGTTAATCTATTTTGGATTAAACTATTTATTTCTGGTTTAGGTAAGACACTCTTTGATTTATTTATTTCATTTAATATATCAAAGGGTATATTTTCAAATTCATAGGTAACTAAATCAACGCTATTAACAAATTCTGTTATAATTTTTGTATCATTATAGTTTCCATATATGAACTTATTTGCAAAATTTTTAGCAGGCGCATCTGGATCATCACTAAGTACTACAGTTTTTATATCTATCTTTTTAGCAGCTTCAGAAAGCATACTACCTAGCTGACCACCTCCAATTATTCCTAAAACTGGCTGACTCATTTATCTAGGTATTTTTTTAACAGATTTTGATTGTTTAGATCGCCACGTGTTGAGATTATTTTTAACACCCATATCAAAGGTAGAGATAATTGATGCTGCATATAATGCAGCATTCATTGCTCCATCTGTACCTATTGCTACAGTTCCAACCGGTATACCTTTTGGCATTTGAGCTATTGACAGTAAACTATCTAGACCTTTTAATTTTTTACTCTCAATTGGCACTCCAATTACTGGAATTCTTGTAAGAGACGCAATCATTCCTGGCAAATGGGCTGATCCTCCAGCTCCAGCAATTATCACAGAAATATTATTTTTTTCAGCAGATTTTGCATACTTAAACATACGTTCTGGGGTTCTATGAGCTGAAACTATTTTAGTTTCATAATTGATTTTAAGCAATTTAAGAATTTTTTCACAAAATTTCATGGTTGAGTAATCAGAATTACTTCCCATAACAATTGAAACCTTGTGACTATATTTTTTGTTTTTCATGATATAAATTTGAATTAGTTTAGATTAGCATATTCTTTAAATTTAAACTAGTCGACAAATTATATTATACTTATATGGTCTTTAAATATGAACTATCGAATTGACAATCTTCAATATTGTAACTGGTCTAGAGATATTTTTCTAATCAATAGGGAAGCTGGATTAAATGCAGTACACGTTACTCTAGTATATCACGAAGATTATGACGAATTTTTGCAAAGAGTAAAAGAGTGGGATAGATTTTTTGAAGAAAATTCAGACTTAATATTTTTAGGAAAAACATTTGAAGATATTACAAAAGCTCAATCAGACAATAAAACAGCAATTTTTTTCGGTTTTCAAAATTGTTCACCGATTGAGGATGACATCAATTTAATAGAGAAAGTTTATGAGCATGGTTGTAGATTTATGCAACTTACTTATAATAATCAATCTCTTCTAGCCACGGGATGTTATGAAAAAAATGATTCTGGAGTCACAAATTTTGGAAGAGAAGCAATTAAGGAGATGAACAGGGTAGGTATAGTTGTGGACATGTCTCATTCAGCAGAGAAAAGTACTTTGGATGCAATAGAAATAAGTGAAAAACCAATTGCAATTACCCATGCTAATCCATCTTTCTGGCATCAAGCTTTAAGAAATAAATCAGATTTCTTGTTAAAGAAACTTTCTGAAAGTGGAGGTATCTTAGGCTTATCATTATATTCTCATCATTTAAAAGATGGAACAAATTGTAAATTAGAAAGCTTTTGTGAAATGGTTGCTAAAACTGCAGAAATAATGGAAGTAAAAAATATTGGTATTGGATCAGATCTATGTTTGAACCAACCTGACAGTGTTGTTGAATGGATGAGAAATGGAACTTGGTCTAAAAGTACAAATTATGGAGAGGGAAGTAAAAAAAAACCTGGATTTCCAAAACAACCTGACTGGTTTTTGGATGCTAGAGGGTTTGATAATTTAGAAAGTGGATTAAAAAAAGTTGGTTTTAATAAGCAAGAAGTAGAAGGAATTTTAGGAAATAATTGGTTTAATTTTTATAAAGGAATTAATTAATGGAAATAAGATTAAGAGATCCAAAATTTTTGATGAAACTATCTAAATTGGGATCTTTTCATCAATCAAAATTATCATTTCTAAGATCTTTTTTATCTGAATTTAAAGATTGGAAATATAGCCGAGATTTATTTCAACTAAATGACAAAGGACATGGTAGAGCAGTTTATTCATTTACAAAAAACAAAAGAACATATTCTCTGATTTGTTTTGCTAACGAAATCAAAGATGACGAAAGATCAGATAGAGTAATAGCCACTAAGTGGGATGCTGCTTTTACCTTATTTGATGGAATTCCATCAAAAGAAGACATAGATAGACTCAACAATAATGTTCCAAAACAAGAGGTTGGAAGACTTTCGTATAAGGAATTAACGTTATCAAGAGCTAACAAGTCATTAAGAGTTTTCGATCATGTAGTTGACAGTTTATCAAATGGAGAGCAACCTAATAAAGAAATTTTATCAAAGGTTGGGTATTTATATAGAACAACAGCAGTTTATGGATCAGGAAAATTTGGTTTAGCGGACAGGTTTAGAATTAAAAATAGAGAGGAAATCAGAGGACCTTTTAGATTAGAGATGATGCTAGTTTATCTCGTTAGACAATTTACATTTGATCAGGTTAATCATATTGCAAAAAATAAAAATCCAAAACTAGCAGTAGAATTAGATCATGCAATTAGCAGAAATTTAGGAATAGGAAATTCCACTGGCCTTGGTATGGCTCCTTTTATTGTTAATCATCCTACTTTGTTGAATAATTGGATACATGCAAGAGAAACTGCTTTGAAACAAATAAGAGAAATAGAGCAAGTTTCAAAAAATGAGATTGATATTTTTTATAATTGCCTAATTAAATCTTTAAAGAATATAACCAGTTGGCACACTGATAGTAAATTTCAAAAAGAAAAAATTAAAGGTTTAATTGAAGATTTAAAAAAGTTTATAAAATTTATGAAAGAAGATTTTAAATTTCAAAATTCATATCAATTTAATCAAATTTACAACTGGTCAGAGGAAAATTTAAAAGATGAATGTATAGAATATATTGTATCTATGATGATGGAGCCATTTGATGACATAGTTAATCCATTGATTACGCAAATGAGTTCTGATGAGGAAGAGCATTTTAACATTCCTGTTGATAGAACTATTGAAGATTTAAGAAATATATTAGAAAATAAATATTCCGAAATACTTAAGATTGATTTTTTAAAAGACGAAAATAATCAAAACTTTTGGTTTATATCCAAAAATAAAGAAGAGCCTAGAATAGGAGACAGATATATTGATGAGGGATCTGATCTAGAACAACCTTTGGCAATAGCAAGAGACATAAATAAACTTTATGAAGCTGTATTTACCAAAAAGAATAGTTCTAAAATTGGTAAATTTTTAAAAGATAATAATCATTTAAGACACGTTGTCAGAAGAGCATTTATTGCTGAAAAGTTTCCTTATTCAGAAATCCAAGACAATACAATTGGGTCCAAATTAGTTCCAATTGATATGTTAAGATTAAAATTATCATTTTTTGGAGCTATAAAGTTTGATCCTAGATCAGATAAATGGTTGCGTATATGCATGTTCCAAGGAGCACCTTTGCCTTCAGAATTAGGAAATTTTGATGATAAATGGATTTATAAATCATAAATAAATGAGAAGCTTTAGTGAAATAGAAGTAACTTCAAAAAAAGCATCTAAAGCTATTGGTTTTTCTTGGGGAATATCAGAGGAGGTTGGAAAAAATATTCGATTACTGGAAATGTTTGGACTACCAGGTCTTAAAAATTTAAACCAATACTACAAAATTTATAAAATCAGTAATTTTGAAAATATAGATGAAATATCGGCCTCAAATACTCCAAAGACTTTTTATTGTCCTATATTATCTGGATTAAATTTTTTTGATCAATCTTCATCAATATCCAAATTCAATGAAATTGAAATAAATAAGATTGCTTTTCCACTTATATTTTTATCATTTGTAAGCAGAACTTCAGAAATTATTGGTAAGAGAATTTTTTTAAAGATGGATGATAAAGAATTTTTATTTAATTTTAATGAGTCTATTTATTCAAACTATCTAACAGGAGATGTATTGGAAAAATCAGATAAAATTAATTTAAAATTTTTAGATAATAAGAACAGTTTTACTGAAGATGATTGGTCTGAAATTTATAATTTATCCTTAAAAACTTATGTTGATGAAAGTGATAAATCAAGGGAACGAACAGCAGGAGCTGGATTAACAGATAATGACTAAAGAATATGATGTAAAATTAAATAAGAATTTAGAAGCAGATTTAAATGATATTTGTGAAGAGTGTAAAAAAGAAGATGAAAGTGTAACTCAAAATTTATTCCTTACTGGTTTTAAAATATGCAAATCTTGCAGAACATCTAAAACTATTTTTCCTTTTTAGCTAATATTACTAATTGGAATTGAATTCATTCTATTAATTATGAATGTTATAGATAGAAAAGCTATTATTAGAAAAGATAAAAATACTATTCCAAATGATTTCAAGTTAGATTTTAAATTCAAAATTTGTTTAGTTGATATTATAAGAGATGCAAAAATCCAAAATTGAGTAAGGAAAATAATTGGCAGAACTAAGTCAGGTGTTACTGCAAAAAACCTAATTAAACCTGGTGCATGAGCGTATCCCACAGCTATTAAAATCTTTTTAAAGGGAACTTTACTTCCTTTATCTGGAAAAATTTTAACTCCAATTACAAAAATAAATATAGCCCAAACAAGCCATGTTAATAGAGCTGTCAAGCCCGAGATACCAATAGACGTTCTTACAATTGAATTTGCCGCTACTGCTCCTGCAACTCCATCAAGTATCATGACAAGACCAGCAAAATAGATTGCAGCCTCACCAAAGTATTTACTATCTCTGTATAAGCTTTTATCTAATCTTAATGATTTAAAAAAAATTTCTAAAAATTGTGCGAACATTATAATTAGGTAGGAGCTGAACTCCTCCCTTCAATTGTTTAACCTTTTACAACTTCTCTTGTATTGGCGTTGTAAGACTCTTTAAATGGTATATCTACCACTACAGCAACAACAGGTTTGCCTGGAGTTTCAGAATATTTTTCAGGTAAGTGTACCTTAAATTTAGATCCTACTTTTCCTTTTGGAAATCCATTTGCGTTTAATGTTCCATCAAAAGGAACATAACCCATGGCTATATTTTGTTTTTTTTCAGGATGATACCAAGGGGAAGTAACAAAACCTATAGGTTCTCCACCACCCTCATCTGAAATTAGCCAAAAGTCAGGAGCGTATTCCTCAATTGGTTTTCCACCTAATTCAAGACCAACTAATTGAAGTTTGTATGGTTTGTGACCTGCTTTTAAATCAGCTTTCATTTTTTCTAGAGCTTTCTTTCCTACGTAATCTGCTTTCTTGTTCCATTCTCCTTTACCAGACAATGATACTTGATAACCTAAATTACATTGAAAAGGATTATGTTGATTGTCCATATCTTGACCCCAAGAAAGAATTCCAGCTTGAATTCTTCTATGGTGCGCAGGTGCAATAACCATTAGGCTATGTTTTTTTCCTGCTTCAAGAACTGCATTCCACATATCCTCTGCATATAAAGTACATTCTCTTAAATAAATTTCATAACCAGCCTCACCTGAAAAACCTGATTGAGATATCACGCAACTTCTTCCACCGATTTTAGCTTCTGCTAAACCGTAAAATGGCATGTTATCGAAATCAATTTGGTCGCCACATAAATCTTTCATTAATGCTTTAGATTTTGGACCTTGTATTTGAACCGGACTTACATCTATTTCATCAATTTCTACATTAAATCTCTCGTCAGCATTTACGCCTTGTAAATAAAGACCTATATCACTATCAGATAAACTAAACCAAAATTCATCTTTTGATATTCTTAAAAGAATAGGATCATTTAATACTCCACCATATGCATTACAAAGAATTACATATCTTGCTCTCATTGGAGAAATCTTTGTAGCATCTCTTGTAATTACATAATCAACAAATTTTTCTGCATCTGGACCTTTTACTTTAATTTGTCTTTCAACGGCTACGTTCCACATTGTTACATGATTAACGATCGCATCATACTCCACCATTGCACCACCATCTTCTGGTTTTACATATCCTCTTGGATGATAAATACGATTGTATACTGTTGCTCTCCAACAGCCTGCTTTCATCGACAAATGCCAATAAGGTGATTTTCTTACTCGCGTTGAAATTAACATTTCAACTTTTGTTGGTCCGCTTTGTCTTAAATTATAAGGTACTTTTCTATCAGATTGATCTACTGATGTTACGTGTCTTAGTTTACTATAGTCAAATTCATTAGACATAGTTATTCTCCTTCAACCACTTGTTTGTTTCCTTCAAGCCGCCGAATGTATAAATGTGAAAATAATCAGTATGCGATTTAACTTTCCCAATTAGATCATTAGGGTCTTTAGGTTTCAATAAATCTAATGCCTTACTAAAATTAGATTTAAGAAAATTAATGGAATTTTTTGCACCAACAATATTTGCAAACTTTATCAAGCTTGAAATTTTCATGGGCCCAGTTATTCCAACATGAACTGGTATCGTTTGCTTAGAAATAAAATCAACGATAGGCTGAGAATCTAATAACCATTGAGTTACAATATAATCAGCATAAGGCTTTTTATCTATCATAGCTTTTTCTAATTCTGAATTGGATATATCAGGACTGCCCTCCGGATGTCCAGCAATTCCAATCTTTATTCCATCAAATAATCCTGTCTCTAAAATCTGATAAGAGCTATCAAATTTACCTAATGGCTCTCTTCCACCTCCTATTACAAGTGCTTGCTTTACACCTCCATCTTTGCATCTTAAAATATAGTCTCCTAAATCTTTTTCGTCACTGATAGATCTCGCAGGAAAATGAGGAACTGGATTATATCCTGCTTCTACAAGCTCTATGGCTTTTCTAGCAGTATCTTTATAATCTCCTCCTGGAAGCATTGTGATATAAACATCTTTAACCTCTGGTAAGGTTTTTACATCCGCTTGTGGGCTTATTTCCAAAGAAAAATACATTTAAATATTTTTAATTATTTTGTGAACCGTGTCTATAAAATTTTTTGATCAAGGAAAATAAAAACTTATTTTTTCAAACCTCTGTGTTTTTGCATTCTTTGACCGTACTGTTGTGCTACTCTATCAAATATTATTGCAAGGGCTACAATTGCTAAACCGTTAAACAAACCAAGAGCTAAGTATTGGTTCATTACTGCTCTTAATATAGGTACACCTAATCCTTTTACTCCAATCATTGATGCAATAACAACCATTGCTAAAGCCATCATTATTGTTTGATTAACTCCAGCAAAAATAGTTGGCAATGCAAGAGGAATTTGCACAGATTTTAATTTCTGAATTCTAGTTGCACCAAACGCCTCGGATGCCTCAATTGTTTCTTTATCTACCTCTCTTATTCCTAAGTTTGTTAATCTTATAATTGGAGGAACGGCATAAATGCAAATTGCAATTAAGCCTGGAACTTTGCCTATACCCATCAACATTAATATTGGAATTAAATATACAAAACTTGGAATGGTCTGCATCATGTCTAAAATAGGTAAAACTATTTTCTCAACTCTTTCTGACCTTGCCATCAGCACGCCTACAGGAATACCAATTGACATGCATATAATTACGCAAACTGTAATAATTGCTACAGTTGCCATGCAATCCTTCCACATACCAAAATAACCAATTAGAAAAAATGAAACTGCAGCTCCCACGACTAGTTTCCAATTTCTAGACCCAATCCATGCTAAACCACAAATTACAGCTATCGTAATTGGCCAAGGTGCTCCAATTAATAGTTTTTCTAATCTTACTAAAAAAAATAAGAGTGGATCAAAAAAAGCTTCTATAGCATCCCCGTAAGCTCTTGAAAAATCTCTAAAAGCAAAGTCAATACCTTTTCTAAGTTCAGCTAATGCTGACCTTTCCATCACAGGAAATTTTGTTAATAATTCCATATTTTGTTACGAGCCTATAGATTATAGGCTCGTAATAACTTATTTCAACGATTATAAAGCAGATTTGATTTTTTTCTTAGCAGAGGAGCTTACCCATGAGCCCCAAAGATCTTCATGCTGTTTCAAAAATTCAACAGCTGCGTCTGATCCTTTTGCTTGATTATCTGACATGTATACAAGCATGGAGTTCATTATATCTCCTGGGTATGTTCTTTTCTCAACATAAGCCACTGCATCTTTTCCACCTTTATCAACAAAACCTTTAGTTATGATTGAATTTACCTCTGATTTTGTCCAAGATGTTTTTTTAGGTGACGCACACTGTTCATCAGGTAACATTATGCAGTTGTCCCAATTATCTCTACCAGCAAAATCAACTCCAAAATTTACTGCTTGTAATCCATATTTACCAACCATTGAAGTTGGGCTCCAGTAATAACCTATCCAACTATCACCTGAGTCTGCAGCTTTTGAAATTGTACCATCTAATCCTGCAGCAGAACCTGGGTCAACTAATTTCCATCCCTTTGCTTCCATATCATAAGCTCTAAAAAGATTAGCGTTTGCTATTTGACATCCCCAACCTGCTGGACATCCAACAAATGCTCCTTTAGATGGATCTTCTTTGTCTGGAAACCATTCAGGGTGTTCTAATATTTCTAAAGCAGTCATATTTGCAATTTCAGGGTGATTTTTAATTGTACTTGGAGTAATCCACCAACCTTCACCTAAACCAGTGATAGGTGTTTTGTTAGCTTGAAATAATCTACCTTCGTCAACAGCTTTTAGTAATGGAGTGTAAACAGCATTTGCCCATTGTTCCGGGTTCATATCTGGAGCACCTTTGTCATTCATTGACGTAAAAGTAGGCATTGTTGAACCTGGAATTAATTCCACTTCACATCCATATCCTTCCTCTAAAATAAATTTATCTACGTTAGCCATAAGTTCAGCTGAAGCCCAGTTTTGCTCAGCAATAACTAACTTCCCACATGCAGCATTAGCAATACTTCCAAATGAAGCTATTCCTAATGAAACTAGCAATGTTAAGATGAGTTTTTTAATTTTCATTATTATCTCCTAATTAATTAATTAAGTCTTATACAAACATATAGAACTCGAAATTGCAAACTAGTTTCAACTAATGGTTGTAGTAAAAATGTCTTTAATAATTTGGTATTTTAAATAATATTCTTAAAAAAATGAAAGTTATTAGTAAAATTTTTTCATTAGGATTTAATTTCAATTTAAATTGTAAAACAGTTTTTCAACAATCAATTATCAGAGACAGTTTTTAAAAATTTCTCACAAATTTAAAAAAAGTTAATTTTAAGAGGAGAAATATGAAAAAAAACTTAATATCAAGACTGGATGCAGGTCCAATTATATTTGCTGAGGGATATTTATTTGCTATGGAGAGAAGAGGATATCTATCTGCAGGTCCATTTGTACCAGAGGTAGTTTTAGAACATCCAGATGTAGTTACTCAATTACATAGAGAATTTATTAGAGCTGGTTCCGATGTAGTTCAGGCTTTTACTTATTATGGACATAGAGAAAAACTAAGAATCATAGGGAAAGAACATTTGCTTGAACCAATGCAAAAAAATGCTCTTCAAATAGCAAAAGACGCTGCGAATGAATTTAAAGATTTGGACCTAATGGTTTGTGGTGATGTAGCAAATACAAATATTTTTGATCCAAATGATAAAAATTCATTTAAGGAATGTCAAAAGATGTA
>CACAEM010000003.1 GCA_902531455.1 uncultured Pelagibacteraceae bacterium | reverse complement strand
AAATTTAGAAACTGAGGTTAAAATATTAAATTTAGATAAAGAAAGTGAGTATGCTAGATTAGAAAAACAAAGATTAGTTGATACTAAAAGAGCTCAGGAAAAAGCCGAAATTATAAAAGAGCAATCAGATAAGCAGAGAGAGTCTGAAGAAGCTCAAATAATGGCTGAACAACAAATTAAAAATGCCAAAATTGCTCAACAAAAAAATGTTGACGCTCACCGAATTGAAACTGAAAAAGAAGTCAGAACATTGGACATTGAAAAGGCAAAAAGGATACAGCTCGAAGAACACCAAAAAGAATTAGAAATTATTGAGAAATCTAAGGAGGTTTTGAAGTCTAAAGCTGATGAACAAAATACTCGAGCTAAAGCTGTTGAAGCTGAAGAAAAAGCAAATTCAATGCGCTATATAGAAAAAGCTGAAGGAATGAAGCAAGTTGATGTAATATCTGCGGCTTCAAAAGCTGAGCAAGATAAATATGAGACCATGGCAGCTAAATTAAGATATGAAATTGATGCCGCTGGTAAAGAAGCTCTAAATTTAGCTGAAAATGTCAGAAGTGATGCAAATAGAAGAAGTGCATTAAGAAATAAATTAGCAGAAAAAATAGAGTCAATTATTAGAGAAAGCGTTAAACCAATGGCTAACATTGGTGATATTAAAATTGTAGATGTAAGTGGTCTACCAGGATTTAGTGGAACCACTGGCGGTACATCTAGTGTTGGAGGAAAAGATGGCGCTCCAGGCAAAAGTTCAGGTAATTTAGCAGATAATGTTGTTAGTTCAGCATTAAGATATAGAGCTCATCAACCTTTCTTGGATAGCCTTTTAAAAGAAATTGGAATGGCACCGGGTGAAATAAGTAATATTCGAAATATACTAGGTGATTATGGAAATCCAAAAAAAGATTATCACATGAATTTTGGTGAGAATGTTACCCCAGACACAAGAGGAGACAAAAGTCCAAAAAAATAAAATATTAAAAGAGTTAAATTATGAGTTCAGAATTAGATAATTGGGCAAAAAAGTACGAAGATCTTACTAATAACGACGATACTATTAAAGCAATGGCTAAATATTATACATGCTCCTTTATGTTTGATATGGAAAAAGCAAAAGTAATTATAGAAATGCACGATGGTAAAGTTAAAAGTATTAACACAAATCCATCTCCCTTAGATCCTTATGACTTTGCTTTGAGAGCATCAGCAAATACCTGGAAAGAATTTGGTCAACCAATTCCTAAACCTATGTATCATGGAATTTGGTCTGCAAGTTTTCTAAAAGATTTGAAAATTGAAGGCAATCATCTGATTCTGATGAAAAATTTAAGGAATTTTACTGTTCAATTTGAACTATTGAGAAAAATAGGAGTTCCTGTTTAATGGGTAATTATTATTGGAGGATAATTTAAAATGGTTAAGCATCATGATGTAGTTGGTAGATATGTCACAATCGAGGTTGATGATTGTGAATATAAAGTTTTTTATCTACAAAATGGAAAAGGTATACCTTTAATCTGTCAACATACAGCTGGATGTCACAACCACCAATGGAGGGGGTTGTTGGAAGATCCAGAGATTACTAAAAATTATAATGTTATTGCTTACGATTTACCTAGACATGGAAAATCTGATCCACCGCACAATAAAGAATGGTGGAAAGAAGAATATAAATTAACTGCAGAACATTATTGTAATTTTATAGTTAAGCTTTGTGATGCCTTAGGTTTGCAAAATCCAATTTTTATGGGTTCCTCATTTGGTGGAAATGTAGCTTTACAATTAGCTTTAAGGCATCCAAATAAATTTAGGGCAGTTATTCCTGTTGAGGCAGCAGATTATGCTCCTGGTTTTTATCTTGATTGGTGGAGACATCCTCACGCAAATGCTGCTCAAGTTTGTGCAAGTGGTACTTGGGATTTGATGGCACCTCAATCTCCTGATAAGGATAGATGGCTTACATGGCATTATTATACTCAAGGGTCGGAGGCCTTTAAGGGAGATTTGTACTTTTATTCTGTAGATCATGATTTAAGAAGCGAATTAAAAAATATTGACGGTCATAAATGTCCAGTAATAATGTTAACAGGAACTTACGATTACTTAACTCCACCTGAAGCAACTGAAAATACAGCAAGACAAATTAAAGGAGGCGTATACATTGAAATGGCGGACATTGGACATTTTCCAATGAGTGAAAATCATGAGGTTTTTAGAGTTTATTTAATAGAAGCACTTAAAATCATTCAAGAAAGGACAAATAAATAAATAATTTATTAAAAAATAAAAATGGAAAAAGATAAAACAGGAGTACAGCTTAATCTAGGACATACAAGTACAGATGACTATATAACTGAAAAATATGTTTTGCCTCTTTTAAGGGATGAAAAGATGAGAAATAAATTAATTGAAGAACATAGAGCAACTCCTGTTGGTAGAGCACCCCAACCTCATAAAGGTCAACCAATGGTTGAACATAGTAAAGAACTTCAAATAGTTTTGGATAAACTTAGAAGACAACCAATGGCATTAAAGAAATATGTGACAGTTTGTAAAAAAGATTTTGAAGATTATAGAATTGGAATTGTAACTGGAGTAAGAGGCCAACCTGTTGAAATATTAGAAGAGTCTTTTTCATCAGAAGAAGCATGCGAGCACGCAATATTTTTAAAAAGAGTACTAGACTTGCTTGAGAGGTATGGTGGATGACTAATTATTATAGGATTTTGAAATAATGTTAAGGATAACAGGATATAGTGATAAGTATACAGCGTTTCCTGGGGAGGAAATTAAGTTTTACGTTAACACTGAAAAAAACGAAAATTATGATGTTCAAATTGTAAGACTAATTCATGGAGATACAAACCCTGAAGGTCCAGGATATAAAGATGAGGAGGTTGGAGCTGAGTGTAACAAAACTTACCAAGGTAAAAACCAAAGAATTCATGGAGGCTCTTACATAATTATACCTCAAGATGATAGGTTAAACACAACAAGTTTTACGCTACAGGCCTATATATTTCCTACTACTCCTGAAAAAGGCAAACAAGGAATATTAACTAAATGGAATGAAAAAACTAAAAGTGGATATGGACTTTTTATAGACGAAAACGGTTGTCTCTCAGTGATGATTGGTGATGGAGGAGGCCAAGTTTCAACTCTTTCAAGTGAAAAAAAACTTTTAAGAAAAGTTTGGTATTTAGTTGCTGCAACATATGACGCAAATACTGGAAAATTGAAACTTTACCAAGAGCCATGCGTAACTCCAACCAACGGTGGGCTTGGAATGTCTTTACTTCACCCAGCGGATGAGACTACATCACATGTCGAAACTATAAGTAACTTAAAGCCTAGAGCGAATGATGCTCCATTTCTAATGGCTGCCTCATCACTTAATGATAGATCAGGAAGACATATTCAGGGAGGGCATTTCAAAGAAGCCCCGACTCCAATTGAACTACCAGAGCAGACGCAAACTTATAATGGAAAAATAGATAGACCTAGACTTAGCAAAAAAGCACTTTCAAAATCAGAGATTGAGTCCTTGGCAAGGGGATTTACCGATTGTACATCTGAGTTAAGATCAGAAGTAATCGGAGCATGGGATTTTCATGCAAATATAACTAAAAATATAGCTTCAACTTATATAATTGATAAAACCTCTAATCATCTTAATGGGTTTATTATAAATTTACCTTGTCGTGGTATGACTGGATACAACTGGACAGCAGATGAAATGGTCTTTCACCATAAACCTGAAGAGTATGGAGCTATTCATTTTCATGATGATGACATTGATGATGCTAGGTGGGATATAGATTTTACATATAAAGTTCCAGACTTGATAAGAAGCGGTATATATGCAGCAAGATTAAGAATAAATGGTGAAGATTCTGCTGAAACAGAAGATTTTATTCCATTTGTAATCAAACCTCCCAAAGGAAAAAATACTTCAGACCTTCTATTTGTTTTGCCAACAAATAGTTACATAGCTTATTCAAATGACAACCTTGGTACTAATTCAGTTGTGGCTCAATTACTAGCTGGAAAAGTACCAGTTATGTCAGCTTCAGATTTGTATTTAAATGAACATAGAGAATATGGTTTATCAACTTACTGTCAACATTCTGATGGAAGTGGTGTTGCAATTGCATCTAGACTAAGACCTATTTTAAATATGAGACCAAAATATAGACATTGGCTCTCTCCATCTCTATGGCAACTTAATGCAGATTTACATTTAACTGATTGGTTAGAGGAAAAAAATTTAGATTTTGATGTTGTTACAGATGAAGACTTACATTTAGAAGGTGTCGAGTTATTAAATCGATACAAATGTGTCTTAACAGGATCACATCCTGAATATAGTTCTGAAAAGATGCTAGCAGCTTATGAACAATATCAGCTTAATGGTGGAAGATGGATATACTTAGGTTCAGACGGTTTTTATTGGATTAGCGAGTATCACCCTGACAATCCAAATATTATAGAGGTAAGAAAAGGGGAAGCAGGAACTAGAGCATGGACGGCAAACCCAGGAGAATACAATAATGCTTTTGATGGAAAATATGGAGGAATGTGGAGAGCTAGAGGAAGAATACCTTCAAAAGTATGTGGATTAACTTTTACAGCATATGGTTTTGATGTTAGCTCGTATTACAAAAGGTCTCCTGATAGTGAACGACCTGAGTGTTCATGGATTTTTGATGGTGTTGGAAAAGATGAAGTAATAGGAGATTTTGGATTAGTAGGTGGAGGTGCTGCAGGACTGGAGCTTGATAGATATGATTTGGAATTTGGAACACCTCACAATGCTTATTTATTAGCTAGATCAGAAAATCATACAAATCTGATGATGCAAGTAAATGAGGAAATTCATTTTACTGTAAGAGGTTATTATGGAGGAGGTACAGAAAATCCTATGGTAAGAGCTGATATGATTTATTATAAGACACCGAATGATGGTGCATTATTTGCTCCAGGTTCATTATCATTTTGTGGAAGTTTATCTTATAATAATTACAACAACAATGTCTCCAAAATATTAGAGAATGCAATAAGAGGTTTCTTAAAAGATGGACCTTTGCCATAATGACCAATCAAAGATTTACTAGACCAGAGGGCACGGGTGGCAAAAGTATTCTAGGTTCGGATAACAAAACCCCACTTAATAATTTTGAAAAAGATGCACTTGGTAATCTAGATGAAGATAAATTAAATGATTTAGCTAAATGTTTATTTACTTTAAATAACAGAAGATATGGTCCTATACCTGGAGCATATATGGTAATGTGCACTAAACCTGGAAAAGAATGGTGTGTTGCACAATTGAACGCTGACAGAGCGAAACCATTTATAATTTTTGAAGATAAGACTTTTTCAACCATTGAAGCAGCACAGAATGAGGCTGAGAAGATTAAAAAGGAAAAAGGCGAGTCAGCTCCTAGGCGGTGCACTTGATTAAAAATTAGAATTAATGAAATGTCAGAAAAATCTATTTGGATATTCTTATTTATTTTAGTTTATGCTGCTTTTTGTTTTTTTTGGGGAGTAAGGGGTTCAAAGCTCAACTCAGAAAGCCCAGTAAAATACTATCTTGCAGATAAAAATGTTTCATCATGGGTTTTTTTCTTTGCGGCTACTGCTGCAACATTTGCTGGACTTACAATTATTTCACAAGCTAGTCTTATTTTTAACGATGGCTTCCAATTTGTTGGTACTGCATTTATTGCTATAACGGTTCCCTTGGCAAGTATATTTTTCTTTAAAAGACAATGGATGCTAAGTAGAAAATTTGGTTACATAACTCCTGGAGAAATGTATTACGACTATTACAAAAGTAACACCCTAAGAATTATAACAGTATTAATTACTTTTTTTGTTTCTATTCCTTTGCTAGCGGTTTTTTTTGGAGCAACTGGCTTTTTAGTCAATATGCTGTCAGATGGATATGTATCAAGAGATTTGGGTATGTGGATAATATCAACAATAGTTTTATTTTATGTAACAAGAGGTGGATTTAAATCTGTAGTGAGTGTTGGAGTTGTTCAATCGTGGTTATATTTTGTAACTTTCCTAGTCTTGGGCGTAATAATTTATTACTTCGTTGGAAACTTTGAAATATTCGGAAAAAGTCTTTCTAAAGTTGCCGCTACATCTATTAGCAATTGGGGAAATACTAACGGGTATGGAGGTGGAGATTACAATGGTTACTTTGCTGTTCCGGGAGTTATTCAATGGGTTGCTGGTTTAGGTAAAAATCCTGCGATTGGCGGTCCATGGACATCAATGATGATTTTTACTTTTGTGATTTCATTCATGGGAATTGTGCTTTCACCATCATTTTCAATGTGGAGTTACTCAGCAAAGCACCCAAAAGTATTTTCTTATTATCAAATTTGGGGTTCTGCAGTAGTAATAGGATTTTTATTATTTATTATTGCAACTTATCAAGGGATAGGAGCAAGTCTTTTAGGAGCAAGCTCGGAAATAAATAGTAAAGGCCTGTCTTTAAAAAATATATTCCCAGAAGTTTCAACAGGAGATCATTCTTTAATAATTTACCATATAATTAATTTGATTGATAATAGTGCATTGTGGTTAACAGGTTTGCTAGCTGTTGGTATTATTGCTGCATTACAATCAACTGCAGCCGCTTTTTTAATGACATCCGGAAGCATAGTTACTAGAGATCTATACAAGGCATATGTAAATAAGAATATTAATTGGAAAAATGAACTTTTAGCAGTTCGTTTAATAACAATGCTTATCTTTCTTGCGTCTTTGTACCTTGCTACATTTGCAAAGCCAGCAATGATAATATTTAGTGGAATTTCAATTTCAATTGCGTTTCAGTTTATAATAGTTTTGTTAGGATTGGTTTGGTTTCCATGGATTACAAGAGGTGCAGCAATTTCAGGTGTAATAATTGGGATTATTATTGTTATTTTAACAGAAACTATAGGTCAACAAATTTCAGGAAATAGATTACCCTGGGGTAGATGGCCCCTTACAATTCATTCTGGTGTTTGGGGTTTAATGTTTAATATATTTGTCTGTTTTTCTGTTTCAGCTTTCTCATCATTGGCAAAATTAGATTTAAATAGAGATCACAGACAAAAATTTCATGATTTTTTAAATGAACATATGGGACTTCATCCAAATAGAACAAAATTAAGATCTTTTGCCTATGTAATTGTTGTAGTTTGGTTTTTCTTTGGTGCAGGTCCTGGACAAGTTCTAGGAAACAATTTTTTTGGTTCGCCAAATGCTGGATATGATAATTGGATATTAAAAATACCTTCTATATGGGGTTATCAGTTAATTTGGTGGTTTTTTGGGATTGGCTTAGTCTGGTTTCTAGCTAGCAAAATGGATTTATCTACTTTACCAAACAAACCTATTCAACCAAACGATCTTTATAAAGAGCCTGACGAAATACAAGGTAATACAAATTATATAGACAAACTTGGAACGGGTTATAGTTGGATTTTAATATTAATTGCAATGGCAATCTTTGCTATATTATTCTATGTTTATTTTGTTTAGTTTATGAGCTTAAATAATTTTATATTTAATACAACTTCAGGAATTAGATTTGGAAGTGGTTCAGCAAAAACATGTGCTGAAGAAGTTTCGAAAAAACTTGGATCTAATATTTTATTCATAACTGATAAAGATTTAATGTCATTAAGACTTACTGAGACAACAATAAAAGAATTAAAAAAATTTTCATCTACTGTAGAAATATTTGAAGATGTAGAAGCTGACCCATCACTAAAAACTTTATTAAAAGCTATAGAATATGGAAGAAAAATAAAAGCTACTGGTGTAATAGGTTTTGGAGGTGGATCATCTATGGATGTTGCAAAATTAACTTCATTAATTTTAGGATCAAATGAAAATATCGAAGAAGCTTGGGGAGTTTCAAATGCAAAAGGTCCAAGATTACCATTGGTTCTAGTACCAACAACAGCTGGAACTGGTTCAGAAGTTACACCAATTTCTATTATAACAGTTGGAGAAGAAGAAAAAAAAGGAGTATCGTCACCAATTATTCTTCCTGATATTGCAATTTTAGATCCAGAATTAACTATGGGTTTGCCAGCACATACTACAGCTGCGACTGGTATTGATGCAATGGTTCACGCAATAGAGGGATATGCTTCAGCAAATAAAAATAACAATCCAATTTCTAAAATGCTTGCAATAGAGGCGCTTAAACTTTTAGGAGGATCAATCGAAAAAGCTGTTTTTGAGGGATCAAATATTGAGGCAAGAGGAAAAATGTTAATTGGAGCAATGCTTGCAGGAAAATCATTTGCAAACTCTCCTGTTGCAGCAGTTCATGCGCTTGCTTATCCTATAGGTGGAACTTTTCATGTATCTCATGGATTATCAAATTCTCTTGTCTTACCGTATGTTCTAAGATTTAATAGCGCAGACAGCAAAGCAACAAAGGATTATGCTGAACTTGCAGCGTATGTATTTCCTGACATAAATAAAGAACAAGGCAATCAAGCAGTTTGTTCAGAATTTATTAATAGATTAGAAAATTTATCAAAAAAACTTGGCCTTCCTCAAAAATTAAGAGAAGTGAATATTCCAAAAGAAGCTTGCAAAAAGATGGCAACTGATGCAATGAAACAAACTAGACTATTGGTAAATAATCCAAGAGAAGTGACGGAAAATGACGCTCTTAACATTTACGAAGCAGCCTGGTAATATAAGTTATGGAAATTAATACAGACGACATATTTGAAAAGACAACAAAGTTTAATAATGGCATTAAACTTTATATGTTTCAAACTGGATCTATTAAAACAAAACTAAAACACATAAAAATGAATCATTCAGAGGAACCTTATGAAATTCCAGTACCTTGGTTTTTAATAAAACATCCTGAAGGTGATGTAATTATTGATGGAGGAATGCCTATAGAAGCAGCATTAGATAAGCATAAACACTGGGGAGATGTAATAGATGCTTATGATCCTGTAATGAAAGCTTCAGAATGGTGCAAAGAAGTTGTAAAAACTGTTAATACAAATCCTGAAGATGTGAAATATGTTATTCAAACTCATTTGCATCTTGATCATTCAGGTGCAATTGGACATTTTCCTAATGCAACTCATATTACTCAAAGAATCGAATATGACTACGCATTTAATCCTGATTGGTTTTCAGCACCAGCTTATATAAGAGAAGATTTTGATAAACCAAATATAAAATGGAAATTTTTACAAGGAAGAAAAACAGATTTTTATGATGTTTATGGTGATGGAGTAATAAAATTAATTTTTACTCCTGGTCATACTCCTGGTCACCAGTCAGTTTTGGTAAATCTTCCAAAGACAGGTCACATGTTGTTTACAGGAGACGCTTGTTACACAGGTGACCATTGGTGCGATAAATGTTTGCCTGGGTTAGTACATTCTGCATCAGATGCTGCGGAATCTGTAAAGAAGTTAAGAAAAATTGCAAAAGATCATGATGCTAAGGTAGTTTGGGGACATGACCCAGTAACTTGGTTAGATTGGAAAAAAGCTCCGATGTTTTATTACGACTAATAAAATAAAAATTAATTTGCTTCTTTTGGAATAGTCATTTTCATAAACTCATTTTCATTAAATTTTTCCAGCCAATTACTGAGCTGATCACAATCATTTGACCATTTGTTTGTAAATCTAAATTTTGTATATTCAAGAGCACAGGCAACTGCTATCTGGTCCATTGATAGTCTATTGCTATTAAAATTAGTCCAATTCTTTTCAATCCAATTAATAGTTCTAATTGCTCTTATCTCTTGTTTTTGTATATAAGCTTTGCTTTGCTCACCCGAAGGTCTAATTATCTCCATCCTTCTTTCTAAAACAGACTCCATTAGGCCATTAGCAATTGATATGGTTGACATTATTGACCAATAACTGTCAGGGTAAAACAGAGTTTGATTTCTGGAAATTTGATTAAAATATAAACAAATATTATCACTATCAATTATTGTTTGTTTATTATTTATAACAAGTGTTGGAATTTTTCGTAATGGATTATACTTATCTAAAAACTCTGATTGCTCAACTTTAACTATCTTTTCATCTATTTTTATTTCTTGAACGATAGCAGTAATTTTTACTTTTCTGCCAAAGGGTGAGTTGGGACCATTGTATAAAATTAACTTTTCCACAAAGTTATAATTTAAATAAAAGAGAAAAAATATTTATTGTTATAAACATTTTAATCTCATTTTTAACTTCATAGAAATTAACTAATTTAAGATTCCGATTAGATAAGGCTATATCTAACATATCTCTTGCTTCTTTTTTAGAAATTCCAGTTTCATTTGAAAGTTCAATGATAATATCGAGATATCTACTAAGAAATTTTTTTTCAAACGACATGTTTTTATTCAATAATTATTGCTACTGTTCCTGGTTCAACTGCTTCTTGATCATTATGTATATTTACTTTTATAACTTTCCCGTCTATTGGGGAATTATGATGAACTTCAGTTTTCATGACTTCCATTATAAATAATACATCATCTTTTTTTACATTATCTCCCTCACCCACTAATACTTTCCAGATATTGCCTGGCACTGTTGTTTTTATTTCCGTAATCATTTTCAATTATAAAATCGTACCTTAATACTTTTTACACCTCTCTTTTCTATAAATTTTTCCCTTATTCTCACTTTTTCATTTTCTTTGTCAAAATCTATTATTTTTATTTTATCTATTTTTATTTTGTTTTGTTTATTTTGATTAATATCAGATGAAGATAGAATACTTTTTTCATTACAAATTAAAGTTTGTTCTGTTCTCATATCTTGAGATTTTTCAAGAGATATCTCTTTAAAGCTCAAAAAATCTCCCGGTTTTGCTTGACCAAGTTTCCAAAATGCAGCCGAAGGAACAGTGTAAGGGACTATAAACCCACCCATGCTAGGGCCATCATTAACTAGTATTATTGGAGTTTGTCCAGCTAAATTTATTGCTCCTATTGGATACCCTTGATCAATTATATTTGATGGTTCTGCTCCATGCTCTAATCCTTTATTGGTTGCTTTTTCTGTAAAAGACCACTCTGGTCCCTCTAATCGATATCCTGTTCTGTCGCTTTTTGATTGAAGTTTCCATTCTGAATTAAGAAACATTTTATGACCTTTGTCATCAATCCAATCATCATTAGGTCCTTTTACAACTTCAATTTCCCACTTTTTATCTTTAGAAAATTCAGGAATAGCCTCTTTCTTTACTTTTCTTCCAGCCTTCGACTTTAATTTATTTATGGGAATTGTTTGGTTATCTCTAATAGCCTTTCCTTCAATACCTCCAACTCCAGCTTTGTGAAAAGTAGATCTAGAGCCTAGCCAGGTTTCAGTATTAATTCCTCCAGAAAAAGCAATATAAGATCTAGCTCCGACTGTTGCATAACTCATTTCTAATATTGAGTCTTTTTTAATCTCAATACTTTCCCAAAGAGGTATGGGTTTTCCATCAACTTTTGGGCTCATATTAGCGCCAGTAATCGCTATAACTATATCATTCTCAAACTTTAAAGTTGGGCCCATAAATTGACATTCTAATGCTGACATTCCTGGATCATTTTGAACTAAAACATTTGCAAGTCTAAAAGACCAACTGTCCATTGGTCCTGATGGTGGAAACCCTTGATTTAATGTTCCAATTCTACCTGGATAGTCTTGAACTGAAGTTTCTAAACCTTTTTTAATTACTTTAATCATTTTTTAAAAACGCTTATTTGCATCAATAGATGTGAGCCATTTTTTATAATTTTTTACAGAAAACTTTTGATACTCAACAATATTATAATCATAACTTCCATCCTCAATTTTGTTATAAACATGGTCGAACTCTTCATAAGTTGTTGGTACAAATTTAACTCTATCCCCAGGTTGAAACAAACAAATATTATTTTCAAAAACTGGAAAACTTTTATTAGTGTCCCAAATAGGGACAGGTATAATGCCAAAAATTTGATAACCACCAGGTAGTCTATCTGGATAAATACAAGTTGAAGCTCCTCCCATACCAACTGTTCCTTTTGGTGTCCAAGTTCTTGGTGGATTATATTTTGGCACTGTTAGTTTACATCTTGGATCCAGAGCCATCATAAATGGTAGACCTGGCCAAAAACCTATTGCTGCAACCCAATATTCTGTTGAAGAATGAACTCTGACGAATTGATCTGTATTTTCTAAATTATTTAACTCAGTTATGAGCTCTGGGTCAGGTTTTTTTTTTGCGATTTTATTAGAATAATCCTCAATACATTCTTTAGTCCATTTGTCTAGATAAACGGTAGGAAAAGAAAATATTCTACTGTTAATTTCAATTTCGTCAGTTGATCCTAGAGAGTTTATTAGTGATAAAAGTTCTTTTTTTAGATCATTGAATTTTATTTCGTCAGGTTCATAATGAACAATCATTGAAGCAAAACATGGTGAAGTTTCATAAATACCTCTGATTTTTTGACCTTTTATAGCTTTGGCAAGATTTTGTGCTGTGAAGTTTAATTCTAAATTCATAATATTTCCAAATTCAATAAGCATATATTTATCACCAGCAGGTAAAAACTTTGGAGTATCATATATTTTTCCTGGCACATTTTTAATTTTAGTTTTAAAGGTCTCTTGGGCGTCCTTTTTTTTTAAGATAATATTATCAAATGCATTGATATCTTTTTGAGTATAGTTTTGATTATTTAACTTTGGTATTTTTTTTGAAATTATATTTTCAAAAGCTTTAACATCTTTTTCAGTATAATTGAAATTCTCAACTTTATTGGTTTCGTTTTTATTTATTATCTCTTTTTTTGTATCTTCATTTTGCTTTGTATCTTCGTATTTAGTAAAAATTGATAAATTATTTTCTATAAACTTTGTATTAAATTTTGCTTCCTCAAATGATCTATTTTTCAAAACTTCTATTAAAAAAAACTTGTTGGTTTCAATACCGTCAATTTTCAATTTTTCTAAAAAACTTATCATATTTTTTAATACTTCACCTCTACTTGAGCCCTTAGAAATAATTTTTGCAATCATTGGATCATAGTAAAAGGGTATTTCATCACCTTCATCTACTCCAATATCTAGTCTGATATTTTCTTTTAATTCTGGAATATATAATTTCGAAATTTTACCAGGAGATGGTAGAAAATTTTTTTTTGGATCCTCTGCATATAATCTACATTCTAAAGAATTACCTGTTTTAGAAATTTCTTTTTGATCTATTCTTTTTGACTCAAGATTTAGCGCATATTTAATTTGTAATTCAACAAGATCCACTCCGGTTATTTCCTCAGTTACTGGATGTTCTACTTGTATTCGGGTGTTCATTTCTAAAAAATAAAATCTCTTTTGATCTATGTCATAAATAAATTCGATTGTTCCTGCTCCTTCATATTTTTGATCCGAGGCAAATTTCACTGCCTTATCTGCCATTTCTTTAATTATTGACTCTTGAACTTTTGGTGCTGGACTTTCCTCAATAATTTTTTGAAATCTTCTTTGAATTGAACAGTCTCTCTCATAAAAATGAATTGCGCTGTTTTCTCCATAACCAAATACTTGTATTTCTATATGTCGTGAATTTCTGATAAATTTTTCTAAAAAAATATCGCTGTTTCCAAAGGCTTTCTTTGCTAAATTTTTTGTTTTATCGATTGCTGCCTTGAGTTCATTGAAATTATTCACAATTTGCATACCTATTCCGCCTCCGCCTGCGCTTGCTTTTATTAGAATTGGATATCCAATATCCAAACATTTTTTCTCTAAATTATCTGATGACAACTCATTATTTTTTAATCCAGGACAAATTGGTAAATCACTTTTTATAGCCCTTTCTCTTGCTATATCCTTATTTCCCATCGATATAATAGTGTCAGGTTTTGGTCCTATCCAAATAAGACCTGCATCTATTACATTTTGTGCAAATTCAGCATTCTCAGATAAAAATCCATAACCTGGGTGTATTGCATCGGCTTTTGTTTTTAATGCAGCATTGACAATTTTTTTTGATGATAAATAACTCTCTTGTGCTTTCGAATTTCCAATATTAACAGATTCATCTGCCAATCTTACATGCTTACTTTTAGTATCAATATCTGAATAAACTGAAATTGTATGAATATTTAATTTTTTACAGCTTTTAATAATTCTGCACGCAATTTCACCTCTGTTTGCAATTAAAATTTTTTTCATAACTCATTTATTGCATTTTTTAATTTTGTTATGATTTCAACTGCATTTGGAGTGTCTGAGTGAACACATATAGTATCACAGCCCACATCTATGTCCGAGCCATCTATTGTCTTTACTTTTTTTTCCTTAATTGCTCTTAAAGTTCTTTTCGTAGAAAGATCACTATCATAAAGAGAATTTTTTCCTTTTGCTAAAACCAGTTTTCCATTTTTATCATAGTCAAGATCTGCATAAAATTCTGATATAAAATTTAGTCCTCTTTCACTTTTATATACTTTTTCATGCGCAGTATTTGCCATACCAAATATTTCTACATTAAATGGTTCAACTGCATCAGCTATCGCTCGAGACATTTCTTCATCAGTTGAAGCCATAACATATAAAGCTCCATGAGGTTTTATATGATTTAAAGGCATTTCCATTTCATCTAAAAATGCTTTAAGTGCTCCAACTTGATACATAATGTTATTTTTGATTTCTAGTTTAGACATTTTCATTTCTCTTCTTCCAAAACCTTGTAAATCTGGAAAGGAAGGATGAGCGCCAACTTTTACATTATTTTTTTTTGCTAATTCCACAGTTTTTCTTATATGGTTTGGGTCTGATGCATGAAATCCACATGCCACATTTGCAACATCAATCAACGGCATGATTTCCTCGTCATTCCCTGCTCTATAAATCCCAAAACTTTCACCCATGTCACAATTTAATTTTGTCATTATTTACTCCTCTATATTTGACTCCTAATATGAGGGGATCTTGCATAAAGTGCAACCATTGGAATAATTAATAAACCTAAAATGAATTGTTGCGCTTCCCAACTTAGACCCCATCCAATTAATACTGTTGTTATTATTTGTAATATTAATACCCCAATCACACTTAAACCATAGCCTCCATAACCACCTAGTAGTGAGGTTCCACCAATTACCACTGCTGCAATAGTTGTGAATAAATAAATATCTCCTGCGCCTACAAATCCGCCGCCACTCCAACCCAGAAGAAGTGAGCCGGTTAAAGCAGCAAAAAACCCACTTATAACATACGCTCCAATCCAATATCCTCTTTCAGAAATTGAAAGTCTAGAAGAGGACAATCTGCTTCCTCCTAAAGCGTACATATGTCTTCCCCACTTTGTTATTCTAAGAGCTACGATGATGATTATACTTGCCACGATCCAAATTATTATTACGGGTGGTATTGGCAAACCGATAGTTTTACCATTCATTGATGCCAAATTTGTCATCCAAGGTGGAACAACCCCAAATACTGTTCCTGCAGAAAAAGTTCCTAGTGCAACTAATATTTGTACACCTCCCTTCACGAAAAAACCTACTCCTAAAGTCAGTATTAAGGCTTGTCCTTGAAGTCTATAACTTAAAATACCATTAACTAATCCTATAAGTGCACCTAGCAAAAGAACTGCTATACATGCTAACCAAGGTGGAACTCCTTTGGATATAAGAGACATAAGAGCCACGTTCATAGATCCAATTACAAAAGGTATTGATAGATCCAATCCTCCAAGAAGTGCAACAAAAGTTTGTCCAACAGTTGCTAATCCTAAAAATGCTGCAAAAACCAACATAGATTTCATATTTAAAAGAGTTAAGAATCCAGGAATCGTTAAGGAGCCAATTATAAATAATCCAATTAAAACAGATATTCCTATAAATACACTTTTAGTCCCTTTTATATATCTGCTTATTACACCCATAAAAATTACAAAGGCTAAGAAGATTAAAAATGAAACTAGTGTTCTTCCTGAGAAAAAACCATCAGCTATAAATGATACGAAAATAAATATAAGAATTACTCCTAAGAAAGCAATTGTTTTCCACTTGTGCTCTTTAATATTTGTAAAAAAGAAATTATCCTCATTTTCTTCTTCTTTAATTTTTTCTTTATCAGGAAACTTTGTAAAAATATTTTTTTTTAAATCTTCGTCAATCCATCTTACAGAAAAATGATACCATCCCCATAGTATCAAACCAGTAACAGCAATTGAATAGGCAACAATATTCATCCAATCTGCTCCATCGAACCAACCTAGTACTGCTGTTCCTATCCCACAAAAAATTGCAAATAGTAACCCTAATCCCTTAAAGAATATAAAAGAAGATCTCTTCATTTCTATTTAATTTCCTCCCATTGGCTTAACTGTTTATCACGAGCATTTTTTTCTTTATAAACTGCCATAAATTGCCAAACTAATGGTGTAATTGGTATTCCAATTATAAAAACTGCTAAAATTTTATAAATTGAATATCCAATTGAGTAAAAAATAGCAGACCATAAAGCTGCAGCAAAAATAACTATATACATGTATGGTGCAAATCTTTTGTAACTACCTTTTTGTCCCATATTAAGAAACAAAAAATACTGAACCAAAAATACAGCAAGTATACTAAATGCAAATTGAGAATAAGATGAATTTACCGTATTATAAAATAATCTTTTAGTTCCCTCGTATTTTACTTGAGATATATCCCCAATATTTAATTCACTTAAAATCTTAGGCTGATACAGAGATGGATCGTCTGGAATAAATGTGTTTCCACCAACAAAATACGTAGCAATTATCGCAAGAATACCAAATCCAAAAATATAAACGTTAGTCAAATTTTTTATCCTAGAATGTGCAAATGGTGCAGTGATTACAAACAATAACAGAATAGCTAAAATTACACCATACCCTTGGACTCCAAAAAAGCTACCTTCATTACTTTCTATCAAATTATTGTATGATACACCTTTCAAAATAATCAAGGATAAAGCAGCTAGGAAAAATAACATCGCTGTAGATTTAGTGCGAGTACTAAATTGTGGTAGCATTGATACAACAATTAATGAGGCTAACAAAACAACTCCAGCAAAATAAATTATAGAGTAGGCTGTTCCAGAAATTAATGCTCCTTCAGTTATGTTTGGTAAAAAATTAATTTTTTCTAAACTAAAATATTGTGGTGCGCTAGTTTCAATGCTACTTATTTGATTAGATTGCAAAGATATTTTTTCAGTTTCATTAATTAAATTTTTTTCCTTATCCTCAGGATCAAAAATTAAACCAGCAGCGATTATAACAATAACTATTACAAAAGTAATAGTTGATGGACTCCGATGAACAGCTAAAAGATAAAGTAGTAAAGCTACGCCTGCTAAACCAATAATAACATAAAATACAATCGTTCCAGGGGTTTCTGTAAGTTGCATAACCCCATGCCCAGCTAGAGATCCTCCTTTAGCAGTACCTGTACCAGTAGTTGAGCCTGCTTCACCATCTTCAACAATAATATTTCCTGTTGCATCAACCTTTCTTACTTTTTGTCCTCTGGTATCCTCTGATTTCTTTTCATCATCAACAACCTTTTCAACAACAATTGGTTGATCATAAACTTGATGGATTACAACAAATAAACCTGCAAATGCCATAAGAATAAAAAATACCATTACTGATAATCCTTTTGTTATTCTTGTTACGTATGGAAGAATTAAGCTTACCAATAAAGCAATTACCAAAACTGCTCCATAGGATAAATCTGACACAAAACTTTGCAGTCTTTCAAACTTAAAGGTGACTAAAATATAATTGATAAGATAAAGGTTTAATGCTCCCAAGATTGCCCCAAAAGCACCACCTCGACCTCCAACCAAACTGGCGCCTCCAAGAACTAGTGCTGTAATTCCTAACAAGGTATATTTTGTTCCTTGCAAAGGATCACCGGAGCCAACAAGTGCAGTAAAACAAATTGCAGATAATGCTGCAAATAATCCTGCTATCAGATGAGCTACAATTCTTACTAAATTTATTTTAACACCGCTAGTAAAAGCAGCCCGTTCGTCTGATCCCATTAATTTAAGGTGACCCCAAAAAGCTGTATGTGTGATTATATAAAATGCTATTGTTGCTAAAATCATCAAAAGGAATATTTCATTAAAAATAGTAAAACCTTCACCCCAAGGGATTAACCAGTCTGGAGCTATTCCTCCTGGTCTTGGAAGAATTACAATATTTATTCCTGCAAACGCTAAATATCCCGCTAGAGAAACAATTATTGGAGAAACCCTAACAAAGCACACAATTAAAGCGTAAAAAAATTGCCAAAGTAAACCCATGGCAAATGCATAAATAAACCAACCAACAGGCGTTTGCAAATATCCAGCCGCATACAATTGAATACTACTAACATTTATAAAACCCATAAATGGGCCAATAGATAAATCTACACCTCCTCTTCCAGCCATTGCTATAAATGTTAAAGCATAAGTTGTTAAAATTAGTGGAGCAGTAAGCATTATAGCACTTCCGATACCAGATTGAGAAATAATAATTGGGCTTCTTATAAGTGCAAAAATTAATAGTGAAAAAAAAATAAATATTGGTACCATCAAATATTTATTTGATGAAGTATCTACACTTGATCTAATTTTTTCTTTAACTTTTTCTACTATTTCCATTTTTTTCAATCAAAATAAATAATTTTTATATTTTCAATACCAACTTTGTTTTTTATTGACTTATGCTTTTCTTTTGATTTTCCATAATCAATTATTTTTAATTTTTGTTTTACATTTTTTGGTATTTCATTTTCATTATTTGCTGTATTTATTATATTATCAAACTGTAACTCATCTTTTGAGGTATAAGTTTGATCTTTTTTATTATAGCTTTCTTTGTAAATATTTGACTTATATTCAGTAAATTTGTTTAAATCTTCAAATTTTTTAAAATCAGACGAGTTGTAATAATTTATTTCCTTGCTAACATTAACTTCATTTAATAAAGAAAATTTTTGATCTGTTTTGATAATATTATTAAAATAATTTTTATCAGAATTTGAATATTTAGTATTCTGGTTTTTAAATATTTTTTCATTTTTAATTTTAGAATTATATTTATGAAATCTGTCTAGCTTTCCAAATAAAATTTCATCCTCTATATTATAATAATCGTTTTTATTTTTTTGGCTCACTAGAATTCCTTTATTTTAATTTTATTTTCATTATTTTTACTAAAATCATTTACTTTTATGATTTTCTTTTGATTATATTTTTTCTTATCTGACATTTTATTAAAATTATTTGGTGATATCTGATTTGAGTTACTGGTTATGGATGTTTCATTAATACCAGTAGTTTGACCAAACATCCCCTCTAGCAAAGTATCCGCATTTATTCTATCATTTTCAAAGATATCAAATACTGTACCATTTCTAAAGACTAAAACTTTTGGACAAAGTCCGATAAACTCCTCTAATTCACTCGAAAGGAATATAACAGTATTACCCTCTTCTACATAGTTTCTTAAATGTACGTAAAGATCTCTTTTTGTACTAACATCTATTCCACGGGCTGGATCATTTAGTATTAAAACTTTTGGATGTTGGGCAAATGATCTTGCTATCATAACTTTTTGCTGGTTTCCTCCGCTCAAAGATGTAATTAGATTCTCTCTTGGCCCAGTTTTTATATTTAATCTTTCGACTTCCCAGTCAAAAATACCATTCAGTTCCATCCAATTAACAAATCCTAAAAAGCCTGCCCTACTAGTTGATTTGTAAAGTGGGACTACCAAATTTTCGTATATGCTCAAGTTTGGAAGTATTCCCTCTTTTTTACGATCCCCGGAAACAAATGAAATACCATTTTTTCTGGCGTTATCTAATGAATTGTATCTTATAAAATTTTCATTCGCGTTTAATATTTCTGTCGTACCTCCATTTGCTTCTTGAACACCAGCAAGAATCTTTACAAAATCATCTTGTCCATTTCCATCCAACCCTGTGACTCCTACGATCTCACCTTTTTTAACTTCAAAATTGACTGGTTTACTGTCTGGCCAAACTATTAGGTTTTCAGCTCTCATTACTACTTTGTCTGTTTTAGTTTTTAAAGCGACGGTTTGTGATTTTTCTCCTGTTTCCTCTTTTCCAGTCATTAGGCCAATTAGATTTTTTTCATTTAAATCTTTTTTTTCCAGGATTCCCACGTCCTTTCCATCTCTCATTACTGTTGCCTTATCACTAATTCTTACTAACTCTGCAATTCTATGCGTTACGATAAATACAGCCACACCATTATCTCGAAGCTCCCTCATTTTTTTAAAAAGTCTTTCTGTTGAGTCAAAATCAAGTGCAGCCGAGGACTCATCTAAAATTAGTAATTTTATATTCTCTCTTAAGAAAGCTCTTGCTATAGTTATCCAGGCTTTTATTGGAAGAGATAGATTAAATGCTTGAGTATATGGATCCACATATTCTCCAACTAAATCCTCCATGATTTCTTGGGCTTTCAATACTTTTTCTCTTTGAGTGAGGTTTTTTGCCCAAAAATTATCTGATCCAACAAATAAATTGTCAACCACAGAGGCCTCCTCGGCAATCATGACTTCTTGAAAAACTGTTGCAATTCCCATATCTCTAGCCATGACTGGTGATGTTGGCGTTTGTCCAAGAACTGATACCTTTCCTTTGTCTATTGGTAAAACTCCTGATAAAACTTTAGCTAAAGTACTTTTACCACATCCATTACCGCCAACAATTGCATGGATTTCTCCAAAATTAGCATTAAAATTTACTCCATTTAAGGCTTTAGTTACTCCAAAATATTTATGAACATCTTGAACGTATATGTCACCTGATACTGTATTTTGATTTTTAGACAGCGCCTCTGTTTGAGAGGCACTGTCTAGATTGTTTTTTTCTGCACTCATACTTTTTAAACAAAAAAGTATTAATGAGAATTTATATCATATTTCTCTGGATCAGAAGGATTGTCAAAGAAAGCCTCCACATAAGATCTTGGAGCCCATTTTTCCATCCCTGGATTGTCCCAACCA
The DNA here is from genome assembly GCA_902531455.1 of uncultured Pelagibacteraceae bacterium. Next base: position 6,420 of record CACAEM010000003.1, on the reverse strand, counting down.
GTAGAATTTCTATCACAATCTTCATTTAAGATTTGTTTGATTTCATCGAAATTCTTTGTAGCAGGACCAACCAGAATAGATTGGATTCTAGGACCTTGTCCTTGTAAAGTTCTCATCATCACTTCCATTCCAAGTTCAATTTCATCTCCTGGAGGCCACGCATATATAGCTTCATCTATATAACCTGGATTATTTCTCCAGTAGCAAAGAGCACCAAGTTCACCACCCAATGCAATTGGTGGAATTGGATCTCTGCCTGACTGAAGTAACGCTTGTAAAGTTCCAGTCTCTCCTGAAGATTGAACTGCAATACCATCTACTTTTTTAGTATTTGTAGATAACCATTGTGAAAGTTCTTTTTGAGCTATTTGCGAAGTCCAGTTGTGAGCCAACTGTCCAACAACATTTACATCAGGATATTCATCAAGTGCCGCAAGCACACCTTTATTTTGCTGGTCAGATGCAGAATAACCTGGGATACCTTCGATAACTATTACATTACCTTTTTCACCAATTAATTCTGCCATCCACGCTCCAACATAATAACCAACTAGTCTGTAATTAACAGATGTATTAATTGAATATGGAGAAGTAGTAAAACCAGTAAAAGATAATGTAGGTATTCCTTTTTCCCAACCATACTTAATCGTAGTATTTAGAGCAGTGATGTTAGAACAACAAATTATAATTGCGTCTACTTTGCCTCCATCTATCATCTGTCTCATTTGTTGAATTTGAAGCGAGTCGTCCAAGTTTGATTGAGTTATTACAATTTCATCAACCATACCAAGAGCTTTCCACTTAGGATAAACTACTTCCATTAAACGCTCCATCGCACCTTTTCTCCAAGTGTTACCAGCATATGTGCTAGCATACCCAATTGTCCAAGGTGGTTTTCTAGGACTTTTCCAATTTCTCATAACCGCTTCGCCTAATGGTTGGTCGGCATCCATAAAGTCCATGTTATAAACATAATCTTTCATATCTTGTGGAACTTTTTCTAAGCACTCGTCACATCTGTCTTGTGCGATAGCAAAGCTAAAAATCCCTAAAAAACTAGAAAATAGAAAGATACTTAAAAGTTTTTTCATGTTGATTTTCCCCTTCGTTAATAATTAATTAATATCTCATTTTCTCATATAAAATTTTATTTTTCTACGAATTTTTAAACATTTTGCTATTAGATTGTTTTTTTTTCCAAAAATATTTGTTTATTTTAAATACTAATAGGTTAATAAAAATATTAATTTTAATTTAATGATTTATTCTATTAAAGGTTGTATCTATTTAACTTTTTTTGAGACTTGCTATACTTATTTATGAAAAAAACTTTTTTGATTTTTTCTTTAATATTAATTTATTCATCAATTTCGTTTGCTGAATTTCAATTGGTTCCTACTAATTGTACTAAAAAAAAAATCGAAAATTGTGGTGCATATCTTTATGACAAAAAAACTGGCACAACATATTTTTGTAACTCAGAAAAATGCGTAGAAATTCAAGAAGCATTAGCTGAATATCAGGATCAAGCAGTAAGCAGTTCCTTAGAAAAAAAGGAGTCAAAAAAGTCAAAAATTCCAAAATTTAACAAAAAGAAAAAAGAAAAGAAATCCAAAATACCTAAATTTAAAAAATCAGAATAATAACAGTTTTTTAATTTGATAATTCAGAAACAGATATTTTAATTGCTGCTCTTATCTCATTACAATAATTTAGATCTGTTCCTAAAAAGGTTCCCTTAAAATAACTTTTATTTTTTTTTCCATTCTTTTTCATAAATTCAATATAATCACTTGTCCTTCCAACAACTCTAATATAAAATTCTTTTTCTGCATCTTTTTTACTCAATCCTTTAATTTGTTTTAATGTTAAGATACCAAATGGATAAAGATAATTAGCTGAGTCATAAAACTCATTTGCTAATTTAGGATGATCTTTTTTAATTAATTCAGTTACGGCTGAGTTTATAGCAACACAATCTTCGAGTAATTTATAAGTTAAATTATCATCCATTAATAATTTATTAATATCTGTAAAATTCAAAGGTAATACTTCCTCTGCCGATAATGAATTAATTGTAAATAAAAAAATAAATAATATTTTTTTCATTAAAATTTTCTAATTTATCTAAATTTTTAAATATTTGTAAATCGATGGGATTATTGTAACAGCTAAACCTATTTTAAATAATTCGCTCAATATAAAAGGGTACAATCCAACTGTAAAAGCTTTTTCATATCCAATTATTGATCCTAAATATCCAATACCAATTAAAAAAATGATTATAGTTGCACCAAAAAGTGAAACAAAGCTTTTAAAATATGATTCATTGAAATTTTTGTCAGCAAAATATCCCACTAACCCTGCTGCAATAGCCATTCCATAAAGATATCCAGCTGTAGGCCCTGTTAAATAAAGCAATCCTCCACCTTTTGCAAAAACTGGAAGTCCGATAGCCCCTTCAAATAAATAAAGTAAAAGTGTGAAAAAAGCTAACTTAGATCCAAATGCCATTCCAATTATAAAGACTACAAATGTTTGCATGGTCATAGGAACTGGCCAGAATGGAACTTGTACTTTTGATGAAAAAGCTAAAATTAATGTTCCAATCAACATTAAAGAAATATTTTGGAAATAAGTATTTAATCTAAAGTCTGATAGCAAATTTTTAATCAATGTAGAATTATTTTTCATGGTTAAAGCATTTAAGCACAATTAATTAAATTTTAAAATAATAAATTAATCTATTAAAATTGTTCTTTTTGTAATTTTTTTATAGGTATATGACATCTAATAGCATTACCACTATCAGTCAGTTGCCACGGAGGTATCTCTTTTTTACAGATATCTCCTACAATTCTCGAGCACCTACCTTGAAAACTACAACCTTTTTCTGGTGGTCTCTCTTCTACTATATCCTCAGCAACTAGTTTAGGTTTTATATCTGGATCTGGCTCTAAAACTGCACCTAATAAAACCTCAGTATAAGGGTGAGACGGAAATTTATAAACATCATTTGAGGGTCCTACCTCACAAAGCCTTCCTTGATAAAGAACTGCTACTCTATCACTAATTGCTCTTACAACCGCTAAATCATGTGATACAAAGATATATGTAGTTCCAAAATCTTCTTTTAGTTGCTGTAATAAATTTAATACAGCAGCTTGTACAGAAACATCTAATGCAGATGTTACCTCATCGCATAATATAATATCTGGTTTAGCTGCAAAAGCTCTTGCAACAGCAACTCTCTGTTTTTCACCACCAGATAATTGTCTAGGATATCTGGACGTATAAAACTCTCCAAGTCTTACTTTTTGTAATAAGTCTATAATATTTTTTTTTAATTCTGCACCTTTTAAACCAAAATATAACTTTAATGGTTGTGCTATTATTTCTTCAACAGTATGATTCGGGTTTAAAGACTCGTCTGGATTTTGAAAAATTAGTTGAATAATTCTTAAATCATTTGGGTCTCTCTCTTTAAGGTCAGAGGATAAATTTCTGTCCTGGTCAAATTTTATTATTCCACCTTTAGTTTTGAGTAACCCAGCAATAGATTTAAGAATTGTTGACTTTCCACTACCTGACTCTCCAACAAGGGCTATGGTTTCACCCCTTTTAATATTAATATTAATATCTTTAACAGTTGGGTTGTCGTCAGAAATTCTATTTAACACTTGATCCAAAAGTTTTTGCTTGGCGTAACTTATTGAAACTTCTGAAAGGTTTAATATTTCTTTATCCAGCAAACTCGTCTTAATTTTATTAACAGTTTGATTAACCCGACTGTCACTTATTAAACTCTTATGATTAAAACATCTAACACTAGTGTTTAATTCATCTAAGTACTCAAGTTGAGGAGAGTTATTTTTACATTTTTCTTCTGAAAAATCGCACCTATCAAAGAAACTGCAGCCTCTATGCATTGTTCCAGGTTGAGGTTGGCTACCAGGCATTGATTGTGGAAGTCCTGCTAGTGATAATTTTGGTATAGATTTAAGCAAACCATAGGTATACGGATGAATTGGTTTTTTAAGAATTTCTCTCGAGGGTCCCTCTAAAACTATTTCACCGGAGTACATTACAATAATACGATCACTTACTTGAGCTATTGCTCCTAAGTCATGGCTCACATAAACCATGGATGTTCCAGTGTCTTTAGCAATGAAATTAAGCAGTTCTAATACATGAGCTTGTGTTGTTACGTCTAAGCCAGTAGTAGGTTCATCCAATAGTAAAAGGTCAGGAGTTCCAGCTAATGCCATTGCAACAGCAACTCTTTGTTGTTGTCCCCCTGAAAGTTCATGAGGATATCTTAGAGCAATTGTTTCTGGTGAAGGAAGTCTCACTTTATTTAACAATTCTGAAATTTTTTGTTCTCTTTCCTCCTCCTTTAAATCAGAATGCAACTGTAATGCTTCATCAATTTGATAACCTATTTTTAAATTTGGTGTTAATGCCTGTCCAGCATTTTGTGGTATCATTGCAATTTTTCTACCTCTGATTTTTTCCAAATCTCTATTTTTCATTTTTAAAAGATTTGATGAATTGAATTCACATTCTCCTCCAATTGTATAGAGCCCATGCTTAACATACCCCATCATTGCTAGTGCAAGAGTACTTTTTCCAGATCCTGACTCTCCAACAATACCAACGGTTTCACCTTTTTTAATATTTGTACTTATGTTTCTTAGTATTAAAATTTCTTCACCTTTTTTACTTTTAAATCCAATAGATAAATTTTTTACTTTTTGAATTATTTCAGTCATTTTTAAACAGGTGCTTTTGTTGATCTATCTATACCTAATGCTTTAGCGAAAGCATCAGCTGTCAAATTGATGCCAATTATTAAGCTGCTTAAACCAACAATTGGAGCTATCACTGACCAATAAGCAAAAGACATTAAACCTCTTGCATTTGATATCATCAGGCCCCAATCTGGAGTTGGAGGACTAACACCAAAACCTAGGAATGACAAAGAACTAAAGCCAAGTAGCATCCATGACCATCTCATTGCACCTTCCACTAAAATTGCATCTCTTACATTTGGAATTATCTCATTCCATATTATTGAAAGATTACTGTGACCTCTTGCTCTAGCAGATACAATAAAGTCTTTTGCAATAACATCATGAGTTGCAGCTCTTGCTACTCTTACAATTCCCTTACCATAAAAGAAACCCAAAGCTGGTATTAATACTTCAGTCGATGTACCTAACAAAGATACAATTAACAACATTGCTAATATCCACGGTATAGATAAAAATGCATCAACAATCCTCATCACAATATCGTCGGTTTTTCCACCAACTAGTCCACAAAAAATTCCTAATAGACCGCCCCAAAGTAGTGCTATCAAAGATCCAAAGAAAGTAATTGTTAAAGCTGTTCTTCCACCTAAAATTGTTCGAGTAAAAACGTCTCTACCAAGATCATCAGTACCAAACCAATATTCAGCAGATGGAGCCTGAAGCATTAAAGTTGGATTTACGGCTTTAAAATCATAAGGAGCAATATAGGGGCTAATAAACGCAAGAATAATATGAAAAACTAAAATACTTAATCCAATGAAACCCGATGGTCTTGTTGCCATTGTAATGATAACTTCAGAAACCTTCTGAAATACACTTTTTTTTTCCTCTTTATTAATATTGTCCACTTTCATTCTATTTTCTTATCTGTAAAGTTTTTAGTCTTGGATTTAACATTAATGTCATTAAATCTGCCAATAAGTTTATACTTACATAGATCGACGCAAGAATAATTGCTAAAGCTTGAACAGTAGGTAAGTCTCTGTTTGAAATCGACTCAATAACTAATCTGCCAAGACCTGGATAATTAAATACAACCTCAGTTACAACAACACCACCTAATAACCATGCAATAGTTAAAGCTACAACATTAATAGCGGGTAATAATGCATTGGGTAAAACATGTTTAAAAACCATTTTCCAATATGGAACACCTTTTAAAATTGCCATTTGTACATATTCGCTTGCCATTACTTGAATCACACTTGATCTGACCATTCGTGCCATGTGTGCAGTCATAATCATAGCAATAGCAATAACTGGTAAAATAATATTTGGCAGTAACTTTAAAAAAGATACGTCAGTTGGAACTATTACTACACCAGGCAACCACTCTAACCATATTGCAATTATCAAAATTAATAAAGTAGCACTGATAAATTCTGGAATAGTCATAGCAAATATGGTTACTGTCGAAATAGCGACATCAGGCAACTTATCTCTCCAAAGTGCCGTTACAATTCCAAGTATCAAAGCTATTGGGATACCAATTAAAATAGCGGCTGAAGCAAGAACTAATGAATTTTTAATTCGTGGTCCTAAAACCTCTTTAATCGGCATTTCTCCGCTCAAAGAGTATCCAAAGTCTCCCTGAATAGCATTTACT
>CACAEM010000002.1 GCA_902531455.1 uncultured Pelagibacteraceae bacterium | reverse complement strand
ATTACTAAAATTTAGTCATAAAAAACTTAAAAACAAGCAAATATGCCGATATTCTTGATAATTACATGTTTCAAGGACATATAATTAAGGTTTTTGAAAATAATTATAATTAAATTTTTAGGAGAAAAAAGCTGATTTTAAATAGCTCTGCAATATTCGAATATACCGTTTAAAAGCCCATAATAGGGTCTATTTTAAGTGTTTGTAATTTTACAGTGCAACTTATAGGTGATGTTAAAAAATAAATACCAAATATTGTATATTAATCAAAAAATGTTGGTATTTAAAGCTTTTAGAGCAAAACACCCTCTAATTTAAGTAGTTTTCTCTTGGTATTTATTCCACCTTTGCCTGAATAACCACCTAGAGAACCATCTGATCTTATTACACGATGACAAGGTATTTTAGGAGCATAAGGATTTTTTCCTACGGCATTTGCCACAGCTCTTACTGCTTTTGGTTTTTTTATTGCAATTGCTACCTGAGAATAGGTCCTAATTTGACCTTTTGGTATTGAAATCAAGTACTTCCAAACTTTAAGCTGAAATTTTGTGCCTTTAAGGATCATAAATAAAAAACCCTGTTTCCTTGCACCTTTTCAGGTACAAAGAACAGTAGTTTTTGGCACGTCGTTGTATGCGCTACCGCCATGCCGTCCACCCTACAATTTTAGCGCTACTCTGCAGAGCTTTCTGCCCTCTAGGCTTGAACCTCTCGGTTTTTCCCTAGCTGGTCAGTTAAGAGTTGCCTCTTAATTCATTTTCCATAATATCAAATAGGGTAGGTTGTATGTATCACTTTATCGTTGAATATACTGAGTTTTCAACATGGATGAATAGTGGGGATAACTTAATCTAAAGCTTTAAGTAAACCATCTAAAACCCTCATACATTGCAATTCCGTAAATTGAGTGTCTGATTAGAAACATAACTGATGTTTTAATAGGTATTCCAGTTTTATTTGCAAACAATCCTTGTCCTGTAAAAGGAAGAAATATGAGTAATGGAGCTAATGTTGTAAGAGCTCCAAATATAAAGCCTGAAAAATATGTCATTTTTAGACCTACCATTAAAAAACAAAAATAATAGATTACAGCCCAACAAATCGATACATAATAGTGAAAAATCCAACCAAGTAAAACTTCATACCTGAAATTAGGCATATGGGTAATATTTGGGTTATAAAAAGTAGCATTTTTAAGCATATAATAAGTCCATCTTCCAACAATTCCCCACGATGGTTCTGGAATACCCATCAATTTGAGTAAATAACCCAGAATATCAAGAATTATGCACGAAAATATTCCAGCAACTAAAATACTAATTATATCTATCAAATAACCTCAAAACATTAATAAAAATAGTAAAACAAATATGCTTATAAAAAAAATGCCAAAAATAACCATTAATATCCTGTTTTTTGTTTGTTCTTTAAGTTTTGGCCAATAATTCATAATAAGGAATGTTCCAATAACAACAATTAGACCAATTAAGACATATTTAGGCATTAAGATTCTTTTACATTAAATACTTGACTTGTAAAATGTGATATATTATATTTCCGATAATTAATGGTTATCGGAAAAAAAAATGAGCAATATAGTTACTGACATAAAAAAACTTGAGTTAGAAACAATTCAAAATCTTAAAAACTCAAAATCAAATAATACTGTCAGAGCTTACGAATCTGATTTTAAAGATTTTTCATTATTTTGTTTAAAAAATGGCTTAAAACCTATTCCAACTGAGCCAAAGGTTTTATCCATTTATCTTACACATTTATCAAAAAATAGTAAATTTAGTACCTTAAAAAGAAGAATAGCTTCCATTAAGGTAGTTCATAAGATGAAAGGTCATTACCTAGATTCAAAACACCCAATTATAATGGAGAATTTATTAGGGATAAAAAGATTAAATGGGTCATATCAAAAAGCAAAAAAACCCATATTAATCAATGATTTAAAATTAATAATTAATGCTTTAGATCAAAAAGAAAAAAATGAATTTAAAAAAATAAGAAATAAGTCACTCATATTAACAGGATTTTCAGGGGGATTTAGAAGATCAGAACTAGTAAATATAGATTATGAAGATCTTGAATTTGTGAAAGAAGGTGTAAAAATATTTGTTAAGAGATCAAAAACTGACCAAAGTGGTGAGGGTCATATAAAAGCCATCCCCTATTTTAATAACTCTGAATTCTGCCCAGTAACTAAATTAAAAGAATTAATAAAATACAGAAATATTAAAACAGGTAAGATTTATGATATTTCAGACAAATTAGTATCAATAATAATTAAAAGATATGCTCTAATAGCAGGATTGGATCCAAATAAATATGGCGGACATAGTTTAAGATCAGGATTTGCAACATCAGCTGCCGAGGCAGGTGTAGAGGAACGTAATATAATGGCTATGACTGGTCATAAAACATCGCAAATGGTCAGAAGATATATTCATGAAGCAAACTTGTTTAAAAATAATGCATTAAATAAAATAAAAATATAATCAAATAGATTAATTTATATGAATAGTTATAAACCACAAAAAGAAAAAAAAACTCTATCTGAAAGTATTAAAAAGGAATTTATTTTTTTTTTTAAAAAAATCTATTGGTTTAATTATACTAAATTTAGTTATCTTAAAAAAACATATTTTCAAAAACATAGATCAGATCAAAACATTATCTCACTAATAACTATTAGTAGAAATAGATCAAAAAGACTAAAAAAAGTTTTAGATAAAATAGAAACTAACACGTGTAATTTAAAAAATATTGAAATATTAATTTTTATTGATGAAGATGAAAGTGAGACAATAAATTATAATGATTTAGTAACTATTTATAAAGATAAGTTTGAGATAAAAATTTATTCAAATAATCTAAAAAAAAATACTGAAAAAAATAATTTTTTAGTAAGAAATTCAAAAGGAGATCTTATTTTTTGTGTAACGGATGATATGTACTTAGAGAAAAATTGGGATGTTGATATCAATTATGAGGCAAATAAATTTAACAAAAATGATGCTTTTTGTATATGGCCAAAAGAAATTGGTTTGAAGTATCCTCATTTACACTGTAATGCACCGATTATTAGCAGAAGCTGGTTTAATAGATGTGGCTATTATTTTCATCATAATCTTTTTCATTACTATGCTGATAATTGGATTTGTGATTTATCAAGAGAGTGTGGAAATTTTTTGATAACCAAGCATTACATTTGGAAACATGATCATCCTGATGGCAAACTTGAATTGGTTGATAAAACATATTTAGATTTAAAAAATAAAAGTAAAATTCATAATGAAAAAAAAATTTATGAAAAATTACAAGAAATAAGAAAAGAAACAGCTGAAAAATTAATATTTTAATATTAGGGATGTGTAAACTTGCTTAAATTTGTCCCTTTTTTTAACATTTCAGAATAAATCCAATCATAAGTTTTTTTTAACCCTTCTTTAAGTTTAATTTCATAATCCCATTGAAGGATTTTTTTTGCAAGATCATTATTGCTAGATCTACCTCGTACACCTTTAGGTTTATCTAATAAATACTTTTTTGAAATTTTTTCAGCTTTAGATATGTTCTCTAAGATTTCAATCATTTGATTTATTGAGACTTGTTCGTCACTCCCAATATTTAAGGGTTTTGAATAATTTGAATCAAATAATTTCAATGTTCCATTGATACAATCATCAATAAATAAAAACGATCTTGTTTGATTTCCATCTCCCCATACTTCTAATAAGTTCTTTTTTTTTATTTTTAAATTTATTAGTTTCCTACATAAAGCGGCAGGTGCCTTTTCCCTACCTCCATCAAAGGTACCATAGGGACCATAAACATTATGATATCTAGCAATTCTTACTTCAATTCCATAATCTTCCATAAAATGTCTACACATACGTTCACTAAATAATTTCTCCCATCCATAGCCGTCTTCTGGATTTGCTGGATATGCATCATCTTCTTTTAAACCATCTATAAAATTAGTATTTTGTTTTGATGTATTATATGCACATGCACTAGACGAAAAAAAAAATTTACTAACATTATTATCTTTACTGCTAACTAAAAGATTTGTGTTTATAAGTACTGATTGCATACATTCAGCTTTATTATTTTCAATAAAACCCATACCACCCATATTGCAGGCCATATTGAAGACATAATCTATTTTTTTTGTCAGATTTTTACAATTTTCCAAGAGCTTCATATCTACAGAAAAATGATTCTCAACTTCTTCAAATTCTTGAAACCACAACTCCTTAGGTTTGATGTCTACAGCAACTATATTATTACCATTTAATAAAAGCTTTTTAACAAGATGCCCTCCTATGAATCCTCCAGCACCAACAACTAAAATTTTTTTATCTTTGTGCATAAATTCTAAATTAATTGATTTATTAATTCCTCTGCTACTTTACTCCATGTATTAATTTTTCTTTTTTTGATTAAGTTTGATCTAAATTTATACCAAAGATCATCATTTGAAAATAAATTTAATGTATAGGTAGCAAATTCTTGTTCAGTGTTTGCTATAAAGCCTGTGATGCCATGCTCTACCCTTTCACTTAAACTTCCTATACCAAGAGTGACTATTGGAACACATAATTCATTTGCCTCCTCCGCAGCTAAACAAAAAAGTTCTGCTTTATGTCCTGGTAGCAAGCAGATTCTTGCAGACATGATATCACTTATAAGGCTATTTTGATTAGAAAGTTTTCTTTTAATAATTGATTTATCAAGATAATTTAAATCATTTTCAGTAACCAATAGTTTTAATTTTTTATTTTTTGATATTATCAATTTTGTCCATATATTAACTAGTAATTTAAGATTTCTATCTGGTCTCGAAGTAAATATAGCAAGATTATTGTTATGGTTATCTTTAATATTTGTATTAGAAAATATTTTATCAACAGCCCACCTCAAATTTATATGGCCAAAAAGATATAGTAACCTTGACCTAATATTTTTGTGGTATTCACTTAAAAAACAAATTTTTGGTTTATACTTTAAATAAGAAAATAATTGTTTTTTTCTGATAAATTTCTCAATACTCTGATGGCTATGTGAAAATAATATATTTTGTTTAGCATCTGCATATTTAAATAATCTGCAATCACCATTTGCTATTACTAAATCAAATTTATTAATCTCTCTAGAGCTATTTATATTTATCCACCGTACATTATTTATTATTTTATTGTCATAACAATTATTGATGATTGTTATCTCATGACCATTATCATTTAAAGCATTTGATAAGTTTATTAAAACACTTTCAGCACCTCTTAATTTCTTTGAATGAATAGAATTAGAATCATAAATAAATGCTGTATTATCTACAAAGCAAATTTTCATAAATACTTATTTTTTAATTATCCCAATAGTAACTTGATTTTAAACCAAATGTTTTATCAATTATATATTTTGCAACTAAATTAGAGTTGAAATACTTATGATACTTATCTCGACCATTTTTTGCAATTTTTTTTAATAATTTGGTATCTTTTTTATATTTGTATATTTTTTCAACAAGATCATCTATATCGTTATAAAATATCATTTCATTATTGTTAAAGAAATCATCGTATTGCGTTCTCTTATCTATGAAAGTTAATAAACCATTTCCCATTAATTGAGCAATTCTATCACTACTATAATATTTTATTGGTTTACCTCTACTTAAATTTAAACCCATTTTGGATTGAGAAATTTTTTTAATAAAGTTATCACCCCATACAGGCTGGCGACTGAACATACCATATATATCAAAATTTATATTCTTACTTTTTTTTAATAGTTTATTGATAAATATTTCACGTTCATCAATCTTACCTCTTCTTAATTTACCCCTATGAACACCATGACTTATAGCATAAAAAATATCATATTCTGGGCTATCATTATAATTTTCAAGATTATCTAAAGATTCATCACAAGGATTTGGAATATAAAAAGAATTTTTTATTTTAAAATCAAGAGATGAGGGGTTTGTCGTAACAAATGTCGTATCTATATAATTAATTTTATCAAGTATTCTTTGTCTATTTTTATTATAATCAGGCCCTTTTCTAGTTAAAGGATCTAGAAACCACTGTGATATCTTTAAATTTTTATTTAAATTTTTCGTTTTGGAAAGCATGTTTGAATCTATTTTGTCTGCATGACCAATTATAAGATGATCAGGTTTAAAATTAGAAATTGTTTTTGATACAAGATCATTTAAATACTTTGATCCTGTATAATCAGTTATCGATTTGCCAAAACTAATAAGATCTCTATCTGATAAACTTAAAACATTATGACCAAGTCTTATAAGTCCATTATTTATTCTAGTTCCTGTATTAAAATGTAATCTTCCATAATATCTAAAATTAAAATTAGTTATATGTAAAATTTTAAGTTTAGACTTTTTATCAATATTAAATGTAGAAATATTAAATATTTTTTTTCTTACATTATCAATTTTATTAGCTATTGAAAAATGATCTAATTTAAAATTAATAATTGATTTCTTCTGTAAATTTTTTCTAAATTTTTTGTTATCGATTAAATATTGAATTTTTTTATATAATTCATCTTCATTTAATTTTTCTAATATAATACCATCCGTTATAGTTTCTGGCAATCCCCCTCTATTACTAACTATTGTAGCACAGCCTCTACTTGAAGCCTCAATACCAGTTCTGCCTAAAGGTTCCTCCCATCTTGATGGCACTACTGCAATACTTGATTGTTCAAATAATTTTATAACTCTATTGTGTTGGACAAAACCCATAATTTTAAGTGATGGGTGGTTAAAAATTAATTTTTCTCTTTCCTCATCACCAATTACAATTCCTTTCCAATCTAGATTTTTTTTTAATATTTTAATTATTACGTTTCCAAAAATATCATAACCCTTTTGAGAATTTAATTTACCAACAAATATTATGAAGTTTTTTTTCTTTTGTATCAAACTTGTATCGTAAATCTTATTTGTTGAATGTGGTATTACATGAATTTTTTGTAAAATATCGTTACCAACTTTTAAATCTTGAAGAAGTCTTTTTTTAATCCACTGACTTATAACAATGATGCATTTACAGTTATCTAAAAGAAATTTTCTATCTTTTGTAGATTGTGAACCACCCATTGAAAGGGGGTCATTATGATAATAAAGAATAATATTTGCTTTTAATTTATCATATATTGGCTTAACGTAAGTTGGTCTATTATGAATTTCTATTATATCTGAAGGTTTACTAACTTCTTTACTCAAAAATTCATTTATATATCTCTTAGATGTACTATTTAAAAATTTTTTTTTAATTATTAAATTTTTGTAATTAATTTTGTATCTCCTTTTAAAATTTGTACTCCCATAAACGGTAATTTTTTTTTTGTAATTACTGATTTTAGTTGTATCTTTAACAAATAATGAAACTGCACCAGCATATTCTGGTGAAAAGTTCTCTTTATAAGGTAGTAAAATTGATATCTTCATTTTTTATATAATTTTTTTTTATTTTTGATCTATAAGAAAAGTTTTTTTTAAGATCATATTCAGCTTTCATGGCTTCAGATTTAGTTTTATAACTTTTTCTATAAATTATTTTCCATTTGTTTCCTTTTGTAAATTTAGCTCCCTTAGAACTATTATGTAATAAAAGTCTTTTTTCAATATTATTTGAATAACCAACATATGTAATATATCTACTAATTTTTTTTGTGATAATCATGTATACTTCAAATTTCATTAAATTAAAAAAAGATATAGATATATTTAATATAATTAAAACTGTATAAATATCAAAAATTTAAATGTTTCCAAGGAAATATAATAAGCAGAATAAATTTCTTAAACTTATTTTAAAGTTTTTCAATCTTTATGCGTATGAAAAAGAAACTTTGAATATGGTGAACCCCAGTTATAAAAATAATGGGAAAAACATAATTAGATTTAATGATAAGTCTTTTATTCACGCAAAAGGATATTTAGAACTAAGTAGAAAAATTAAAAAATTAGATATTTTTTATAGGTTTGCACCTAATAATAATTTGTGGAATTCATCAGAAAGTTGGAAAAGAATTATTCCAAATATCGATAAAGAAACATTAATTTCTGTTAATTTAGTAAGTTTAAAAGAGTCAATATTATACTTTTTAGAGAAAAATAATTTAGAAATAACATTAAATTTAATAGCAGACAATTCCTCAGCAATTTTTGATAAAAAAATTAATAAACTGCTATTATCAGATAAATTTATTGTAAAAAATTATACATCAAAAATTAAAGGAAATAGAGGATCTTATTTAAAATGTTGTGATCTTGCAGAAAATTCAGAAGATATAATCTTTTTTATAGAAGATGATTATTTATTTGAAAAGACTTGTATTAATGAAATGTTATTAACTTACTCAAGAATATCTACTCTTTTAAAAAATGATATTATTATGTGTCCAAGTGATTATCCATTCTATTATGATTCTTTGTACAATACGAATTTATACTTTGGAAATAATTTAAGATGGCGTAGCGTTAAAGAAACATTATTAACGATAATGTTTTCGAAAAAAATTCTCAATAAATATTTAGATAAAATAAGATTGGTAGGCGAGAAAGAGAATAATCCGTTCGAAAAACCTTTACATGATATATATGAAAAGCAAATATGTATCGCACCGATAACAACACTAAGTTATCATTTAGGTAGAGACAATCCTTCTCTAAATGAGGATTATATTAAATTATGGAACTATAACTTACAAAACTTCAAAAAAATATCTTAACCAGCAATTACTGCGAGCAATAACAAAGCTACAATATTTGTAATTTTAATCATTGGATTAACTGCTGGACCAGCAGTATCTTTATAAGGATCACCAACAGTATCACCTGTAACAGCTGCTTTATGAGCTTCTGAGCCCTTACCACCAAATTTTCCATCCTCAATATATTTTTTTGCATTATCCCAGGCACCACCACCTGCAGTCATAGAAACTGCAACGAACAGTCCTGTTATAATAACTCCTAACAACATTGCTCCAAGAGATGATAATGCTGCTACTTGTCCACCTATAAAATAAATTACCACATATAAAACAATAGGAGATAAAATGGGTAATAATGATGGTATTATCATTTCTTTGATTGCAGCCTTTGTTAGCAAATCAACAAGCTTACCATAATCAGGTTTGGCTTTTCTTTTCATAATTCCAGGTATTTTTTTAAATTGTCTTCTTACTTCTATCACAACAGCTCCTCCTGCTCTACCTACGGCTTGCATACCCATTGATCCAAATAGATAAGGAAGCATACCACCAATAAGAAGTCCAACAACTACGTATGGATTAGACAAATCAAAAGTAACTGTTATACCTTCTAGATTAGACCCTGCAACTTTTGAAAAATGTTTAATATCTTCTGTATATGCCGCAAAAAGAACCAATGCACCAAGACCTGCAGAACCTATTGCATAACCCTTAGTTACAGCTTTAGTTGTATTTCCAACTGCATCGAGGGCATCTGTAGTTTTACGAACATTTTTAGGAAGATTTGACATTTCGGCTATACCACCAGCATTATCTGTAACGGGCCCATAAGCGTCTAAAGCAACAACCATACCTGCTAGTGCAAGCATTGTAGTTACAGCAATAGCAATACCATAAAGGCCTGCTATATGGTTAGTCCATAAAATACCACCAACAATTATTAATGCCGGAACAGCAGTAGCCTCCATAGAAACAGCTAAACCTTGAATAACATTTGTACCATGTCCTGTTGTTGATGATTGAGCAACACTTTTAACAGGTCTGTAATCAGTTCCCGTATAATATTCTGTAATCCAAATTATTAATCCTGTTATAACTAAACCAATGATTCCACAAAAATAAAGACTTAAACCATTGAATGACTTTCCATTAGCTACATATTCCGTAGTAAAGCCTATAACATGCTTGGTTATTGGAAATAGAATTACCAATGAGCTAATAGCTGTTATCACAAATCCTTTATACATTGCTTTCATAATATTTTTATCACTGCCAAGAGTAACAAAAAAAGTTCCAAGAATTGACGTTAAAATACAAGCACCGCCAATTGCTAAAGGATAGATCATCATATTAAAATCATTTACAAAAAATATAGATGAAAGAACCATTGTAGCAACAATAGTGACAGCGTAAGTTTCAAAAAGATCCGCTGCCATACCTGCACAATCTCCAACATTATCACCAACATTATCAGCTATGACAGCTGGATTTCTTGGATCGTCCTCAGGTATACCAGCTTCAACCTTACCTACTAAATCAGCGCCAACGTCTGCTCCCTTTGTAAAAATTCCTCCACCCAGTCTTGCAAAAATTGAGATTAATGAAGCACCAAAGCCTAATGCAACTAAAGCATTAACTATCTCTCTCTCATCAACTCCATTTTTTACTAAAAAATAATAATATACAGCTATTGCAAGTAAAGCTAATCCAGCTACTAACATACCAGTAACAGCACCTGATTTAAATGCAATTGATAAACCACTAGCTAAACTTTTTCTTGATGCTTCAGCAGTTCTAACGTTTGCTTGGACAGATACAATCATACCTACGTAACCTGCAATACCTGATAATGCAGCTCCGATGAAATAACCTAATCCAACTAAAGGACTGAACAAAATTGTAATAACAATTAGAACTACAATACCAACAATTGCAATAGTTTTGTACTGTCTGTTTAAGTATGCTCTAGCACCTTCCTGAATTGCAGATGCGATTTCAAGCATTTTAGCATTACCTGAGCTTGAATTTAAAATATTTCTTCCTGTTATAAAACCGTAAACGATGGATAATATTCCAGCCGCTATAATATAATACATTATTGTTTCAGTTGATGTGTTCATTGGTTCCTTTGTTAATTAAAGTTATGAAAAACATGTAATACAAAATATGATATAAAACGCAATATTTAACTTTGTTAGAAATTGTGCGAATATCCTTCATTAAATGTATGTTTTATTCGCTTATCACCGTCAATAATTTCATTATTTTTTGCATCTTTGGTTAAATTGCCAATTAGTGTTACTTTTTGATTCATCTTTTTGAAAAATTTTTGAATATAATTTCTCTTTGACTTTGGAGATGTAAATAAAATTTGATAGTCATCACCCTTTGAAATGAAATTGATCTTCTTTTTTTTTGATTTAGAGAGATATTTTTTCAAATTTATTGAAATTGGAATTTTATTTAGTTCAACTTTGTAAAATAATTTACTTTTATAGATTAACTTATTCAAATCTCCAAATAAACCATCAGAAATATCGATTGAGGAATTTGCAAAGTTTAAAAGATTCCAGCTGATCTTAGTAGGCAAGTCGGGTAAATAGTATTTTTTAATAAAATAGTTATACTTTATTTTATTTAATAGAATATTTCTCTTTAAAATTTGTAATCCTAAATAGCTATCACCAATGTTTCCAGTTACATATAGGTCATCACCATCCTTACATTTATTTCTTTGAACTATTTTTTTTGAATAACCTAATGATATTATTGTAAAGATTGTTTTATTTGACTTTGTAGTATCTCCACCAGATAGTTTAAGATCATATTTCTTTTGTTCTTCTTTAAGACTTTTATAAATAATATTGAGATTTTTTTTTGAAAAAGAATTATTGTTTCCACTAGCACCTATAAAAATGAATTTTGGTTTTACACCCTTGCAATATAAATCTGATATTGAAGATCTTACTATTTTTTTTATTACTAAATCAGGATTCTTAAAATTTAGGAAATGAATGCCTTCCACATAAGTATCAGTGGAAACAACTACGTTATGTTTTTTATCAAAAAAAACGTCATCATTTAGTTCTAATGCTGATGGGTTATTATAAGTTAATTTTTTAAAGTACTTTTGAATTATAGTAAATTCATTCATTGCTAATTCTAATTTTTTTTGAAATTTTATCTAATAAAGCATTTAAGTATTTAGTTTGTGAGTCATCAATAAAAAAATTTGATGCTTTCAGATATTCATTAATAATAATTTTGATTGAAGTATTTGGTTTATATAGGAATTCAAAAATTGCACTTTTAATTATAATTTGAAAAACTTTGTCCATATTTTTAATTTTTAAATCTTGTTCTAAATGATTATTAATTTCTGTATTTATTAACTCTTCTCTCTCGATAGTTCCATTCACAATATCTTTTATAAACTTTTTAAATCTATGCTTAGGAAAAGTTATATTTTCCTCATTATTAAAAAGTTTTCCATAGAGTTTTTGTATTATTATTACTCTAGGATTTCTTTGTGGTGAAAATTGAACTGTCATAATTTATTGAGATAGAACAGACAAAACTGCCTCGGCAGCTTCTGAACCTTTCCTGCTACGTGCAAATGCTTGTTTTTTGTTTAAGCAGGTAATTACACCATTCCCTACAGGTTTCTTAGATGTAATTGATAATGTCATTAATGCATCAGTAGTTGCTTTTGATATAAAATCAAAATGAGGAGTTTGACCTTTAATCACACATCCTAAAGCAATGAATCCATTAAATTTATTTAAATTTTTTGATATTGTTACAGGTATCTCAAATGCACCAGGTACATTAATCACCTTTATACTACACTTATTTTTAATTTTATTTATTGCACTGTTTAATAAAGACCTGGCAATATTTTCATAATAATTTGCAACAACAATTAGAATTTTTTTTTTCACTTTATAATTTCTTGTTTTTTAATTTTTATTCCATAACCTTCTAAACCTATCACTTTTTTTTTAGATCTAGTAACAAGTATCATATTTTTAATATTTAAAGATTTAATAATTTGAGCTCCTATACCATAGTTTCTAATCAATTTGTCATGCCCTTTTTTATAAAAAGTTTTACTTTTATACTGTTTAAGTGTTTGAGTTACTGATTTTAAATTAGGGTCTCTTATAAATACAAGAACACAATTATTATATTTTTTAAAATATGAGATTGTTTTATCAAATGAATTTGGTAGTTTTTGATTAATTAAATAATTTTGAACTACATTAGATGATATTACTCTTAGTCTAGGAACAACTCCTTTCTTTAGGGTTCCTTTTATCAATGCAAAGTTTTCTGATCCATCAAGCACATTTTCAAATACTTTTATTTTAAAATTTTGTTTTTGAACAATTATTGAGGAAGTTTTTTTTAATTTAATAAGTTTCTCTCTTTTTAACCTATAAGCAATTAAATCTTCAATTTTACCTATTTTAAGTTTATGTTTTTTAGCAAAATTAAATAATGTTTTGCCTGATGCCATTTTTCCATCATCTGCCATAATTTCGCAAATAACAGCTGAATTATTTTTTTTAGCAAGTTTTGATATATCAACCGAAGCCTCAGTGTGTCCTGCTCTAACAAGTACGCCTCCGTCTCTTGCTATAACTGGAAAAACATGTCCTGGAGATACAATATCATTTTTTTTTGCATTTTTATTTGATGCAGCTTTAATTGTTCTAGCACGATCATAAGCTGATATACCTGTTGTAACACCTTTTTTAGCTTCTATAGAGTAAGTAAATGCAGTTTTGCTTCTGGATTGATTTATTGGTGAAGCCAAAGTTAATCCAATTTTTTTTGATTGTGCATTATCCATTGCTAAGCAAATTAATCCTCTTGCATGTTTGGCCATGAAATTAATATGATTAGGATTAACAGCTGATGTTGAAATTACTAAATCACCCTCGTTTTCCATTTCTTCATGTTTGCTCTCATCATCAACAAGAATATACATTCCATTTTTTTTAACTGTCTTAATTATACTTTCTATTGAGCTAAAATTACTTTTTTTCATTGATAAATTTTTTTACATATTTTGACATAATGTCAATCTCGACATTAACCAAATCATTTTTTTTTAATTTAATTAAATTAGTTAGTTTTAATGTGTGAGGAATAATCCATATTTCAAAAGAATTTTTTTTTATTTTTGATATTGTTAGTGATACTCCATTTATAAGTATAGAGGCTTTTTCTACTAATTGTTTCTTAAGTGATTTTGTCATTTTAAATTCAAATACATTTGATTTGTCAACTTTCTTAATACTTTTTACAGAACAAACTGTATCAACGTGACCTTGGCAGATATGCCCTGAAATATTATCACCAAATTTTAATGGTTTTTCTAAATTAATTTCATCTTCAATTTTAATATTTCTAAATTTTGATTTAGCCAACGTTTCTTTTGATAGATAAAATTCTAAAGTCTTATTTTTATAAGAAATTAAAGTAAGACAAACTCCGTCACAAGAAATTGAAATCCCAAGATTTTTATTCGAAACTTTCAATGAAGATTTTATAAATAAATTAACTCCCTTTGCTCTTTTTTTGATTCCGTTAATTGTACCTTTATTAAATATAATTCCATTAAACATTTTAATAATAGTGAGTAAGAATATCTTTATCTAAATATGTGTTTATTTTTTTTTTATTTTTATAGTTTTTATTAATCATTTTTACTAATGATGATATATTAATACTATCTCTATTAGAGATTATTTTGTCGCTTTTAAAGAAGTAGAATTCATTTAATAAATTTTCAATAAGAAAATTAGTCATTAAATCTTTGCCTGTCTCAACTAATAATCTATGTAGACCTAATGTATAAAGTTTTTGAGTAATTTTTCTAAGATTAAAATTCTTGCTATTATTTACATTTTGATAAATCAGCTTAACACCTCTGTTTTTTAACAATTTAATTTTTGAGATATTTTTAGAACAATGAAATACAATTAATTTACTTTTTGTTGAATTTTTAATTACATAAGAATTAATTTTTATTTTCAAATTCTTATCGATTACAACTACAGTAGGTGAAAATTTCTCCAATCCATTTAATCTACAAGTAAGTTTAGGGTTGTCGGTGTTAATTGTTTTGTAAGATGTTAAAATTGCATGATTTTGGAATCTTAAAATATGTGAAACACTTCTTGAATGTTCATTTGTTATTGCAGAACTGTTTCTTAAAATATTTACATTTGAAGAACTTGCAATTTTTCCTATTATATATGGGGCCTTTTTAGATCTTATATAATTATATTCACTGTAGAGACTCTTAACCTTTTGTTTTTGAAGTCCTGATATTGTAACTATTTTTTTTGACTTTAAAATTTTTTTAGTTTTATTAAAAGTTCGTAAATCTTTATCCTCAATTGAATAATAAACTCTCTTAACTTTATTTTTTATTATTGCATTTGTACAAGGCGGTGTTTCTCCGTGATGAGAACAGGGTTCAAGTGTCGAGTAAAGTGATGTTCCTTTATTAGATCTATTTTTATTTAAGGCAATGCTTTCAGCATGTGGTCTTCCACCATTATTAGTCGTTGCAAAAGATAAGATTTTATTATTTTTTAAAATTACACAACCAACTGATGGATTTGTTCCAGTTAAATACTTATTATTCTCTGCTAAATTTATAGCGAAGTTCATAATTTTTTTATCTGATGATTTATAATTATCTTTTTTTAAAGACATCAATTCTATCCACAAATTGAACAAAGTCTTTTTCTTCTCTGAAGTTTCTATAGACTGATGCAAATCGAACATATGCTACAGGGTCGAGTTCTTTTAGTCCCTCCATAACCATTGTACCGATTGTATTTGATAATATCTCACTTTGACCTAATTCTTCTAGTGCCCTACTTATTTTTGAAATAAATTTTTCAGTTGTTTCAGTATCAATTGGTCTTTTCTTCAAAGCAACATAAATAGATTTTGAAAGTTTTTCTCTATCAAAAGATGATTTTCTACCATTTTTCTTTACTACTGTAAGTTCTCTAAATTGAACTCTTTCAAAAGTTGTAAATCTTTGTCCACATGTACAAAGTCTTCTTCTTCTAATTGTTGTTCCATCTTCTGTGGGTCTTGAGTCGACAA
Source organism: uncultured Pelagibacteraceae bacterium (assembly GCA_902531455.1). The sequence goes on along the minus strand of CACAEM010000002.1, from coordinate 22,196 downwards.
CAGATGTGTCGCCTTTTTTACATATAGGACATATCATAAGCTTAAGCTAACCTAAGTGCTTATATATAGGAAAATTTGAACATAAGCTAACAACTTCTTTTCTTACCTCATCCTCAGTCTTAGAGTTATCTTCAGGATTTTCTGCCAATCCTTTTATTGTTTTTGTTATTAAATCACCAACTATTTGAAACTCTTTTAAACCAAAACCTCTTGTTGTGGCAGCCTGTGATCCAAGTCTTATACCAGAAGTTATCATTGGGCTTTCACTATCAAATGGAATACCATTTTTATTACATGTTATATTAGCTCTAGAAAGGCTTTCTGCAGCAACATTACCCTTTACATTAAAAGGTCTTAAGTCAACTAACATCAGATGTGTATCTGTTCCACCTGAATAAATTTTAAAACCATTATTTTTTAAAGTTTCAGCTAAAATTTTTGCATTTGCTAAAACAGTTTTTATATAATCTTTAAATTCAGGTTTTAATGCCTCTTTAAAGCCAACAGCTTTAGCAGCTATAATATGCATTAGTGGTCCTCCTTGGTATCCAGGGAAAACTGCTGTATTAAATTTTTTAGATAAGTCTTCGTGATTAGTTAATATAATTCCACCTCTCGCACTTCTAAATACTTTATGAGTAGTTGATGTAACTACATGAGCATAGTCACATGGATTTGGATATCCCTTACCAGCAACCAAACCAGAAAAATGAGCCATGTCAACCATTAAGTATGCTCCAACTTTATCAGCTATTTCTCTAAATCTTTTAAAATCAATTACTCTTGAATAAGCGCTACCACCAGCGATAATAAGTTTAGGTTTATGTTCAAGTGCAAGTTTTTCAACATTGTCATAATCAATAAGTTCAGACTCTTTATCAACTTCATATCCAATTGCATTAAACCATTTACCTGACATTGAAATTTTTAAACCATGAGTAATATGTCCTCCTGAATTCAAACTCATTCCCATAAAAGTATCACCAGGTTTTAACAAAGCTAAAAACACAGCACCGTTTGCCTGAGCTCCAGAGTGCGGTTGAGCGTTAGCAAATTTACAGTTGAATAATTCTTTAAGTCTATCTATAGCTAATTGTTCAGCAACATCGACATGTTCACAACCATTATAGTATCTTTTGCCTGGATATCCTTCAGCATACTTATTTGTTAATACTGAACCTTGAGCTTCAAGGACTGCTTGAGATACAATATTTTCAGATGCAATTAATTCTATATGATTTTGTTGTCTTACCAACTCATCATTAATAGCTTTATAAATTTCTGGATCGCTATCTAATAAGCTTTTTTCAAAAAAATCTTTGTACTCACTGTTTAAATATTTTGTTTCACTAGACATAAATTTATATCTTTTTAACTCTTTTTAAGTGCCTTCCACCCTCAAACTTTGTATTTAAGAATGCATTAATACATTTAAAGGCTAAATTTCTACTAATCAACCTTTCTCCTAATGTAATAACATTTGCATCATTATGCAATCTAGATAATTTAACGTTTTTTATTGAATAACATAATGCCGCTCTTATATTTTTATGCTTATTAGCAGTCATTGCCATACCCATACCCGAACCACATACTAAAATGCCAACATCCTCTTTTTTTAACTTTTTTGATAATTTATGGGCATAATCTGGGTAGTTTACTGATTTATTTGAATTTTTTGGTCCTAAATCTAAAACATCAAACTTTGTAGAAAAATTTTTTTTTATACTTTCTTTTAACTTAAATCCAGCGTGATCAGATGCGATATAGATTTTTTTCAAATTAATTAAATTTATAGTCTAAAACACATGCAACTAGGTGTATTCTATTTTCTTCACCACCATTAAATGCATTATGATATTTTGTATTGTTAGTAACCCACACTGATCCATCAGCAGGCATATGCTTAGCTACATTATCGATAACCATTAAGCAACCTGGATTTGTTATAATTGGTATATGCAATCTAGGCTCTGGATCTCTATGCCAGCTTAATGTAGATCTTGGTTCTTTTAATAAAATTCTTACTCTACCTAATTTATATTTGGATGAAAGAACATCATAAACTTCTTTAAAATAAGTATTTTCATAATCTCTTATGAATTCACTGTATTTAGACTCGTCTATATCCACATCTCTTGAAACTTCTTTTCCAGATTTATCTGGTTTAGTCCAATAAACACCACGAGCTTTACTTCCTTTTATTGAGTCCGGGTCTCCTGGTATTTGTGTTAATGAAATTGCACCAAAATTAGTTACACCACCACCATCATCGAATTTTTTAATTTGTATGATTTGATTATAAGCATCTTGAAGCTTGTCAATATCGAATTGTATAGTTTGTTTTTGAAAATCACTAAAGTCCAAAACTCTATCAGTTTGATTATGTAAGTTTAGATTTACAATTTTATTTTTATTGTTCATTATGAAGATTGTTTTCTACTCATTTATATATATATTTGTATAATAGATTTTGTCGCATAATAAAATACAATATGATTACAGGTAAATACCCAAATTTAAGGCTTAGAAGATCAAGAAAATATGCTTGGTCTAGAAAATTAGTTCAAGAAAGTTCTTTATCTTATAGTGATTTGATACTGCCAATTTTCTTGATTGAAGGAAAAAATAAAAAAGAATCAATAAAATCTATGCCAAATGTATTTAGATATAGTGTAGATAAACTAAATACAGTTGTAGGTAAAGCAATAAAAAAAGGAATACCTATGGTTGCTTTATTTCCATACACAAGTCCAACAAAAAAAGATGAAAAAGGATCTGAAGCCTTAAATCCAGACAATTTAGTTTGCAGAGGAATAAAGATCATTAAAAAAAAATTTAAGAATAAAATTGGTGTTATGTGCGATGTGGCCCTAGATCCATACACTTCTCATGGCCATGATGGATTATTAAATAAAAGCAATATTCTAAATGATAAAACTTTAGAAATACTTACTAAACAAGCTGTACTACAAGCAAAAATGGGATGTGATGTTATCGCACCTTCAGATATGATGGATGGCAGAATTGGTAAAATACGATCAGCTCTGGATAAAAATAATTTAAATGATGTGCAGATATTGTCATATGCAGTAAAATTTTCATCTAGCTTTTATGGGCCATTTAGAGACGCTGTTGGATCAAAAAAATTATTAAAAGGTGATAAAAAAACATACCAAATGGATTTTAGAAATTCAGATGAGTCTTTGAGGGAAGTTTCATTAGATATAAAAGAAGGTGCTGATATGGTCATGGTTAAACCTGGTATGCCCTATCTCGATATAATAAAAAAAGTAAAAGATAATTTCAAAATACCAGTATTTGCATATCAAGTTTCTGGTGAATACAGTTTAATAATGAGTGGAATTAATAAAAAAATAATAGATAAAGCTTCAATAAAAGAGTCTCTTATTTCATTTAAAAGGGCTGGAGCAAATAGTATTGTAACATATTTTGCTGATCAGGTAGATCTTTAATTATTTTAACAAATTAACGAAATCATTTCTTGAGGAGGGATAATTTTTATTGTTAGGTTTGATGATTGTTTTATCCAAAAAATCTCCAACTATGGAAAAGCCACTATATATATCTTTTATATTTTCAGGACTAATATTTTTATCTATTAGAAAATTAGGTATAATTTTTTGACTTGAGTCTACAATATATTTGGTTTGGCCGTTAATATTTTTATCCACCACGTAATCTTTAAAATTAATATCATATCCAATAGACTTTAGTATATTTAGCTCTAAATATAAAAATTCAACAAGCCAATTATCAAGTTCAATTATTTTGAATAATTTTTCTAAAAGATTATATATTTCAATATTATTTTCATTTTCAGCAGTAAGAATTTTAATCAAATTCATACAATATATAATACAAAATAGTTTTTTTTTATTTTCTAAATAAACAGGCGTCTTAATTTCATCAATCTCAACCTTTAGATAACCAAGTCTGCCATCCTCTCTTAGTTTCGAATTTATGTGAAATTTATTACCTATTAGCAAATAACTCTTAATCTTTTTTGAAGTTGATCCAAAAATTACACCAACTATTTTTCCATTATTTTCAGTATAAAATTCGGCTATTGATGAATTTTCATTATATTTATTCAAAGACAATAAATATCCTTTATCTTGCCAATTCATTTTTGCTTAATTTTTTTAAGAAGTTCTAAGGCTGCTGATTGCTCTGCATTTTTCTTTGAAGATCCTATTGCATAAATATACGTACTATTTTTAAGTCTTACCCCAACTTTAAAATTTGGCTTATGTCTAGGTCCTGTGTTAGAAACTAATTTATAAATAGGCAATATTTTAAAATTTTTTAAAGAGTATTCCTGCAGTTGTGTTTTGGCATCAACAAATGTAGTTTCTGCATCGTTTATTAAATCTTTCCATAGTTTAAGAATAAAACTTTTAGAAACTTCTAATCCTTTATCTAAATAAATTGCTCCAATTAATGCCTCGCAGCAATCCGAGATAATTTTATTTTCAACAATGTTTTTGCTCGTCTTAGAATTGCCTGTAATTACAAATTCTTTGAGGCTTAATGAATTACCTACTTCTAAACATTTATTTTTATTAACCAATGAGGCTAATTTTTTATCTAAAGACCCTACTTTTTCATTTGGATAAAGTTCATATAATTTTTTTGAAACAACAAGTCCGAGTACTCTATCACCTAAAAATTCAAGATTTTCATAATTATTATTTGGATCAAAACTTTTATGAGTAATTGCTTGCAAAAGTATTTTTTCATTTTTGAAATCTATTTTAATTTTTTTTTGAAGTCTTTTAATAGAGTTCATAATTAATCAATCAATTTGAAAAATCTATTTAACCTTAATATTTCATTCCAATTCCAAAATTTAACAATACTTCCTACAAATGGATCTGATGAAAAAAATAAGATTTGAGCTTTTCCCACAAGATTATTTTTATGGACATATCCAACTTCAGATAAAAATCTACTATCTTTTGAGCAATCCCTATTGTCTCCTAAGAAAAATAAATGGTCTTTTGGCACTAGGTATTTATCCGTGTTAGCAAAAGTAATATCTGTTCTGTATGATGCCAAATAAACTTTACCGTTTGGAAGTTTTTCCTCAAATGTGTTAACTTTTATTTTTGATTTACCACAATAATTAGTGATATTTTTTGATTTAATTGTTTTTAAAATTTGATTACCATTTAGGTAAAGATCACCATTAATAAATTGAATTGTATCACCTGGTAAACCAATAACACGCTTTATATAGTCGGTTCTATTATCGGCCGGCGTTTTAAATACAGCAACATCACCTCTTTTAGGATTATCGGTAAAAATACGATTTTCAAAAATAGGTGGACTAAATGGGAAAGAATGCTTGCTAAAACCATATGTGAATTTAGTTACAAAAAGTCTATCCCCAACTAATAAATTTGGCTCCATTGACGATGAAGGAATATAAAAAGGTTGCAACAAAATTGATCTAATTAAAACTGCAATGAGTAGTGCATAAATTATAGTTTTAAGATTTTCAATTATTATTTTTTTCATATTTTTTTATCTATAACAACAAACGCTATTGAATAATCTTTTTCATCAGAAAGTGATAAAAAGACTTTATATTTTTGTATTTTGAATTTTTTTTGCAAAAAATTGTTTAATTTTTTTGATAGTGAAATATATGGCTTTCCATTCTTATAATTCTTAATTTCAATATCTATAAAATTTATATCTGACCTAAAGCCAGTTCCAATTGCTTTAACAAATGCCTCTTTTGCAGCAAATCTTTTTGCATAAAAATTAATTTTATTTTTTAATTTTGTTCCTTGTTGAATTTCTTTTTCTGTAAAAATTCTATTTAAAAAACCCTTGGTTTTTAATGAATTATTTATTCTACTGTTTTTAATAATATCAACACCATTCCCTATTATATGCATTATCTTAATATTTTAATAAATTGTTTAACTACTTTTGAAATGCTGTGTGAAACAGACTCTCCAATTATAAAATGGCCTATATTAAATTCCTCTATTTGTTTTATCTTATTTAGTATTTTTGTTGTCTTATAATCCATACCATGTCCAGCATGAACCTCTAAACCTATATTTTTTGCATAAGTGGCACATTTTTTTATTTTATTTAGCTCTTTAGTATAATTTTTTTTTTGTTTTATTTGGTTAGAAATCTTACCTGTATGTATTTCTATACATTTGCTTCCTAAAATTTTTGATAATTTAATATCTTGCAGAGAAGGATTTATAAATAAACTAGTTCTAATATTATTTCTATTAAAAATTTCTAATATTTTTTTGATTTTATTTTTATTTTTTTTTAAATTTAATCCTCCTTCTGTGGTAATTTCATTTCTTTTTTCAGGTACAAGACAAATAAAAGAAGGTTTATTTTTAAGTGCAATTTTAACAATTTTTAGGTCTGAAGCTATTTCCAAATTAATGGGGATTGATTTATCTGATGAGAGAATTTTTAAATCCATATCATTAATATGACGCCTATCCTCTCTTAAATGAACTGTAATAGAGTCTGCGCCAGCCTTTAAAACATCTAAAGCTATAGTATAGGGATCAGGATGTTTTTCGCCTCTAGCATTTCTCAACGTTGCAACATGGTCTATATTAACCCCCAGCCTCTTTTTCATTTTAAAAATCTACTTCCGGGTTTGGTAATTGGAATTTTTTTTAAACTTTCTGGAATGTTTTTTTCTTTAAAAGTTGGAATTTTTAATTTTACTTGTGAAATTATATTCTTTCTTTTTATTTTTAAAGTTTGCTTATTAGATCTGTCAATTAAACACGCGAATCCTAATAAAATTGCACCAGATTTTTTTATTAATTTAGCACACTCTAAACTTGATTTTCCTGTAGTTATAACATCTTCAATAATTAAAACTCTTGATTTTTTTTTAATATAAAAACCTCTTCTTAACTTAAAATTTCCCTCAACACGTTCACAAAAAATTGTTTCTTTTTTTAAAACTCTCCCGATTTCATAACCAATTACAATTCCACCCATCGCTGGTGAAAGAATTAAATCAATATTTTTAAATGTTTTTTTTATTTTACTTGCTAAAGATTTTGTAAATTTTTCAGATTTGTTTGGAAAGCTTAATAATTTTGCACATTGCACATAAGAAGGTGAATGTAATCCAGATGACAATACAAAATGTCCATCTAACAAAGCATTAGTTTTTCTTAAAACTGCTAAAGAGTTTTTTAAAGAAAGCATATTTTTTATTTTTGTGTCTTATAATTTTAAATTTATATTCTTTTTGTTTTAGTTCACTTATCAATTTTGTAAAGTTCTTAAGGTCATGTATGATTAAATTAAATTTGAAATTAATCCTTCCATTGAGTTTTTCTACCATCTCTACACTTGAAATATTAACAAAGTTTTCACCAATCATGGTTGTTACATCGCCCATTTTTCCAGGTTCGTCAGGCAAAGAAATCCAAAGTGTAGTATTATATCTTTTTTCCTTAATCGGTTTTTTGTTTTCACGGTACTGCCAATAACGTCTAATTGCAGCACGAGCTTTCCCTGTTTTGGTGCTCGTTAACCAATGTAATGAGGGGGAAGCTTTTTTAGAGGTGATAATCTTAACTACATCCCCGTTTCTTAATATAGATTGCAAAGCGCTTTCATTTCCATTTATTTCACAACCAACAGCAGCATCTCCAATTTGAGTATGGACCGCATAGGCAAAATCTATTGGTGTAGCATTTTTAGGTAGTTTTATAATTGATCCTTTTGGTGTGAAACAAAAGGCGTTTTCTTGAAACATTTGAAGTTTTGTATATTCGTAAGAGTCATCTGGATTCTCATTTTTATCAATAATTTCAACTAAATCTGCTAACCAATCATACTCCTTCCAAGTTAAAGAATTAAATTTTTCTGATGATTTATATTTCCAGTGAGAAGCAATACCTCTTTCTGCAAATTCATGCATTTGCTTTGTTCTTAACTGGATTTCAATTGGTCTTTTATTTGGTCCAATAATAGCTGTGTGTAATGATTGATATTTATTGATTTTTGGAGATGAAATATAATCTTTAAATTTACCTGGTATACAATTCCATTTACTATGGAAAATTCCTAAAGCTTTATAACAATCATCAATATTATCTAAAATAATTCTAAACCCAATAATGTCTGTTATTTGTTCAAGAGAGGTTCTTTTTTTTTGGATTTTTCTCCAAATTGAAAAAGGAGTTTTCTCTCTTCCAACTATTTTTGGTTCTATATTTTTGTTTTTAAGAATTTCAAAAAACTCATCAGAAATATTATTAAAGTTAATTAGATTATTTTCTTTAATTTTATCTAATCTGTCTTTTATCAATTTTCTTGCATCTTCATTTAAAACTTCAAAAGAAAGGTCTTCTAATTCATCTCTTATACGATGCATGCCCATTCTATCTGCAAGTGGCGCATAAATTTCCATTGTTTCTTTTGCTTTTCTAATTTGCTTTTCTTTATCAACAACTTTAATGGTACGCATATTGTGTAGTCTATCAGCGATTTTCACAAGTAAAACTCGGATGTCTTTTGATGTTGCTAATATTAATTTTCTAAAATTTTCTGCTTTGGAGTTTGATATTGCTTGATTTTCAAATTCAGAAATTTTGGTAACACCATCAACTAAATCAGCGACCTCTTTTCCAAATTCTGCTACTATTGTATTATAAGTTGCATGAGTATCTTCTATTGTATCATGAAGTAAACCAGTAGCTATAGTTGCACTATCTAGTTTTAACTCAGTTAAAATATTTGCAACTGCTATCGGGTGAATAATATAAGGTGAGCCCTCATCTCTTTTTTGTTTTTCATGGGCCTTTAAAGCAAAATCATAGGCTTTTGATAAAGTTTCTGGATTAAGAAACTTGTTATAATTTTTTACCTTATTAATTAATTCTTCAGATTTAAGCATTACTATTTATATCATTTTATTGAGCAATTTTAATACCCAATAACTGATCTGAGGCTAAATTTGACATTAAAATGACTATATTTTTATTAAGTTTAGGGTGAACCCAATCTTTATCTAATTCATATAAAGGAAACAGAACAAAATTTCTATTATGCATTCTTTTATGAGGAATATTGAGTTTATGATTTCCAAGTTTTCTATGGATTATTTCACCATTATAATCAATTATATCAATATCACATATTCTTGGATGATTTCTTTTTGACTTTTTTCTGCCCAATTTTTTTTCAATTTTTTTAATTTTTAAAAATAATTCGATTATATTTAATTTTGTCTCAATCAATATGATAGAATTAATAAAATTTGGAAAATTTTCATTTGGCCAAGATTTTGTGCTATAAAATTTTGATCTTTTCTTTATAAAAATTTCCTCTTTTTGGATTAAATCTATACTTTTATTTAGATTATTTTTCTTGTCTCCAAGATTAGAACCTAATGACAAGTATACAAAATTAACTTGATTTTCTAATATATCTTGCTTTTTCACGGTTCCAGTCTCTTGTTTTCTTTATCAGTCTTTTATCAAATTGTTTTTTACCTTTGGCTACTGCAATCTCTAATTTTGCCTTACCTTTTTTGAAATACATTTTTGTTGGTACAATAGTCAAACCATCTTCATGAATTCTACCAATAATTTTATTAATTTCTTTTTTATTTAATAAAAGTTTTCTTTCAGAGTAAGGGTTATGATTTGAATAACTAGCTTGTTTATAAATAGGTATATGAGAATTAATCAAAAAAATTTCACCATCTTTATCGACAGCATAAGAATCTGCTATATTAATTTTACCTGATCTTACTGATTTTATTTCAGAGCCCTTTAAAACTATACCTGCTTCAAATATCTCTTTAAAAAAATAATTAAAAGATGCTTTTCTATTAATTGTAATAATTTTTAAACCAGGAGTGGTTTTTTTATTCATTAATTAATTCGGCAGATATAAGAGCTTTTTTAACCTCAGCTTTTGTTTCATCTAAAACTGTTACCAAAGGTAATCTCACATTATCATCACATAGACCTATCAATTTAGCTGCGTATTTAACTGGTGATGGATTGCTCTCAATAAACAAAGATTTATGAACAGGTTGAAGTTTTTTATCTATCTCTTTAGCCTTTTTTTGCTCATCGTTATTCTGTGATTTTGAAAATTTTTGCATATCAGAACACATTTTAGGAGCTATGTTGGCTGTAACAGAAATACACCCTACGCCACCTCTTTTATTATATTCATAAGCAAGACCATCCTCACCTGTTAGTTGGATAAATTCATTACCAATTTTTTTGAAAGTCTCATCTACTCTATTCAAATCGCCAGTTGCATCTTTAACACCAACAATGTTCTTAAGTTCAAATAATCTTGCCATAGTATCTACTGTCATATCAATAACTGATCTGCCAGGAATATTATAAATTATGATTGGTATGCCACATTTGTCATTTATAGCCTTGTAATGTTGATATAAACCCTCCTGAGTGGGTTTGTTATAATAAGGTGTCACTATCAAGGCCCCGTCTGCTCCAGCTTTTTCAGCGTGTTCTGTCAGTGATATAGCTTCTGTAGTAGAATTTGATCCGGTGCCTGCAATTACAGGAATTTTTCCTTTAGCTTCTTGTATGCATAGCTCTATAACTTTCTCATGTTCTCTATGTGAAAGAGTTGGAGACTCACCGGTTGTACCTGCTGGCACGAGTCCATTTGTTCCATTTTCTAAATGAAAATTAATAATTTTTATATAAGTTTCCACATCAAGGCTATCGCCTTTAAATGGTGTTACTAAAGCTACATTTGAACCTTTAAACATAAATATTTATATCATAAGTTATTAAAAATGATTTTTAGAAAATCTACATTACTATTAACAACTATATTTTTTTTAAGCTTTTTTCAATCATCATATTCGAATGAAATAATAATACCTAAGAAAAAACCTGCGATTAAAAGTCTGATAGTAGTACCTCCACTTAAACCTGGAACATTTAATGAAAAACAAAGTTTAAAAGATGATAAAGATTTACCTAAAGAGATCTTTGGAATTCTGTTACCCCCAAAAAAACCGCTTATTGTAAAAAAACAAACATTAAGAACTGTTAAAAAAAACAAGATATTACAGTGAAAGAGATTTTGAATTTGCAAAACAAGCAATTAGATTTATGGAAAAATCTAATTGGAAAGATGCAAAAAATACTGCAAAAAAAGCAAGGGCTCAATCGATATATGATTTCATAGAGTGGAGACATCTTCTTACGTCAGGAAACAAAGTAACCTTTTCTGAATATAAAAAGTTTATAGAAAGAGTTAAAGATTATCCGAGATTTAACAGAATTAAATATCTTGCTGAACACAAAATAAACTTACAAAACCATTCTCCTACGGAAATAATTAATTGGTTTCAAAGTAATAAGCCATTAAGTGGATATGGTAAAATGATGTTAGGAGAAAGTTTAATTAAGACTGGAAAGTCTGGTGATGGGATAAGATTAATTAAAGAAGGTTTTACAAATGCAGATCTAAATACAAAAAATTTAAAATATTTCAGAAAAAAATTTAAAAATATTCTAGATACCTCTGATTATATAAATAGAGCAGATTATTATGCTTGGGAAGGCAAACATTGGGATCTTAAAAGGGTTATTAGATACCTACCTAGTGAGTACCAATTACTTTATACAGCAAGACAAATATTAATAAGCAGAGGATATGGAGTTGATGATGCGATTAAAAAAGTACCAAAAAAATTTAAAAATGATGTTGGTTTAAATTATGATCGATTAAAATGGAGACGAAAAAAAGGACGCGTTGATAGTTCATTAGAAATTCTTAATAAAATAAAAAACACTAAAGAATATTTAGTAAGACCAGATAAATGGTGGAAAGAAAGGTCAATAATAGGAAGATCCTTAATTTATAAAAAAAAATATAAAATGGCGTATAGAATTGTTTCAAATCACGCAATGACAGAAGGTGCAGAGTATGCAGAAGCTGAGTGGATGAGTGGATGGATAGCACTTAGTTTTTTAAATAATGCACAACAGGCAGAAAAGCATTTTTTAAATTTTTATAAGAATGTTAGCTACCCAATTAGCTTATCTAGAGGTGCGTATTGGTTGGGTAAAACTTATAAAAAAATTGGTGATAAAGAAAACTCAAATAAATGGTTTTTTGAAGGAACAAAATATTTAACAACATATTATGGTCAGCTCTCACACATGAAAGTTAAACCTCAAGAGAAATTTGAATTAGACAAATTAATGTTTGTAGATGATGATTATGAGCAAGTGTTTTACTCAAAGAAACTTGTCGCAATTGTTGATCTGCTTGATTATTTAAATAAAGATAAATACACAAAACATATACTAAGATTTCTCGCAAATGATAATGTAGAAAAAGGCAGTGAGGCTTTAGCTGCTAAATTAGCTTCAAATATATCACGTTTTGATTTTGCTATACAAGTTTCTAAAATTGCCTCATATCAAAAAAGGTTTCACAACCAATTTAATTATCCGATAATGAGTGTACCAAAGTTTGTTGGTGGAAGAAAAATTCCTGATCCAGCATTAATATTATCTATTATCAGACAAGAAAGTGAATTTGATACATCCGCTAGGAGTAGAGTTGGTGCTCAGGGGTTGATGCAATTAATGCCTTATACGGCTAAGACTGTATCAAAACAAGCAAAGCTTGGTTATTCTAAATCTAAATTAACCACAGATCCTGAATATAATATTAATTTAGGATCTCATTACATTGCAGGATTGATAACCCAATATAAAGGCTCCTACCCTTTTGCAATGGCTGCTTACAACGCTGGCCCTAAAAGAGTAAAGTATTGGAAAAAAATTAACAAAGATCCTCAAAAAAAACAGATTGATTATGTTGATTGGATTGAGCTTATTAAATTCAAAGAAACTAGAAATTATGTACAGCGAGTTTTAGAAAATTATAATGTGTATAGATATATCCTATCTCAAAAACCTATATATTTAACTAATTTTTTTGAGAATAAAAGTTTATATTAAAAAATTAATGGCGGAAGAGAAGGGATTCGAACCCTTGGAAGGATTGCTCCTTCGGCAATTTAGCAAACTGCTGGTTTAAGCCAACTCACCCACTCTTCCTAAATTAACTATTTTATAAGACTTATTAAAATATATCAATGACCAAATTATTCTAATTAAGTTTTTTTATTAAAAAATTTTTCTTGATAAAAGGATAGTATATTTCTTTAAACATATAAATAAAAACTATAAATGATAGAGTCCATGTGCCCATTGAGTATCTAGCATCACCCTTAAAAAATAAGAATGTGCTATGCATTAAGATCAAGGATATAGATAAAATTTTAAATTTAGAATGTATTTTAAAGAAAAATACTGTGAATAAATTTAAAAGAATAATCATAAACCATAATTCATATATTTTGATATAGTGACTAATATGTTTAATAACCTTGTTATAATTTAGTTCGTTTTGATTTGACAAAAAGAGGTTTGAGAAAAATTCAAAATAGTCATGTAAATTTATTTGAAGATTATTTACTAGACTAGTATTTTTAACTAATAAAACAAATTCATTAGAATAAACATAATTGTGAATGGGTATCAAAAGAACTAAAGAAGCTCCAAAAATTAAAAGAAATATTTTTTTGTAAGTTTCAGCTATAATGCGTCTATTCAAAAATAGATAAAGTATATATCCTATAATTAAAGGATAAATTAACGCAATATAATTAGGTCTAATACCAATAACCATGAAAGAAAGAACACCAATTAGAAAAAATTTAGATTTATATTCATCGTTTTTAAAATAAAAAAATGAAAGTAGTATTAAGAAAAAATAACACAAACCTTCTCCATATCCATCAACGGTAAAATTAATATAATTTATCATTGTAAAGCCTAAGGACTCAAAAATTGGACAAAAAATAAATATTATAACAAAATATTTAGTTGTTTTATCATCAAAAAATAAATTTAGAAATTTAAGGATTAATATAGGAAAAAATGAAATTATAAAAAGACTGCCCAATACATTATCACCAAATAAAATAAATAATAATGTATTAAAATATCTAGTTAAAGGCATAAAATAAAAAACATCTGCAGCACCTTTTAATCCCTCATAGAAATTTCCTAAAACAAAATGGTTTGCCATTATCCTTGCATAACCATAATGAATTAATCCATCATTAAGTCTTGCAAAATAAAAAGTTTCAGAAAAGCCAGAAATAGTATTTGGACTAAATTTTAAATATAAAAATAAAACTAAAAAAAAAGAAATTGATGTAATTAAATAAAAAAATTTAATTCTATAAATTATTAAAATAATAATTAATAATAAGATGATTGTTAACGTATAAAAAAATAAATAGTTATTGTCATAAAATAAATTAGCTTTTACCTGAAGTTCAAGATCTCTTTTGTAGTCTAATAAATAATAATCTGTTTTATAATTAATAATTATACATTGATTTTTTTTGTCATCATGAAAAATAAAATTATTATTAGATTCATAATATAAGTTACCACTAAAACATAATGTTGATTTATCATAATTTTTTAAAAAATTAATTTTATATAAAACAGGAAAAACTACGTTATTTTTGTAACTCGTTTTATTGTAGTTAACAATATTTAAGTTAATTTCATTGAGAGCAGATGGTCCTAGATCCCAAAAATTAATTTTTTTTTTTATCATTATATATTTACCCTCATTGATATCTGTCCAAATATTTTCAGCTTGAAAAGCATATTTATTATGAAGTGTTGAAAATTTATTTGATCCTGGTTGAGGAACATCTTTCAATGAATTGTCATCAAATAACATTTTTTTTAGTTCAAATTTTAATTTTTTTTCTAATTCTTCAGGGAAATTATCTTTGATATAATCATGATCATTACTGGCATATAGTGGTAAAACAATATGATTTGCTATTAGATAATTTCTTGAAAATAAATTTTGTGAAATAAAAATTATGATAAAAGATAAAATTAAAACTGTACTGCTTTTAATACTATATTTTTTAATATCTGAGAAAAAAATTATAGATGAGCTTAAACTTAATAAGATTATTTTTTCCCATGTGTTAAAAGGTGGCTGAAGAATTAAAATAACCAACAAAAACGTTGAAAGTCTGATCAAATATTTATTTGTTATGAGCATTATTTAAATCATTTTTACATAGTTGTTAATTCTAAGATTATTGATAATAATTATTTTATAAAGTAAACAATTAAAATGAATAATAAATATTCTATTTTTTCACTGATAAAAAATGCTTTTTCACAGCATGAAAACTGGAAACAAGCTTGGGGCAACCCTGAGCCTAAAAAAGAATATGAGGCTATAATTGTTGGAGGTGGAGGACATGGACTAGCAACAGCATACTA
The DNA here is from genome assembly GCA_902531455.1 of uncultured Pelagibacteraceae bacterium. Next base: position 6,813 of record CACAEM010000002.1, on the reverse strand, counting down.
TCTTGCAAAAAAACATAACATTAAAAATATTGCAGTCTTAGAAAAAGGTTGGATTGGTGGTGGTAATACTGGGAGAAATACAACAATCATAAGATCAAATTATTTATGGGATGCAAGCGCTGGATTGTATGATCATGCTTTAAAAATTTGGGAAAATTTATCTCAAGAATTAAATTATAATATAATGTTTAGTCAACGTGGAGTTATGAATTTAGCACATAACCTTCAAGATGTTAGAGATTTAAAAAGAAGAACTCATGCAAATAGGTTAAATGGAATTGATGCTGTTTGGTTAGACACAAAACAAGTAAAGGAATTTTGTCCAATAATAAATACTTCTCCAGATATAAGATATCCTGTACTTGGTGGAACTTTACAAAGAAGAGCTGGTACTGCAAGACATGATGCTGTTGCATGGGGTTATGCAAGAGGTGCAGATGCGATGGGAGTGGATATAATTCAAAATTGTGAAGTTAAAGGAATAAAAAGAAAAGGAGATCAAGTTGAAGGAATTGAGACTACAAAAGGATTTATAAAAACAAAAAAAATTGGTGTTGTAGCAGCAGGCCACTCAAGTGTGATTGCAAATATGGCAGGCTTAAAATTACCACTTGAGAGCAAACCATTACAAGCATTAGTATCAGAACCAGTTAAGCCAATAATAGATACAGTAGTAATGTCTAATGCTGTACATGCTTATGTTAGTCAATCTGATAAAGGAGAATTAGTAATTGGAGCTGGAACAGATGAATACATATCATATACACAAAGAGGAAGTCATGATGTGGTAGAAGGCACACTAAAAGCTATATTAGAGTTGTACCCTATTTTTAGTAGAATGAAGATGTTAAGACAATGGGGTGGTATTGTTGATATTTGCCCGGATGCAAGCCCGATCATTAGTAAAACAAATATAAAAGGTCTTTATTTTAACTGTGGTTGGGGTACAGGAGGTTTTAAAGCAACACCTGGATCTGGTGATTTATTTGCTCACACAATTGCTAATGATGAGCCACACAAATTAAATGCAGCATTTAATCTAAACAGATTTGTAAGTGGAGATCTTGTTGATGAACATGGTGCAGCTGCTGTAGCACACTAATGTTTGTAATAAATTGCCCATATTGTGGAGAAAGAGACCAAAGTGAGTTTTCATGTGGTGGCGAGGCACACATTGAAAGGCCCAAACAACCTACAGAGTTAAGTGATGATGAATGGGCAGAATATTTATTTATGAGAAAGAATATTAAAGGTGCTCAATTTGAAAGATGGAACCATGCTCATGGATGTAGAAAATGGTTTAATATGGTTAGGGACACATCAAATGACAAAATACATGCAGTTTATAAAATGGGAGAAAAACCACCTGTAATTTAAATGACCAAATATAGAATTAATAAAACAAGATTTGTTGATCAAACAAAAACTGTTTCATTTACTTTTGACGGTAAAAAATATCATGGTTTTGAGGGTGATACCCTAGCCTCAGCACTTCTATCAAATGGAATTCATTTAGTTGGCAGAAGTTTTAAGTATCACCGTCCAAGAGGTATAATGTCATGTGGGTCTGAAGAGCCAAACGCAATATGCCAAATAAATGCTGATACAAATTTAACAGAACCAAATGTAAGAGCTACAGAAATAGAACTTTACGAAGGGTTGAGAGCATCTAGTCAAAATTGTTGGCCAAGTCTTAACTTTGACGTAGGTGGAATTAATAACTTAATATCACCATTTATACCGGCAGGTTTTTATTATAAGACTTTTATGTGGCCTAAAAGTTTTTGGAAAAAAATTTATGAACCATTAATAAGATTGTCTGCAGGCCTTGGCAAATCACCCTCACAACCAGATCCAGACATATATGACCATAAACATGAGCATTGTGATGTATTAGTTATTGGAGGTGGGATTTCAGGTATTATATCAGCTAAAATAGCAGCAAAAAATAATTTAAAGACAATCTTAATTGAGGATAAAAATATACTTGGTGGATCCACAATTTATCAAAATAATAAAAATTTTATAATAGATAATCAAAAATCAAATGAATGGTTAATGAATGAAATATCAGAATTAGAAAAATTAGATAATTTAATAATAAAAACTAGAACAAGTTTGGCTGCCTTTCATAGTTATAATTACCTTTTGGCAAAAGAAAATATATCAGATCATTTACCATTAGATAAAAAAAATGGTGATATAAGACAGAGATTATGGAAAATTAGAGCAGATAAAGTAATTGTTGCTGCAGGTGCAATAGAAAGACCTCTTATATTCAAAAACAATGATAGACCAGGAATTATACTTGCTAACTCTGTTAAAAAATATTTAGATTTTTATGGTGTATCCACTGGATTAAATAATATTATTTTTACTAACAACGATAGTGCTTATGAAACAGCAGTATCGTTATTTGAAAAAGGAATATCAGTAAAGATTGTCGATATTAGAAAAAAATCTTCATCAACAATTGTTAAAAATGCTGAAGAACTAGGAATTGAAATATATTGGAACTCTACAGTGGTAAATACTTTTGGCTACAAAAAGATAAAATCAATAGAGATTATGAATTTATCGGAAGATGGGTCAAATGTTACTGGAAATAAAAATAAAATTCAGTGTGATTGTTTAGCAATAAGTGGTGGCTGGACACCTATGGTGCATATGCATACACAATCAGGAGGAAAATTAGATTTTAGAGAAATAGATCAAGTATTTGTTCCAAATGAAAAAAGTGAAAATCATATTAATGTTGGATCATGTATCGGTGATTTCGAATTAGAAGAAATAATTAAAAATACAAATAATAAAGTTAAAAAATTTCTAAACATTAAAGAAGGTGGTTTTGATAAAATTTCAGTTTTATGTTCAAAAGAGTTAGAAAAGAAAAACATATGGTTGTTACCAAATACTATTTCAGAAGGTAAAACTAAATCTTTTGTAGATTTTCAGAATGATTCTACCGCGAAAGATATAAAGCTAGCACTTAGAGAAGGTTTTAAATCAATAGAACATGTAAAGAGATATACAACTACTGGTATGGCTACAGATCAAGGTAAATTATCGAATATGCATGCTTTGGGAATTATAGCTGACACAGCTGGAGTAAAAATGGGCACTTTGGGTACAACTACTTTTAGACCACCGTTTACACCATTAACTTTTGGAGCAATAGTTGGCAGAAGTGTTGGAAAATTTTTTGATGTAGTGAGAAAAACCTCAATTCATAAATGGCACTTTCAAAATAATGCAAAGTTTGAAAATGTTGGTCAATGGAAAAGACCATGGTACTACCCTATTAATAATGAAAATCTTCATGAAGCAGTTCAAAGAGAAAGTAAATCTGCAAGAGATAGTGCTGGAATTTTAGATGCTTCTACATTAGGAAAAATAGATATTCAGGGATCTGATGCTTCTGAATTTTTAAACAGAGTTTATACAAATGCTTGGTCAAAATTAGGAATTGGAAAATGTCGTTATGGTTTAATGTTAAATGAAGATGGTATGGTTTATGATGATGGTGTAACTACAAGGTTGGGTGAAAATCATTATTTAATGACCACAACAACTGGTGGCGCAGCAAATGTACTTTCTAAACTTGAAGACTATTTACAAACAGAATGGCCAGATTTAGATGTTTACTTGACCTCTGTTACAGATCACTATTCTACAGCAAGTATTTGTGGTCCAAATTCAAAAAAAATATTAAAAAAATTATTTCCTAATAAAGATTTTAGTGATGAGGCCTTTCCTCATATGTCTTACCAAAACGCAATAATTGACAAAATTGAATGTAGAATAATGAGAATAAGTTTCACAGGAGAGCTTAGTTATGAAATTAATATAGAGTCAAAATATGGTAAATCATTATGGGAAAGCTGCATAGAAGCAGGAGAAGAATACAAAATCACTCCTTATGGAACCGAAACAATGCATTTATTAAGGGCTGAAAAGGGATTTATTATTGTTGGACAGGATACAGATGGAACTATGACACCAATTGATCTTCAGATGGATTGGATAGTAAGTAAAAAAAAATATGACTTTATAGGTAAAAGATCACTTTATAGAAGTGACACAATAAGAGAGGATAGAAAACAGCTTGTTGGATTGCTTACGGATGACCCTAATGAAATATTAGAAGAGGGTGCTCAGATAGTTTCTGAATTAGATAAGAAACCAGTTGAAATGATTGGACATGTAACGTCAAGCTATTTTAGCCCTAATTTAAATAAATCAATTGCTCTAGCAGTTGTTAAAGGTGGAAAAAAGATGAAGGGTCAAAAACTTTTTGTTCCTATGGAAAATAAAAATATCAATGTAACAGTTTCAGATTTTATTTTTCTAGATAAAGAAAACAAGAGGATCAATGCTTAATACAGAATATCCTAACTTTGAAAAAAAATCATTAGATGATCTTGAGTTAACATTATCTGAACCAATTAAAAAAATAAATATTAGAGGAAAAAAAAAGGAATTTTTTACAAAAGTTGGAAAAATTTTATCAATTATCTTACCAATTGAACCAAATACTAGTTCTTCAAATCAGCAATTTAATGCTCTATGGCTAAGTCCAGATGAATGGTTAGTATATTTTAATGAAGAGAATAATAATATTTACAATGATCTTTTTAACGAAATTTCTAAATTAAATTTTGGCTCAATAGTTGATGTTTCTAATCAATGGATATGTATCAAAATTAAGGGCAAAAAGGCTTTTGATTTACTTTCTTCAGGATCTCCCTTTAACTTCAATAATTTTAAAAATACTAAAAATTCTATAACACAAACATTGCTAAATCATACTGATGTAATTATTCATCATACTGAAATAAATGAAATAAATCTTTTTGTGAGAAGATCATTCTCAGAAGATTTATGGTTGTGGATTAAGGATAGCGCTAGGTTTATCTAATTTTTTTTTTATATAATAACTTACATAAATAAATAATAGTATCGAAAGAGTCCATTGAAAAATAAACCATAACCAAAAGAAACTATCAAAATCTGCAGATAGATATTTGGCTAAATAAAAAACACATATTGGAACAAGAACATTTCGCAACATATTATTTATCATTGCATAATTAGATTTTTTTAATCCCATAAAAAAACCATTTGATAAAAAGAAAATTGGATATGCAGGTAAAATAAATGTTGCAATTTTTAAGTATCTACGTCCATATTCTAAAACAGTTTCATCATTAGAGAAAAGTCTTGGTATTATATCTGCTGTGAAATAAACTAATATTCCAGAAAAAATCATTAATAAAATGCCATATTTAACAGATATAAAATAAGTCTCTTTCACTCTCACGAAATGATTTGCACCATAATTTTGAGCTATAATTGAGATAATTGCAGTATTAATTCCTAAGATAGGAAGTAAAACAACTTGCTCTATTCTCGTAGCTGCACCATAACCAGCTACTGCCAATTCACTAGTTTGACCAACATAAGTAAATATAAATGTAGCAGCAACAGCATATCCACATATAGCAATTGATATTGGCATTGATTGAAAAAATATATTTTTTAAAAATATTAATTTAATTTTAAAAAACTCCTTAGTAATTTTTTTTACTCTAGGATTTTGAAATACTTTATATAAAATAATTACGAAAGCTATAAATTGGGCTATAATTGTTGATAGACCTATACCCATCATACCTAAAGCAGGAATGAATAAAAAACCAAATATTAGTATAGGATTTAAAATTATATTTAATAGAAAACTTAAAACCAAAACATTTCTGTATGTTTTAGTATCTCCTTCTGCATGTAATAAAGAGTTAAGTGATACAACAAGGAAAAAAAGAAATGATCCATAAAACATAATATTTGTATATTGAAGCCCTAAATTTGTAATTTCTTCAGTCGAACCCATTATGTTAAAAACTTTTTCAGCAAAATATAAGCCTATGCATGTAATAAAAACCGATATGATCAGTCCAAAGATAATAATATGGGTAAAATAATAAGAGACATTTTTTTCATTTTTTTCTCCAATACTATTCCCTATCAAAGAAGTTCCTCCAACTGTTACACCAATTGAAGTTGCTACAATAATAAAGTATATTGGAAATGATTTACTGAGCGCAGAAAGTGCTTCAGGTGAGATTAGCCCTGAATAAAAAGTATCAACAATATTGTATAAGGTTTGAAAAAGTGTACCTACGCTTGCTGGTATTGCAAGTTTTCTAACAAGTAAAGGTATATTTTCTTTAAGCAAATCCATAATAATTATAATTTAATTAATATTCTTTTTTAAAGATATGTCTCTTGCCAGTTTTTTTTTGCAAGTATTATTTGTTTTTGTCTCATTGCAAATCTCGATTTTTGATCAACTGTTAAGTAATCGTGACATTTTGGACAATGAATACCTTCTAAATATTTAGAGGATTTTTTTTCTTTAATTGAAAGAGGTTTTCTGCAACCACTACAAACTGAATAACTACCTTGCTTCAAAGCATGTTTTATTGAAACTCTATTGTCAAAAACAAAACATTCGCCACTCCATTGACTATTTTTTTTTTCAATGTTATTCAGATAATTAATAATTCCACCTTTTAAAACATATACATTTTTAAATCCTTTTTTTTTCAAATAAATATTAGCTTTTTCGCATCTGATCCCACCCGTGCAAAACATTGCTATATTTGCACTGTTTTTAAATTGATTTAAATATTTAGGAAATTGACGAAAGTTTTCTATATTTGGATTTAAAGATTTTTTAAAAGTTCCCACATCATACTCAAAAGATTTCCGAGCATCTATCAAAACTGTATCTTTTTTTTTAATTATTTTATT
>CACAEM010000001.1 GCA_902531455.1 uncultured Pelagibacteraceae bacterium | reverse complement strand
CAGCGAAAACTGAGCATGCTCCAATATTAGATATTACCAATCCACCTGGAACCCTCCAAAGCCATCTGTCTAATCCAGTATACAAATCTTTTCCCGCTGGAGAATTAGCAACTGCCATTCCCATCAGAATAAACATTGGAATTGAAAGTAGAACAAAAGAATTTAATCCCGCGTAAAATGTTTCTGCAAATACATCTAACATTTGAAATCCTTCAAAAGCTACTAAAAGAGCTATAGAGACAAAACTCAACCCAAATGCAATTGGTATTCCTGAGAACAAAACTATTAAAGTAAAAACTGCAACAATTACTGCTATTAATAAAGGATCCATTAATTTTTACTCTCTTCGTCAAAAAGTTTTATAATTTCAGCAATATATTGAAGTATCATTAAAGCTGCACCAACCATCATTGAAGAGTAAGGTATCCATAGAGGTGGATCCCAAACTGTCCCTGTTGAATAATTTTTGGTAAAAGCTTCCTCAACCATTAAAAATCCAAAATAGAATAAAATTAAAAAAAACAATAAGCTTATTAATGATGTAAATATTTTAAGTCTTAGAATATTTTTTTTTGATAAAAAATCATAAATCCATTCCATACTAACATGCGCTTTTTCACTTAAAACATAAGCACTACCAATAAAAGTTGAAGCAACTAACAACATAGTAACTAGCTCTGTTTGCCATGTGATTGCTCTTTGAAAAAAATATCTTTCAAAAACAAGCTCAACAATCACCAATATTGATAAGATTAATGCAAGGACCGCAAAAGCACCACAAGCCTTTGAAGATAAATTACAAAATTTTAAATATTTTTCTTTCATAAAAAAAACCCCTATTTAAATTTCAAATAGGGGTTCTTTATATATGTTTTTTATTTAACTGCCAAAGCCATTTCCATCAGCTTATCGCCACCTGGAACTTTTTCAGCAAATGCTTTGTGAGAAGATTGTTTTGCAATCTCAACCCAAGCAGCATGATCGTTTGCATCCATATATACTAACTTAACTCCTGCTGCTTTATATGAATCTTCAAATTTTTTATCTAAATTTTCAACTTGCGCAGTCATATATTTCTCAGCAACTTTACCTGCTTCCATCAAGGCATTTTGTTGTTTTGAATTTAATTTATCAAAACTCATTTTTGACATCAAAATTGGCTCGTACATAAACCATAATCCAAATTTTCCTGGAGGTGTTGCACAACTTACTTGTTCATATATTTTGTAACTTACAAAACTTCCTGAACTAGTGTTTGCACCAGTCAAAACTCCTGTTTGTAATCCAGTATAAATTTCTGATGAAGGCATACTTTGAATACCAGCCCCCGCTGCCTCTAACATTTGGTTAAATGCTTTACCAGCTGCTCTCATTACTTGTCCTTTAGCATCAGATGGATTTTTGATACATTTAGATTTTGATGCAAATCCACCACCAAGCCAAGCATCAGATAAGACAACGACACCAGCATCATTAATTATTCTCTTAATCTCTGTCATCATCGGACCTTTATTAAATCTTAAGGCATGATCGTGATTTTTAACTGTTCCTGGCATTAGTGTTGCATCAAATTCTGGATGAAATTTCGATGCATATGCCAATGGAAATGCAGAAATATCTAATTGACCAGTAGTCATTGGTTTCCATTGTTCTTTTGGTTTATAAAGTGATTTCGCAGGATAAATTCTGATATCCAAATCTACACCTGCTTTTTTAACTTCATCAGCAATTATTTGAACCATTTCATGTCTTGGATCAAAAGAGCCATCGGCTCTTGGAGTACCTGGCCACTGGTGACTTGCTTTTAGTGTCACTGCATAGGCTGATCCAATTAATGAGAAAGCTAAAAATAATGTTGTGAAATAAAAACTTATTTTTTTTAACATGTTTTCCCCTCTTTAAATTAATTTAATAAACATATTAAATTGAACTTATTAGTAAGAGTCAATATAAGGAAATGTCATATATTTTATTATGGATGGACCATTAAAAAATTTATTAGTTGTTGATTTAACAAGGGTTTTAGTAGGACCTTATTGTACAATGATACTCTCAGATTTGGGTGCAAGAGTTATAAAGATTGAAGCACCTGAAATAGGAGACGACTCTAGGAAATTTGGACCTTTTGTAAAAGATTATTCTGCATACTTCATGTCACTCAATAGAGGTAAAGAAAGTATAGCTTTAAACTTGAAAAATGAAGATGACAAAAAAATTTTTGATAAAATTTTATGTAAAGCAGATATTTTAGTGGAAAATTTTAAGCCTGGCACATTAGACAAATGGGGTTTTGGTTGGAAAGATGTGAGTAAAAAATATCCTAAATTAATATATGCATCTGCCTCGGGTTTTGGGCAAACTGGTCCATTAAAAGAACTGCCAGCTTACGATATGGTAGTTCAGGGTATGGGAGGGTTAATGAGTGTTACTGGTCACCCTAATTCTGAACCCACAAGAGTTGGAACTTCTATTGGAGACATAACAGCTGGTCTATTTACAGCAATTGGAATTAATGCAGCTTTATACGACAGACAAAAAACTGGAAAAGGAGCTTTTATAGATGTTTCAATGCTAGATTGCCAAATAGCAATTTTAGAAAATGCTATTGCAAGGTATCTCTCCAAAAATGAAATTCCAGAGCCAATGGGTTCAAGACATCCGTCTATTGCTCCCTTTGAGGCTTTTAAAACAAAGGATAGTTATATAATTATTGCTGCAGGAAATGATAAACTTTTTGCAAAACTTTGTGACGTATTAAAAATTCCAGAAACTACAAATGATGAAAGGTTTAATTCTAATTCATTACGTTGTGAAAACATGGATCAATTAAAAGATATTTTTGAAAAAAAATTAAGTTCAAAATCTACAAATGAATGGGTGAAAGAAATGGAAGAATTAAAAATTCCCTGTGGGCCAATTTTTAATATAAAACAAGCAGTAGAAAACCCACAAATTAAAGAGAGAAATATGATTGTAAAATCATATCATAAAATTATTGGTGAATTTAAATCTGCAGGTAACCCAATTAAAATGTCTACTTATAAAGACGAGAAAACAAGAGGTGATATCCCTGATTTAGATGAGCACAGAGAAAAAATAATTAAGGAATTTAGTTAATTTATTCTTGATTTTCTGTTTCGTCTGAAACTGTCTCTTCTTGATCCTTCATTTCGTCTAATGAAACATCAGTTTCTTCCTCTTGTGTATCTTCAATGGGATCAGAGGTAGATTGTTCTGCTGTATTTTGCAATTCTGCTAAGTCATCTTTTGATACTTGAATTTTTTCTGGAATTTTTCTCGCTCTTTTGGACGGAAGTATTGGTACGCCACTTTTTGAAATCTCACCTTTGTAAAGATTCTCAAAATCATCTCCAATATCATCTTCGTCCTCTGAAATGTCGTCAACTTGTTCAACATGTTTTCTTAATTTGTAAACTGCAGCATCTGTTAAATCCGGAACTTTAATTGTTTCTTCAGCAATTTCTCTAAGTGCAATTACTGTGTTTTTATCGTTATCTCTCTCTAAAGTTGGCTCTAATCCTGAATTAAGTTGCGTTGCTCTCTCCTTTGCAACCAATACTAATTCATAAGGACTATCAACTTTATCAATACAATCTTCAACTGTAACTCTTGCCATGGACGGTTAAATACACCTCGAATTATAAAAAATCAAGCAGTATTAGAGGTATACTGGATTTAGTTTTTTTCTAATAGTAAAAAGCAAGGCAATGGAGCACAAAATTGCAATTGCTGCTATTAATGCAATTTTTTCAATTGAAAATCCAACGTCTATAAAAATACCAAATAATGCAGTGCCAAAAGCAGTAGCAAATACCATTAGAGCAGTTGTTAATGCTTTAATTGATCCAATATATTTTACCCCATAAATTTCTGCCCATGTTGATGATCCTAATAAATTAGCAAGACCATTAGATATTCCTACTAATCCAAGAAATAAAAAAGCAGACTGCGGGGCATCAAAGTACATTATCACTACAGTTCCTAATAATAATGGAATATTCATATAAATTAGTAATTTTCGACTTGTAAACTTATCAACTAAATAACCAGCAACAATTAAAGTAATTACTGAGAAAATTGAGTAAGACATAAAAGATTGTGCGATTGTATACTCACCCCACCCTTTAGAGTTTGTGACAAATGATTGATAGACAAATACTCCTGTAGCTATCCATGGCATTGCCAACATATTTAATGTAACAATATAAAATCTATAATCACCAAGAACTTCGATTCTTTTCCAGTTTTTGATGTTTTCATCTTTTAAATTTTCATTTTGATTACTTTCTCTAGAATCTAATTTCACATCTTTGACCAAGAAGTATGATGCTAGTGGTAAACAAATCAAAACTAATAAAGAAAAGGCTATCCATAGATCTTGCCAAATGAACAAAGTTAAAAGATAAACAATTAAGACTGGCATGATAAATTCAGCAGAGGATAAACCAAACCATATAATACTTAATGCTTTACCTCTCGATTTTGTAAAATATCTTGAAATTGTAGTTGAGGCTGTATGAGACATTAATCCTTGCCCAGAAAATCTCATTAAAAAAATAGCGATGAATAAAAAAGCTACAGATGATATTTTGGAAAAGAAAAAAGACGAAAATGACAAAAGTAAAGTAACAAAGATTGCAAATTTTAATACATTTACATCATCAATTTTTTTTCCAATCCATATTAAAAGTAGACTGCTTAATAGAGTTGCAGATGCATAAATCGTGCCAAATTGTCCATGTGTTATAGAAAGTGTTTCTCTTATGCTAGAATTAAACAGTCCTATAAAAAAACTCTGTCCAAAACACGAAAAAAATGTAAAAATAAAACCAAAAATAATTGCTTTTAAACTTAAACTTTTAAACATATAAATAATTTATGACTTGTAATGTTGCTTTCATAGGTCTCGGGGTAATGGGTTATCCGATGGCTGGATATATATCAAAAGCTGGGCATAATGTAACTGTTTTTAATAGAACAACTGCCAAAGCTGAAAAATGGATTTCTGAATATAAAGGTAAAATGGCTTCAACGCCAAAGGAAGCTACAGAAGGTGCTGATTTTATTTTTACTTGTGTAGGTAATGACGAAGATTTGAAACAAGTAACTTTGGGTGAAAATGGTTTATATCATAGTGCTAAAAAAGGTTCGATCTATGTAGATAATTCAACAGTATCAGCGGAAGTATCAAGAGAACTTTATAATAAGGCAAAAGAAAAAGGGTTTGCATTTTTAGATGCCCCAATTTCTGGAGGTCAATCTGGTGCAGAGGGTGGAATATTGACTGTGATGGTAGGTGGTGATGATGAAGCGTTTAAAAAAGCAGAACCAGTAATTGATTGCTATAGCAAAAAAGTAAAATTAATTGGTCCATCAGGAAGCGGTCAACTTACGAAAATGATGAACCAAATGTGTATAGCAGGAGTTGTTCAAGGATTATCTGAGGCTATTAACTTTGGTATAAATGCTGGTTTAGATATTGATAAAGTAATGGAAACAATTTCTAAAGGAGCTGCTCAATCTTGGCAAATGGAAAATAGATATAAAACTATGGTTGAAGATAAATTTGATTATGGTTTTGCAGTTGACTGGATGAGAAAAGATTTAAAAATTGTGATTGAAGAAGCAAAAAGAAATGGTTCACCTGTCCCAATTACTGAAATTGTTGATGAGTATTATGCTGATGTTCAAAAAATGGGTGGCAATCGTTGGGATAGTTCTAGTCTGATCGCTAGACTTAAAAAAAAGAAATAATCCAATGTCAAATACCGTCCCATACTATGAGGACTTTTCTGAAATAAAGAAAAAAATATGGTCAATGCTTGATGATGCGGTTACTAATAGATCATCACCATTTCGAATTCCAGTATTTGTTTGTGGAGATCAATCAGAATTTGATGGAAGAATAGTAGTTCTTAGAAAATCAGATCAATCTAACAATCTAATTCAATTTCATAGTGATATTAGATCAGATAAAATTCCAAAATTAAAAAAAAACAGCAATGCAGCGCTCATATTCTATGACAAAGAAGAAAAGATTCAACTTAGAGTAAAAGTGAAATGTGTTGTCAATCATGACAATGAAATCACAGAACAATCATGGTCAAAAACAGCTCATGTAAGTCGTAAATGCTATCTGGTAGATAATGGTCCTGGAACAGAAATGGATGCACCAAGCTCAGGTTTAAGTGAAGACATTGAAAAATCAGGCTTTACTATGAAAAAAAAGTGAGGAAGGTTATAAAAACTTTACTGTAATTCAATGTAATATTGAAAGTATAGAGTGGCTTTATCTTGCAGCAAAAGGCCATAGAAGAGCAAGATTTGATATTTCAAATAATAAACAAAACTGGCTAGTTCCATAAAAATGCTAAGTGGATTTATTATTGCTGTAGCTCTCGTTTTAGGTGGCTTAGCTGTAATGAGGTTTGGAATATTTCAAATAAGAAAATTTAAAAAAGGCGAAACTAAAGTCACAAAAAAAATTAGTGATCAAATCGCATTTGTGGTATTTTTTCTTATAATTTTAGGACTTATTATTTACTCAGTTAATGACCTTCTTTTCTGAAGATCAGTTAAGGATTAACTAAAAATATCCTGTATCATTAATGTCTTGCTTGGGAGTATTTTTTTTAGATCTTTTCTTTTGTATTTACTTAATTTTTCGTAAAATTCATCCAAAGTCATACCAAAAGTATTTTTAAAAGTAGTTTGCCAATTCCAGCCTGAGGGTTGTTTAGCCCTTTGTATCCAGAATTCTCTAAAAACTAACTCAAATGCTTTTTCTTCAGAAATATTATTTTTTTTTAATTCGTTAACTAATGCCAGTACTATGAATGCAGAGCCAGCATAATTGCTATCAAATCCATTTTTTTGTGGTGATGTCTTATGTTTTTCATATAAATAAGGTTCTTTAGTAACCTTTTTGATACTCCATCTTTTTCTCTCTTGAATGTCGCTCTTTAAAAGGTCTTTTTTATAATATTGCCTTGAATAGATCTCTTCTAAAACTTTAGCTCCTCCCTCGACCAACCATTTTGCACTGTTTTCAGACAAACACCTATTTCTATGAGAAAGTGCGATTTGATAAACATGAAAATACTCATGAACAATAACAGTATAAGTACGAATTTTATTAATTGAACTTGTATAATCTTGTGGAAATATATCTAGTTGCATCCATGGTTCAGGTGAATTACATCCTTCAATACCTGAGTACTTCATATTAGCACGCTTTTCCGGAAAAGGATTTTTTGTGCTTTTCCATGCATAGATATCCATATTATAGCCCTGTTTTATGTTCGTTAATTTCATATTATTCTTAACCCAATCGTTAGTGTTCTCATTTATAGGCATAACTTCTTGCACAATATTCATTATGTTTTTGAATTCAGTAACCCATTTCTTTGGTAAATTTTCATGTAAGTTATATTTGAACTTAAATTTTTCAACAGCAACTACTGATGTAGAATAAAAAACTAAAGCGATTAAAACTATAAATATTTTTTTCATATTATTCAATTCTTGAAGCAATATATTCTTTTATTAGTGGATGATAATACATAAAACAATCTGCCCAATTTATTACATGAGCATTACTTAATGGCTCTTCCCAATTTGATCCCGCTATTTTACATTTTTTTCTTTTAATTTTATTTAGCTTTTTAGAAACCACTACTCTATTAAAATTAGGAACATCATCCATCCAGTCAGAGGTTAATCCCTCAAAATCATCCATTGGGTGTGTAAAAATTAAAATTGGTGCATTTCCATCTTTAATGGTGTCAATATGTTTTTGCCTCAACTCAGCAATGCCAGGAACTTCTTTATGAAATTCTTGCATAGCTTTCTCATATCCAACTTCCTTTACTTTAAATCGCTTTGATATTACCCAGTTACATGCTGGCATTAATGAAATACCTCCTCCTACTTCATTCATGTATTTAGCTGTTAACAATAGTGTTAACCATCCCCCACAAGAGTGTCCCGACATAAAAATTTGATTCTTTGGCACACCTAAATTAACAAATTTTTTAATAACTTCTAGATTACCTGCAACTCTTCGGTCCATCTTTGATATTCCTGGATAAGGTCCCTCCCATTTACTCAACCAGTATTTATATTTGGATAATTTGGCGCCCAAATCACCTTCTAGTTGACCTTGGCAGTGAATATAGACCATGATCTCTTTATCATTTATTTTATCACCAGCTAGCTGAGCCAAATTCCTTAGCTCGTTTCTCCAGAAGCAATCATATAATTGAACGTCGGATCCATCAGAACCATGATTATAAATAATTATTATTTTATCTTTAGGATTCTTTACTTCAAAATTTTCATCAATTTTAATTTTATCTTTCCATTTATTTGTTGGTATTACAAAACCATCTTTTTTTATACTTTCTTTGGGATTTGCATAAACACTGCTAGTTAATATTAAACAAAGAACTATAATTTCAAAAATTTTTTTCATAGATTTTTATCTTAAAGCTTTATTATTGATTAATCCACTTTGCGATATCATTTGCAACTTTTAATTCTATTCCTTCAAAACCATGATGATGATAAGGGCCACATTCTCTTCCTGTCCCAGTGCCCCCAGTATAATTAAGTAAATTTTTTTTTGGTGCTTTTAGTTTCTTAAAAAAAGATTTAGCATATTTATATTTAGTAACACGACATAGATCTTTTTCATGATGAACAACTAAAGTATCAACTTTAATCTTTTTCCCAATAATTTTTTCCATTGAAAAATTCTTAGCTTTATTCGAGTCATTTTTATAAATTCCAGATGCTAAAATTATTCCTGAAATACTTTCTGGATATTTTTTTGCGTAAAAACCAGCATCTACTGCTCCCCTACTAAAGCCAATTATAAATATTGGTTTGTCGTTTAGATTACTTATATATTTTACAAGTTCATTAAGTCTTCCTATCCTGTCTTCACTTATTCTTCTTGGATATGATGCTTTTGTGCCAGAATTAGCATTAGGGAATAGATAAAAAGCGATACCCTTTTCAACAAAGTTATCTTTATATCGTTTTAAAAAATTTTTTGATTTTCCTATTTCGTTTTTCATGCCTTTACCACCAATTATACCAATTAAATTTGCGTTAATATTTTCTATAGACGTAATATAAACTGGAAGATCCGAAATTTTCTTATTTTCAATTTTTGATTGCTCTATAGCAAAAGACTTAGAAGAAAGTAAAAAGGAAAGAAAAAAAAAAGTACAAATTAAAATATTTTTCATTAACTAAAAATATCTTGTATCTTAAGAGTTTTACTAGGTAATATTTTTTTAAGATCTTTTCTTTTGTATTTACTTAATCTTTGATAAAAATCTTCAACACTCATCCCAAAACTCTTTTCAAAGGCATCTTTCCATCCTCGTGAACCATAAGGTTGTTTGGATCTTTGAACCCAAATTTCTCTAAAAACTAACTCAAATGCTTCTACCTCAGAAATATTATTTTTTTTTAATTCGTTAACTAAAGCTAGTACCATGAATGCAGAGCCAGTGTAATTGCTATCAAATCCTTTTTTTGTTGGTGATGTAGCGTATTTTTCGAATAAATGAGGTTCTCTAGTAACTTTTTTAATACTCCATCTCTCCCTTTTTTGAATATCTTTTTTTAACCTATCTTTTCCATAATATTGTCTAGAATAAATTTCTTGTAAGACTTTAGCACCACCCTCGCCTAACCATTTAGCAGAATCTCTATCATAAAATTTATCTTCTGAAAGTGCTATTTGATAAACATGAAAATATTCATGAACGACAACAGAATAAGAATTATTTTTTTCTGCAAAATTTATGTCTAGTTGCATCCATCTCCCTCTAGAATCGCTTCTAACACCAGAGCCTTTTCCCATTGTAAATTTTTTAAAAGGATTTTTTGCTCTATTCCATGCATAAATATTAAATGGTTCGTCACGATTTATTTCTCTCTTGACCCAATTATTCGTATTTTCATTTATAGGCATAACTTCTTGCACAATATTCATTATATTATTGAATTCAGTAATCCATTCTTCTGCTAAATTATCGGCAATATGGTATTTAAATTTAAATTTTTCTACAGCAAGGACAGTTGGTGAGAAAAAAACTAAAGCGATAAAAATTATAAATATTTTTTTCATTAACTAAATTTAACTAAAAATATCTTGAATTTTTAAGGTCTTACTTGGGAGTATTTTTTTAAGATCTTTTATTTTATATTTACTTAATCTTTCGTAAAATTCATCATGACTCATTCCAAAAGTATCTTTAAAAGCTAGCTTCCAAGCCGTTCCTGATGGTGAGTATTTAGCCCTATGTATCCAGTATTCTCTAAAAACTAATCTAAATGCTTCTTCTTCAGAAATATTATTATTTTTTTTTAATTCGTTAACAAAAGCTAGTAAAATGAATGCAGAGCCAGCATAAAGTGTATCCACCCCTTGTGGTGATGTTTTATGTTTTTCGTATAAATGAGGTTTTTTAGTACCCTTTTCAATCTTCCAATAATTTTGATTTTGAATGACGCTCTCTAACCAGTCTTCTCCGTAATATTGTCTAGTATAAACACTTCCTAAAACGAATGCTCCTCCCTCGACTAACCATTTCGGATTGATATCAGATAAACTCCTTGTACTTTTAGAAAGTGCCATTTGATAAATATGAAAATATTCATGAGGAACCATATAATAAGACCAAGTTATCCACTTTCTAAGGTCTTCGTTATATACTCTTACTTGCATCCAGTTCTTAGTAGGATCACCGCAAATACATGATTGATCCATAATATATTTTTTCCCGTTCTTCTTAAATTCAGGAAAAGGATCTTTATTCGTATCTAGCCATACATAAATATTAAATGGCTCATCCATAGGATTTAATTCTCTCTTGACCCAATTATTCGTATTTTCATTTATAGGCATAACTTCTTGCACAATATTCATTATATTATTGAATTCAGTAATCCATTCCTTGGGTAAATTTTCGTGAAAGTTATATTTGAACTTTAATTTTTCAACAGCAAGGACAGATGGTGAATAGAAAACTAATGTAATAAAAATTAATAATATTTTTTTCATTAACTAAAAATATCTTGAATTTTTAAGGTCTTGCTTGGTAATATTTTTTTTAAACGACCTCTTTTATATTTACTTAATCTTTCGTAAAATTCATCATGACGCATTCCAAAAGTCTGCTCAAATGCTTTTTCCCATTTTCTGTGCTTTGATCTCTCAATCCAAAAATCTCTAAAAACTAATTTAAAAGCTTGTTGTTCAGAAATATTATTTTTCTCCAGTTCATTTACTAATACTAGCACCATGAAGGCAGAACCAGTATAATTGCCATCCATTCCTTTTTTATTTGATGTTTTGTGTTTTTCGTAAAGGCTAGGTTCTTTTAAAACCTTTTTACTCCACATTTTAGTTCTTAGAAGATCATTTTTTAAACTGTCTTTTCCGTAATATTGTTTCACATACATTTCTTCAAAAACTTTTGCTCCTCCCTCAGTTAACCATTTTGGTGAGTCTCTATCTGATAGTTTATTTTCTGAAAGTGATATTTGATAAACATGAAAATATTCATGAGCAATAACAGAATAGCGGTGTATATATTTTTTTGCTAATTCTTCACTTTTTATTTCTAATTGCATCCATCTAGTTGAACCATCACCAGAAATACTTGACCCTCTCATATTATTCCTAAATTCTGGAAATGGATTTTTTGTACTTTTCCAAGCAAAGATATCCATTCCTGGACTTCTGAGATAATCATTCATATTTATCTGAATAGGTAGAACTTCTTGTAAAACATCCATTATATTATTGAATTCAGTTACCCATTTTTTCGGTAAATTTTCATGAATATTGTATCTAAACTCAAATTTTTCATTAGCTACTGCAGTATTTAAAGAAATTAAAAAAGTTATAAAAACTAATAATATTTTTTTCATTTTATTTAATTTGTTTGATTAATATTTTACTTTATCTAAAATATTCCCATCAACACCGTGTAAATAATAACCTTGATTATCTTTTGTCCAATCTCTGGTTGAACAACTCGGTCCAAATCTTGTCTTCCAACTATATTTTCCAGCTTTTTTTAATTTATTTATGATCTTCAAATATTTCGGGTGTTTATATTTACCAAGCTCAAATAAGCAAAAAATTTTATATGGATCATATGCATCTTCTCTTGTTGGTGTTAGGTAAATAGAGTCCATAAATTGTGGACACATATCTATATTGTGTGCATAGATTTTTCCAATTTTAGGACTACTAGGATCTACTGAATTTAACATTGTCCTTAAGTCTCTGTTTGTATAATGATTATTTTTTATCCCTGGTATACAATTTGTTCCCATCCCTTGGGTATGAAGTAATTCATGTAATGCAATTGCAGCCTTTCTCTTGTCAGTTCTAACAGATTTATTTCTTAAGAATATTGAACCAAATCCTACTCCTGCCTCTCCACCATCGACACTACCGATATCAGCGAAATTAAAATACATTTTTTTATTATTTGTTTGACCTTTTTTTTTATATAAGAAGGGCGTTATGTCATTATTTGCCCATTTATGAAGATCTTTAAAATCTTTATCCAATCTTACAAAAGTAATATCTAACTTTCCATCTGATCTGTAATCTAACTTATATTTTCGAGAAACCCCGTCACTTTTTTTATTCTTACTAGTAGAAATTTCCATCCATTCATTCATCATCAAGATAATTTCTTCCATTTTCCCATTGATATCCCATTCTCTATCTTCACTATCTTTAGCTAACAAATAATTAAAATGAATTTGATAATCATCTGTTACATCCGGCTGATCTTCGAAATATCTTCCTGGTTTTTCATCCGATGCAAAAACAGCATTTGAAAATAGGGAGAAAACTATTATTAGTATTTTAATCATTTAGATATATTTTTATCATTTAATTCTATCATCGCTTTTCCTGGAGAAAAAGTATAATTGTTATCATCCATTAATTTTCCATTTTTCATATTATATAATTTCCAATTAAATTTAATACTACTATTTTGTTTTTTTCCTAATTTTAAAATTGTTAATTCAATTTTTCTAGGTTTGCCCCCAGAAGATCCTTCGAAAGACCTAGTTTCTCCTTCTTTCCAAACTCCCAAGGGAAATTTACATCCATTTTTAATTACCCTTCCACCACGTCTACTATCCCAAACTCTTCCTATACATTGTGCATCATTAGTAACAGTAAAAAGTTGGGTTTTTACTCCACCTTGGCTTTTCCTTGTTCTTTTATAAACTTTAATTATCTCACCTGTATTTGGATTTTTCCAATCTACAGGTCCTACTATTTTTTTTCTTTTCTTTTCTCCAAAGACCAAATTGGCTTTTGTAAATTTAGTTTCAGTATCATCACGAATTTCTCCACCTGTGAATAATTCAAGTGGTATAAATCTTTCGTTTGCTTGAGATAATTGAGAAATTAAAGAAATTATTGAAATTATAAATATTTTTTTCATTTAATATTTGATGATCTTATAGATTTCAATTATACGTTTTATTAGCCTCTTCGTTATTAAATAATTTCATAACCCCGGTATTACCTTTGTCCCAATAATTAAACTTACACCCAGATCCACCGTTTCTATAATTCCACTTACCTTTTTTAAGATCACTTAACTGTTTTTCTCTAAGTTCAACAAGTTTTTTATGATTATATTTTCCCCAGTCATTCAAACATATAAGTTTAAATGGATCGTAAGGATCTTTTGACGTTGGTGCTAAATAAACACTATCCTCACCTTTTGGACATCCTTCTACATCATGAACATAAGCTTTTCCAAAAAACATTTGTTTAACAGGAGTATCTTGACCACTTGAAAAATGGGCTTTTTTATTCATTCCTGGGACACATGCATAACCTCCTCCCATTGCATGGTGCATTTCGTGAACTGCTGTCCTAAGCATGTCACTTTTATTTTTATTATATTTATTTTTAAGAAAAATTGATGCCATTCCTACTCCACCTTCTCCTCCATCAGTGCTCGTTACATCAGCAAAAGTAAAATAAACTTTTTTAGGATTATTAAATCCATTTAACCAAAGGTAACCACGATAATTGTTATTTATATGTTTATGTAGTTCTTTTCTTTTTTTATCTAATCTTATGAAAGTAACATCTAATTTTCCATCTTTTCGATAATCGTACTTATACGTTTTTGCACCAGAAGATCCTTTTGTTTTTTTACTATACTTTTCAACAAGAGCATTAATTGTGTCTGCGTACTCTTCTATTTTACCATTAATATCTAACTCATTATCTTTATCACTAGCTGTAAGCATGTAAATGAAATGAATTTGATAATCATCATTTACATCAGGTTGATCCTCAAAAAATCTTCCTGGTTTTTTATCCATCTTTGCATTCTTTTCCTTTAGCATTTTTGTTTCTGCTATTTTTGTTTCTAATGCAGCCGATGCTTTAGCATAGTCATATTTCCAAACAATTTTTTCATTTACTGCATACAAATAACATTCTTTGCCACCAGTATTTTTATTTGAATATTTCATGCATTTTTTATATGTTTTCTTATGAAGTTTTTCTAAATCTTTACCTTCATTATAAGCATAGGAATATCTACCAGAATCACAACTAGCATAGAGAACAAAGTTTGTTTTTTTTTCTTTAATTAGTTTAAGTGATTTTTTTATATGTTTTTTGTGATAATGGTTAAATGCTCCATCACACTCTCCTATAAATGTTACTCCTGGCTCATTAATACCTGCATAGGCATTCCCACTAAACAACACATTAATAATTAAGAATGTAAAAATTATAAATATTTTTTTCATATTAAAAAACAGTTTTTATGTATCTTTTCCAATTTTCTTGGTATCTTATAGCATTTTGTTTTACTGCTTCAATTTCATCATCAGTTAACTGACGAATAATTTTTCCAGGTGAGCCCATTACTAATGAGTTATCTGGAATTTCTTTATTTTCTGTAATTAATGATTTAGCTCCAATGATGCAGTTTTTTCCAATTTTAGCTTTATTAAGTACAACAGCCCCTATTCCAATTAAAGAATTGTCATCAATTGTGCAGCCATGGAGCATTACTAAATGACCTATAGTTACATTCTTTCCAATTTTTAATGGATAACCTGGGTCAGTATGCAAAACACTTCCATCTTGAACATTTGATCCTTCACCTAAGTGAATGTTTTCAATATCCCCTCTTAATGTTGCATTAAACCAAACACTAGAGTTTTTTTCTAATGTTACATCACCTATTATAACAGCGTTAGGTGCTACCCAATTTTCGCCAAGGTTTTTTGGTTTTTTATCTTTTAAATCGTAAAACATAAATTATATAGTCTTTTATCATGGCATTAACTAAAACACCAATTTGTGACTTTGGGAAAAAAGCTGATAACTTTGAACTTAAATCTATAGATAATGAAATAGTTTCCTTGAATGACGCAAAGGGTGAAAATGGAACACTAATAATGTTTATCTGTAATCACTGTCCATATGTATTAGCTGTCATAAATAATGTTATCGAAGATTGTAAAGAATTAGAAAATGATGGAATTAAATCTATAGCAATAATGTCAAATGACCCAAAAAGATATGAAGAAGACTCATTTGATAATATGATTAAATTTTCAAATAATCATAATTTTAATTTTCCATATGTAATAGATGAAACTCAAGAAGTAGCAAAAACTTATGGTGCAGTTTGCACACCAGATTTTTTTGGATACAATAAAGATCTTGAACTTCAATACAGAGGAAGAATAAGAGAATTGAAAAATTTAAAGCCAATTGGAACTGGTGATAGTGAGCTTAAAAAGGCTATGAAAATGATAGCAAAATCTAATAATGGTCCAAAGGAACAATTTCCTAGCATGGGCTGCAGTATTAAATGGTTTTAATAACCTATGTATTTAGTAATAACTAGAACTTTTCCTCCTGAATTAGGAGGTATGCAAAATCTAATGTGGGGACTTACGAGATCTCTCTCAAAACTTAACCTTATAAAAGTTTTTGCAGACTATCATGAAAATCATGAAGAGTTTGATAAATCAGTTTCATTTTCAATAGAAAGAGTAAGTGGAATGAAGCTTATTAGAAAATATAGAAAATCATATATGATTAATGATTATCTTGAGCAAAATAATAAGGTACAATGTATCATCGCTGATCATTGGAAAAGTTTGGAGCTTATAAAAACAAATAAAAAAAAAATCTGCTTAATTCATTCAAAGGAAATAAATCACCCTAAAGGCTCTGGATTAAATAAGAAAGTACTATCAGTTCTAAATAATGTTGATCATGTTGTTGCAAATTCAAATTATACAAAAAACTTAGCTATAAACTTAGGAGTGAATGAAGAAAAAATAGTTATTATTAATCCTGGCGTTGATCCAGTGATTGAAGTTCCAAAAAGATACTTAGATGAAGCAGAGAAAATATTAAAAGGAATGAAAAATAGACTAATAACAGTTTCAAGGTTTGATAAAAGAAAAAATCATGAAAAAGTTATTATGGCTGTTAGAAACCTAAAAGAAATTTATCCAGAAATTGTATATACATGTATTGGGTATGGAGAAGAGGAAGAAAAATTAAAAAAATTAGTTGTTGAATTAAAGTTAGAAGATCAGGTAATTTTTTTAAAAGATATACCAACTGATTTAAAAAATGCTCTTGTTGCAAAATCAAACATTTTTGTAATGCCATCCATAATTTATAAAAAATCAGTTGAAGGCTTTGGTATTGCTTATGTGGAGGCTGCGCAATATGGAGTTCCATCAATTGGGGGAAAGGATGGAGGAGCGTCAGATGCAATTATACACGAAAAAACTGGTTTGATATGTGATGGTAATAAATTAGAGGATATTTATTCAAGTATTGAAACTCTCTTTAGAGAAAATAAATATTTAGAATATGGCAAAGAGGCTAAAAATAATTCTACAAACTTTCTTTGGGATAACGCAATTGAAAAATATAAGAGAATCTTATAAGATTAATTTATGATTGCTAAATTTAATAACATTTTCTACTTAATTGTATTTCTTGCACATTTTATAGCGATAGCCACATATTGTTTTCAAACAATTGTTGGAACCAAAAAATTTATGGATAAGTTTGGTATAGATCATAGTGCAGCTGTAATGGTTAGATTTGTTGGAGCGCTAATGCTCGGTTGGGTAATAATGGCTATTTATATAATGTTTGTAAGACCAAATGGAGTTGAGGGTACTTGGGCATTTTTTAATTTAATATTTATTATACATGCGTGCGTTTTAGGAACAAATTTCTACTCGCTTAAGATTGATAAAACTGGTCTTAATGAGAAAGTTACAAATGAAGGGATTATAGCGCCTACTGTGTTTCTAATAATGATGGCTATACTTTGTTACGGTTTGTCAGATAAAATTTATATTACTTAAACAAAATTTAAAACTTCTTTTGCTACTCTTGCTCCACTTCTATCTGCTCCGTGGACTGTTCCATAATTTTTTGCAGTAGCTTCTCCTGCAAAAAAAAGTTTGTCTGCAACTGAAGTTTTAATATTCTTTCTTAAATTGGCCTTTCCTGGAGTTGCAGAAGCCCAGGAACCCAAAACAAATGGATTTTTTCCCCAACTCGTCATATGTCCTTTTACATAAAACTTATCAAAGTCAGATCCGAAAGTATCTCTTAAGGTTTGCAAAACAAAATCTACACCGGCCTTACTTCCTGCTTTTTCTAAATCTTTTGCAAATTCTCCTCCCACATCAAAATATGATATTCTTGAATCATGTAAATTCATTGTTGAACAATATCCCTCCGGGGATTTCAATCCTTTGGTTTTAATCTTAGTGCTAAAATACATGTCTGGTTTTACCTTATATTCTTTATAAAAATCTTCCGTTAACTGCAATGTTACGTGATTATAAAGTGAGCAGGCAAATGCATCATAAGCCTCATACTTTTCAAGAGGTAGTGCTGGAGTAAATTTGATTTTTCCTGAATTAAATGCAGAGGTAGATACTGTTATAACGCAAGCTTTGGCACTTATAGTCCCTTTGTTTGTAATTACCTTAACACCACTGCCATCCCATTTAACTTCATTAACGGTTGTTTGAAGTTGAACTGGCACATTTTGTCTATAATGAGCAAGTAAAGCTCCATATCCTTGTTTAACAAAGCCGTCACCACCTTGACTGCCTTCTCCATAGCTTTCCCAATTAAGTTTTCCATCGGCAGCTGTATAATTATAAATTTCTTTTCCAGATTCACATAAGAATCTTAAATGATGCGCGGTAGCAAACCACTCATTTTCTAACCATTTTTGTTTTACTTTATTACTTACGGGAATATCCTCTTTTGTTTTATTTTTAAGGTTTCCTAATTTTTTATACATTCCATAAAGTTTCATTCCTTTTACTTTTTTTTGACCATCATAAATCATGACTTTGTCTGGATCTTTATAAACATCAAATGTATCTTTTTGTTTTTTTCCATATTTTGCAATTTGATTATGATTAAAATTATGTAACCAATGAGCTCCAAGATCATAAGGGACACCAAATATCGATGTATTTGTGAAACATCTTCCACCTTTCCTACTCATAGCATCAACACATAATACAGATTTTCCTTTTTTCATTAATTCAGCTGTTACTGATAATCCTGAGGCACCTCCTCCAATAACAACAATATCTGGATTTGATTGTGAAAATGAAATTTTTGGTATTGCTGTAAATGCCAATGCTGATAGTGAAGTTTTTAAAAATCGTCTTCTAGATATCATTTTTTTATTATAGTTTTATAAAAATGCCATACAACTATTAAAATAGTTGTTAAAAGAATACATAAGGTAAGAGTTCTGTCCCAAAGAAACTCCCATGATCCGTTACTTAACAGTAAAGATCGTCTTAAATTTTCTTCCATTAAACCACCAAGAACAAATGCAAGTATTAATGGAGGCATTGGAAAATCATAAAGCCGCATAAATGTTGCAACTACCGCTATTCCAATCATTAAATAAATATCAAAATTATTAAACGACATTACATAAATTCCAGTGATAGAAAAAAATAATATTAATGGAATTAAGTAATTTTTTGGAACTGCAAGAATTCTGGCTATGTAAGGAATGAGTGGTAAATTCAAAATTAATAAGATTACCATTCCTATATACATAGACATTATGATAGACCAAAATATTTCTGGATTAGTCATATATAATCTTGGACCAGGCTGGACACCAAATCCTAATAAAGCCCCCAACATAACTGCAGTGGTTCCACTTCCTGGAATACCCAGCGTTAACATGGGAACAAATGAACCAGAACAAGCTGCATTATTTGCAGTTTCAGGAGCTGATAATCCATTTACACTTCCTTTACCAAATTTTTCTTTTTCCTCATCATTAACTACATTTCTTTCCATTCCGTAGGCTAAAAAAGAAGCGATTGTTGCCCCTGCGCCTGGTAATACGCCAATTAAAAAACCAATTATGGATGACCTAGGGATTGTCTTATACATTTTGGTTCTTTCTTCCTTGTTAATTTTAATTGAACCAAGTTCAGTAAGTGATACTTGCTTAGCAGCGCTTGTGGGATCATTTCTTTTCAAGATTATGGTTAAGGCCTCACTCATCGCAAAAGTTGCCATAACAACAAGAACAAAGCTAATTCCATCTGTTAAATTCATATTATTAAATGTAAATCTTGTGATATCAGATAAGCTATCTTGACCAACAGATGCTAACATTAAACCAAGCACTACCATCATCATAGCTTTTAAAAACTGACCCTTAGAAGAAAATGCTGCAATAGCAGTCAGACCTAAAATCATTAACGCAAAATAATCAGGAGATCTAAAAGATAAGCTTACTTTTGATAAACTTGGAGCCATGAATAATAAATATATTGCTGATAACGTTCCACCTGCAAATGAACTCCAAGCAGCAATTGCTAAAGCTTTTCCCGCTTTACCTTGTTGAGCCATTGGGTAACCATCAAATGATGTTGCGACAGTTCCTGGAACACCAGGCGCGTTTAACAGTATTGACGATGTAGAACCTCCAAATACTGCGCCATAGTAAACTCCTGCCATCAGGATCAGGCCTGTTGCAGGATCAAAACCATAAGTAATTGGTATCATTAAAGCTATCGCTGTCATTGGACCAAGTCCTGGTAACATTCCAATAATTGTTCCAAAAAAACAACCAAGCATTACCATTAAAATATTTTGTAGAGTTAAAGCTGTTGTTAAACCAATAAGAATCCCTTCAATCATCCCATTACTCCAATTGACTGTAGAAATGGATCTCTTAAATAAATATCAAGAATACCATGAAGCAAATACATAAAGGCAGCTACAAAAGGGAAAGACAATAAAAACATTAAGACCCATCTTCTCTCTCCTAAAAAATAATATGATGTGAACAAAAATAATGATGTAGTTAAAAAATAACCAACTTTTAAGATTGTAGCACCATAAATTATCGCAATAACAACAAGTATCGCTGTTTTTTTATATTCTAAAGTTTTATGTTGTACTTTTATTGTATTTGGATCTGGTAAAATTAGTTTTAATCCTGAAAAAAAAAGTCCTGCATAACCTAAATAAATTGGAAATGTTCTTGCATTAAAGGGTGCATTTTCATCGAATGCAAAAACTTGAATTTGATAAGCTGTATATAAATAAAATGATGAAAATATAAAAAAGAGCAGTGATATAACTTTTGTAGTATTTATATTCACTGCTCTAATTTTTAATAATCTTTTAAGATTATATAACTCCTAATTTTTTCATAAGAGCTGTCATTTCTTCAGTTTGTTTTTCTAAGAAAGATACAAACTTACCTTCTGGATTGTAAATATTAACCCATGCATTTCTTGCTCTAACAGTTTCCCATTCAGAAGTTTTCTGTACATCGCCTAACATTTTAGCAATTTTAGATTTATCAGCACTGCTCATTCCTGGAGGACCAAAAAAACCTCTCCAGTTAACAAATTGTACATCATAACCTTGTTCTTTTAGAGTTGGCGCATCTGGAGCATCAGAAACTCTTGAAGGAGCTGTAATACCAATAATTCTTACTTGGTCTCTAGCGCCCATAAGTTCACCTAAACCTGTTGAGATAATTTGCGTCTCACCAGATAAAAGTCCAGCTAAAGCTTTTCCACCAGCATCATAAGGAATGTATGCTACATCATTTGGATTAGCACCTGCAGCTTGGAAAGCTAAAGCACCAATTAGATGGTCCATACTTCCTCTTACTGATCCACCAGCCATTTTAATAGAGCTTGCATCTTTTTTATATGCATTAACTACATCTTCAAAATTTTTATATGGTGAACTTTTTGCAACTGCTATAGCACCATAATCTCCAATGACGCCAGCTATTGGCACAACATCTTTATAAGATAATGTTCCACTTCCACTTACATAACCTTTGTGTCTTGTAATTGATCTTAAAACTAATGGTGTTGATTGAACTAAGACTGTATTAGCAGGCTTGTTGTTAATCATATAAGCTAATGCTTTTCCACCACCACCACCTGACATATTTTCAAATGATGCACTTTTTAACATACCAGCTTTTGTTAAGGCTTCTCCAGTACCCCTAGCAGTTCCATCCCAACCACCACCAGCACCACCACCAATCACAAAATGCAATTTATCGATTGCTATTGAACTAGTTGTTGTTGCTGAAAGTATAAGAATTGCTGAGAATAAAACTGAAATTATTGATTTAATTAGTTTCATTATTTTTTCTCCTATTATAATTATAATTTGTTATTAAACATAAATTAAAAATCAGTGTCAATGAGGATTTATTGCTTACATGTTAAACGTGATTCCATTTAAACGATTATCAAATGAGCTCAAGGTTAGTTATAAAGCTTTAATCATAGGAGTAATTGGAGGTTATATTGGAACTCTCATTAGTCTTCCATTGCCTTGGTTGCTAGGTGCTTTAGGTTTAAATCTTTGTATTGCTTTTACTAATTTTAAAATTGAATTCTCTACAAAATTACTTAATCCGGTTTTTCTGATGGTAGGTATTATTTTAGGCGGTACGTTGAATGTATCTTTATTATATAAAATTCATTTATGGATATTCTCATCTATGGCAATGGTTGTTTGTACTTTAGTTAGCACTATTTTAGCAGGATATTATTTTGTTAAAGTTTGTAAATTTGATAAGTTTATTGCAACACTTGCAGCTCTACCTGGGGCATTTGTTCCAATAGCTGCAGCACTTTTAGAGTATGGGAAAAAAGAAAATCATAAACAGGTTTTAATTCCTCAGGCTACAAGAGTTATATTCATTGTGAGTTTTGTGCCTATATTATTTATTAGTAATTTAGGTTTCTCTGAAATCGCAGGTTATAATTATGAAAATATTTATAATTTGAGATATTTTTTAGAAATATTTTTTCTAATAATTATTTGTTATTTATTTTCTATACTACTCAAAAAATTTAATATCCCTTCACCTATCCTCGTTGGAGCTATGGCTTTATCAGGTTTATTTTATACGTTTGAGATTGTTAATTCTAGATTTCCAGACACAGTAATAAATATAGCATTTATTTTTTTAGGCACAGCTCTGGGTAGTAGACTAAATGGATTAAGGCTTAATGAATTATTCTTTTATATTTTTCACGGTATAATTGTTTGCTCTATATTAGTTATTGTTGCAATGGTTACAGCATACTTTCTTCAGTACTTGGGATTTGATTTTATTCCAACTTTTTTAAGTTTTGCTCCGGGAGGAATTCATGAAATGGTTGTTATCAGTGTTGCTTACAATATTGACCCGATTTTTGTTAGTTATCATCATTTTTTAAGGATATTAATAATTGTAGCCTTTTTACCATTTTTGCTTAAAAAATTTGGTAACAATCAAATTAAAAAGACAAAGTTTAAATAAAATCAAATATCAACTTAGTACTACTGACAAGAATTAAACCATAGATAATGTTATAAAACAAATTTTCCTCTATAATTTTAAGCAATTGATAACCAATAAATATTCCAATTAAAGCCAATGGAAAAAGTGAGACAGATTGAAATAAGGTATCAAAGTTCATCATTGATAGATAAATATACAAAGGTAGCTTTATTAAGTTAACACAACTAAAAAAGATAATTCTCGTTCCTACATATATTTCTTTTTTTAACCTTAATGGAAGTAAATAAAGACTTGTGGGTGTTCCACCAGCATGAACACAAAAACTAGAAAATCCTGCAATAGATGAACAAATTGCACCCTTCAAAAAGTTTTGTTTAGCTGGAACTGTTTTTTCTTTTTTAAACAGAAAGTAGTGCCCTGCAAATAAAAATCCCATTATTCCAACTATTAATTTAAGTAAATCCTCGGAAAAATGATTGAATGTGAAGGAACCAATTACAATCCCTATTGCCGCAAACGGTACGATTACTTTCAATACACTAAAATTAAACTCTCTTCTAAATCTATAAACAGCAATCATGTCTGAAAAAATTAAAATTGGTAGAATAATTGCTAATGCCTGCTGTAATGGCATTACAACTGTCATCAATGGGACTGATATTAATGATATAGAACCACCTAAACCAGATTTTGCAATACCATACAAAATAATTGCTGGAACTACACTTATGAAAAAAAGAAAATTAATTTCCATTAATTTAAAGATTTTAAAAAATATTCAAATACTTTTTCAGAAGATAATTTATTTAAGTCTGTTACTTGAATTGTTTTAAAATTTTCTCTCTCTATACTTACTTTGTATGCAGTAGTATGAGAGCCGAATAAAGCTAAACCATTAGAAGCCAAATGTGCTGCTATATGCGCAGGTCCAGTGTCATTTGCGACAACAAAAGAACTGTCTTTTATTAATGTAGCAAGCTCAGAGATATCTAAAGATCTATTTTCTTTTAAAATTGAAATGGCATTAATTTCTTTTGTCATATTTATTTCATCAGGACCTGGAGCTACTATAATTTTGTATTCATCTTTAAATTTATTCTTAATTAAATCTATAAGTTTATTATAATTAGGCCATTTTTTAATCTGTAAATGCGAAGAGCAAAAAGGAAATAAAATTATATATTTATCTAAATCAAATTTATTTTTTATCGCATCTATATTAGAGCAAGCCCATTTAAAATCAGGAAACATAGTGTTTTTAGTATTAACTCCAGATGTTTCTAATTGATGTTTAAATCTGTCTAAAACAGGATTTTTATCAAATTCATCCTTGGATTTATCTTTTGGCAACGTGGTTTCAGAAGACGACCAAACAAGATTACTAGCATTTGGAAACAATATTTTTTTATAGAAACTTGTACGAGAAGAATTTTGTAAATCAAAAACTTTTAGAAATTTATATTTTTTTAATTTGCGCATGAGATTAAATAAATAAACCAGATTAAATCTGGATAATCTCTTATCTAAAATTATGTCCTCTAAATATGGATTTTTTTTGAAAAGATCTATGTAAGGCTTGGATGTTAATAAATAGACTTTATCATCTTGGTGAAAATCAGAAATATCTTGAATTGCACCGCTCGCTTGAGCTATATCACCTAAAGAACCATGCTTAATTATAAGAATATTAGACATATTTTAAACAACTTAACACACTATGTTTATTTATGAATAAAATTTTAGTTGAAGTATCTGTAGGTGAACTTTTGGATAAAATTTCAATTTTAGAAATCAAAAAAGAAAAAATTAAGGATACAGATAAATTAATATTTATTAATAGTGAATATCTAGTTTTAACAAAACAATTAGATGAAAACATAACTTTAAATGATCAATTAAAAAAACTTTATGAAGAATTAAAGGCAATAAATACAAAACTTTGGGATATTGAAGATAATAAAAGAATGTGTGAAAAAAATAGCGATTTTGGTGAAAATTTTATAAAACTATCAAGAGATGTTCATTTTCTAAATGATAATAGGGCAAAAATTAAATTAGCAATAAACAATAAAACTAACTCAAATATAAAAGAGATTAAACAATACACAAACTATTAAAGCATACTTGGAATAACTTTTCTTAAATCCATAGATATTTTTGGTTTTATATTTGAATATATAATTCCTTTACCAAATTTCTTAAGAGCCATTATTTTACCATCGGGAGAAATAATAACTGAATGTCCAAAAGTTTCTCTTTTAATTGTATTTTTTCCAGTTTGATTAGGTGCAAAAATATAACAAAAGTTTTCAATTGCTCTTGCTTTTAATAAAGTTAACCAATGTCTTTGACCGGTTGTTTTAGTAAATGCAGATGGAACAGTTATAAAACTTAAATTTCTTTTTGATAAGTTTCTATAAAGTTCTGGAAATCTTAAATCATAACAAATTGAGAGACCTATTTTTCCCCAGGGTAATTTAGCTGATACTAATTTTTTACCTGCCTTAAATACTTTACTTTCTTTATGTTGTTCCTTTTTTGAAACTTTAACATCAAACATATTTATTTTATCATAATATGTATTTATTTTACCCTTAGGTCCAATAAGAATAGATCTATTTCTTAATTTGCTTTTTTCTTTAATACTAATTGAGCCAAGAAGTATCCATTTCTTTTTTGTTTTGGCTATAATTTTTACTTTTTTTATTATTGGATCATGTTTCATTTCATATGAATATTTAAATAAATTATTTTTGTCAGCAGACATCAATGAAGAAGTTTCTGGTGTAATTATTAAGTCTGCTTTATTTACAATTGCTTGATTAATATATTTTACAATATCTTTAAAATTTTTATTATAATCTTCGCCACTGGATAATTGAATACAAGCTACTTTCATGTTTGAAATCTATATTTTTTTTCTAAGTACTTTATAATATTGTGAATTATAAATGTAATAAACAAATAAATAATTCCTGCTGTAATAAAAGCCTCAAAAGGTTTAAAAGTTAAAACATTTATTTTTCTAGCTTCACCCATTAAATCCATAATTGTTATAACACTAGCGAGTGAGGTGCCTTTAAGCATTAATATTATTTCATTTCCATAAGCTGGCAACGATTGTTTTATGGCTATAGGCAATTGAATCCTGTATAAAGTTATTTTTTTTGTAACACCTAAACTTTGAGCAGCTTCAATGTAACCCTTTTTAATTGTCTGAAATGCTGATCTTAGTATCTCGGATGTATAAGCCCCGGTATTCAATGAAAATGCAATTATTGCACACCAATATGGTTCCTTTATTATTACCCAAAAAAATGAATTTCTTAAAAACTCTATATTAGCCAATCCATAATAAATTAAATATAATTGAACTAGTAAAGGTGTTCCTCTAAAAAAATAAGAATAACCATATGCAAACTTATTTATTATTGAATTTTTATTAACTCTTAAAATTGCAAAGAACAAACCTATTATTAATCCAAAAAACATTGATGATATTAATAGTTGAAGAGTGATAACTGCACCATTTAACAAGTTTGGAAAAATACTAATCATTAAATTTATATCCATCAGTATCCTTTGCTATATTTTATTTCTAATTTATTAATTAATTTCATACTCAAGAAGGTGAGCGTTAAGTACAAGACAGCTGCTACTGAATAAAAAAATAAGGGATCTCTAGTTGAACCAGCGGCAATATAAGATTGCCTCATTATTTCTACTAATCCTGTTACAGAAATTAATGAAGTATCTTTTAAAGTTATTTGCCAAACATTGCTAAGGTTAGGAATTGATAGCCTCAACATTTGTGGTAAAATAATTTTGTAAAATTGAATATTTTTTTTAATTCCCAAAACTTTTGAAGCCTCAAATTGACCTTTATCAATTGATAATATAGCACCCCTAAATACTTCAGTGGAATAAGCTCCAGAAATAATCCCAATAGCAAGAGCGCCAGTTATAAATGCATTTATTTCGATGTAACCATCATATCCAAAAATTGAAGCTATATACATAGCAGCTCCCGTGCCACCAAAAAATAATAAGTAAATTACTAATAGTTCTGGAACACCTCTAATAATAGTAGTGTAACAATTTCCAATAATATTAAGTGTTTTATTTTTAGATAGTTTTAAAGGTGTAAATATTAAAGCAAACACAAAACCTATTGCCATAGCTGCAATCGAAACAGCAATTGTCATTAGGGTTGCAAAAAAGAGTTCGTCTCCCCAACCAGTATCTCCAAATGAAAGTAGTTCCATATAGATTGGCGACTATATATTATAGTCGCCATATCTAAAGTTATTTACATAGAAGCGTCAAAACCGAACCATTTAATGGCTAGTTTACTTATAATACCATCGTCTCTAGCTTTATCTATTGCTGCATTAAATTCATTGAGAAGCTTAGAGTCTCCTTTTCTAATTCCTACGCCAACGCCATTACCAAATGCTCCACCAGAGAAAGTAGGACCAGTCAAAACTACCGCTTTTCCTGATTTTTCTGCATAATCAGTGAATGCAACTGCAGCTGCAAGAGCAACATCACATCTTCCATTTGTCAAGTCTAGGTTAACCTCGTCTTGAGTTTTATAAGTTTTAAGTTTTATCTTACCAACATCACCTGACTCTAAAAAGTTTTGGTGAATAGTTCCTATTTGTGTACAAACGGTTTTACCAGTCAAAGAACTAGTTAATGTTTTAAGGGCTTTGTCAACATCAGAACCACCAATATTAAGATTAATGCCCTCTGGTGTGTTGATATTTTCAATACTTGATCCCTTCATTACAGCTAATGATGCAACTTCATCTGCGTATCCTTGAGAAAAATTTATAGTTTTTAATCTTTCAGATGTGATTGACATACCAGCCATTATTGCATCAAATTTTTTCGATGTTAGTGCTGGGATCATTCCATCCCAATCTTGCTCAACTATTGTACAATTATGTTTCATTATTTCACACAAAGCTTTAGCCAAATCAACCTCAAAACCGTTGAGATTACCTGCAGCATCTTTAGAATTCCAAGGAGGATATGCTCCCTCGGTTCCTATCTTTATTGAGCCCGCATTTGCACTCAATACTAAGAAAAAAGAAATTATAATTCCTAGTCCAAATGTTTTAAATTTACTCATTTTACCTCCAAAATATTTAATTAGATTATTTCATAAAACTAATTAATTAAAAAGAAAATTAATGGTTTATTGACGATGAAAAGTTCCAGGAACAATCAAAGCTTGGAATGTAAACCCTTGATAATTTTGTATTACCAAAGTTTTCATTAAATACATTTAGCCAACTTTCTACTTGTTTTGGTTTTTTATCTTGGCTACCAACTTGAGCCGTAATGACACCTTTCGGTTTTAAAATTCTCACAAGTGAACTCATATTTTTTGCGGCTAAATCAATACAATATTGATCATCATTTAGATCAACATATATATGATCATATGTATCATCTTTTACTGATTTAATGCTTTCAAATGCGTCTCCCCAAACACATTTTACTGAATTTTTTTCTGTAGCCTTCTCACCTATTTTGCCTAGGTGCTGATCACAAACTTCAACTACCTCTGGGTCTAACTCATACCAATCAATAAAACTAAAATTTTTTGAAATACATTCTCTTGCTACACCACCATCTCCACCTCCTATAATAGCTGCTTTTTCTTTATTTGAGTTTAAGTCAAGTCCTGAATTTACAAAAGTAGAGCTATAAAAATGTTCATCTTTTTCTGCTACTTGAATTTCATTATCTATAAATAAAGCTTTTCCAAATTGTTCTAATTCCAGTATCTCAATATGTTGGCCTACCTTTGACTTAAAATTTTCAATAACATTTTTTACTACGTATGATTTTTTTAAACCAGGTGAACTATAATTATCATGATAGAGGTCTACTGTATCTCTGTTAAATTCTTTTTTAATTATTTGTGTATGTTCTATTTCATCTCTAATAACATCTAAAGCAACAGAGGGAGAAATTTTTGCGCAAGTAAAAAAGTCAAAACTAATAATTCCCTTTTCTGGAAATGTGTGAAAACTAATATGACTTTCAGCCAATAAAGCAACTAAAGTAAAACCTTGTGGCTCAAATTTATATTTAGAAATTTCAAGCACGGTAACCTTTGCTATTTTGGCAATTTTATAAACTAATTTCTCAAAAAAAGCAGGGTCGTATTCCTTTTTTGTACCAATTATATCAAGGGTAATATGTTCTCCAACTTTATTCATAAGAATATTTAATAACTTTACTAATTTAATTTTTTACTTCTTTCAAATAAAAAACTACGATAATAATTTATGTGAGGATATTACATTGAAAAATAATTGGTCAAATACTGAAGCTAAAAAATATATATCAAAATACAAGAAACGTGGTCATTCTAGAGATATGGCGTTGAGAGTTTATACAACTAGATTACTAGGAAGAAATAGTGAATTGGTTTTACATGGAGGCGGTAATACTTCTGTTAAAACTACTGTAAAAGATTTAGATGGAAAAAACTATGATGTTTTGTGTGTGAAAGGAAGTGGATGGGATATGGCAGAAATTGAACCAGAAGGTTTGCCAGCTGTAAAACTAAATCCTCTTTTGGCATTAAAAAACAAAAAAAAATTATCAGATGAAGAAATGGTATCATATCAAAAAAGGAATTTGATGAACATCAAATCTCCAAATCCATCAGTTGAAACTTTTCTACATGCTTTTTTACCATTTAAGTTTGTTGATCATACGCATTCTGATGCAATTATGAATGTAACCAACAGACCTAATGGAATTACTTTTTGCAAAAAGATATTTGGAAAAAAAGTAAGCATAATTCCTTATGTAATGCCAGGATATGGATTAGCTCAGAAGATTAAAGAGGTTTACTTAAAAAATCCAAATATAAACTGTCTTATTTTACTTAATCATGGAATTTTCACTTTCTCTAACGATGCAAAAGAGTCATATGACCTAATGATCAAGTATGTGAGTGATGCTGAAAAGGCAATAAAAAAATTAAAAAGAAAAAAAATCAAACAAATAAAAAGTTTAAATACTAAAATTACTCCTGCCCAAATAGCACCAATACTTCGAGGACTTACATCTAATGGTACAAAAAATAAATTTATTCTTACTTTTCGAAATAATAAGACATTAAAGTATTTTATTGATGGAACTGAGGTGGCAAGATATTCAGCAGAGGGAACTGCTACTCCAGATCATGTAATAAGAGTAAAACCCTTTCCTTTAATAATAAAACCAAAACTTAAATCTTCAGTCAATGAGTTTAAAAAAACTGCAAAAAAAGCATTTGTAAGTTACAGGAAAAAATATTTGCAATATTTTGAACAAAACCAAAAAAAGGTTAAAGAAAAGAAGACAATGCTAGATACTTCACCAAGAGTAATAATAGTGCAAAATATTGGAATATTTTGTGTAGGCAATAGTCTTAAAGCTGCAAATATTGCTGCAGATTTGACAGAGACAAATGCAAGGGTAATCTCATCTGTTGAAGAAACCTCAAAGTATAAGTTTATAACAAAAAAAGATATTTTTGATGTTGAATATTGGACTCTTGAACAAGCTAAAATTAAAAAAGAAAAAAAGGAGTTAGAGGGAAGTATTGTTGTTATTACTGGAGCTTTTGGCGGTATCGGAACAGCAACATATAAATTATTCAAAAAAAATGGCGCAGAAGTAATTTTAATAGACAATAATAAAACAAAGGTTGAAGAAATGAGTAAGGAGTTAAATGATGTCTGTATTTATTGTGATGTAACAAATAAAGAAAGTGTTAAACAAGCATTTAACGAAATTTCATCACAATTTGGAGGAATAGATATTTTAATATCAAATGCAGGTACCGCCACAGGAGGTCCTATTGCTGAGGTTAGTGATAAAATTTTAAGAAAAAGTTTTGAAGATAACTTCTTTTCTCATCAATACTGTGCTTCAGAAGCTACAAGAATTATGAAACTTCAGAATAATGAAGGATGTTTATTATTTAATATTTCCAAACAATCTGTAAATCCAGGTAAAAATTTTGGGCCTTACGGTTTACCAAAATCGGCATTATTAAATCTGTGCAAACAATATGCCGTTGATTACGGATCTTATGGAATAAGATCTAATGGAGTAAATGCAGATAGAATTAGAAGTGGGCTTCTAAATGATAAAATGATAAAATCAAGAGCAAAGGCTAGAGAAGTTACTACAGATGATTATATGAAAGGTAATTTACTTTTAAATGAGGTAAAAGCCGAAGATGTAGCCAGAGCTTTTTTTCATCTTTCAATATCCAAAAAAACCACTGGAGCTATTCTAACAGTTGATGGTGGAAATATTGCTGCATCTTTAAGATAATTTATGCCTTTTTATCAACCAAATGAATTACCTAGATTAATGGTAGCTCCAAATGGAGCAAGAAAAGTCAAGACAGATCATCCTGAAGTGCCATTAACTATACAAGAAACTGTTGAAGTCGCAAAGAACTGTTTTAAAGCAGGAGCTGGTGCAATACATCTGCATGTAAGGAATGAAAAAGGAGAACACGTTCTTGATGCAGGTTTGTATAAAGAAGCTCTAAAGGAATTAGAATTTAAAGTTCCAAAAATGCATATCCAAGTTACAACGGAGTCAGTTGGAAAATATTCTCCGGAAGATATGAGAAAACTTGCTTATGATGTTACACCACCGGGAATATCAATTGGTACAGCTGAAATGATACCCTCAAGAAATCCAACTGATGAAGATGTAAAGTTATATAAATATTTGACAGAGGCTGGTTCTAAAATACAACATCTTTTATATAATCCAAATGAAATAGATTTATTAGTTAATTTATTTAATAAAGCGGAAATTAATGTTGAGGGAGCTTGGTGTCTCTTTGTAATTGGACATTACTCAGGTAAAATAAGTTATCCAGATAACATTCCCATTTTTCTTGAAAAAATGAGAGATAATAATATTAATTTGGACTGGGCAATCTGTGCTTTTGCCAAAGAAGAAATATCCTGTCTAGAAAAAGCAATAAACTTAGGGGGTAAAATAAGAGTTGGATTTGAAAATTCCTTATTTATGCCTAATGGTGAGATCGCCCCAAATAATCATTCAAAGATTAAAGCAGTAAATGAAATTTTTAATTTATCTTAGAATTTCAGAATATTTTTTTAATAGCAAATTTATTTCAAGATTTGTATTTGCTGAACCCAAAATAAATCTATCAGGCCTTACTAAAATTGCCTTTGTATTTATATTTTTCAAATAAACTGATAGTTTCTTAAATTTTTTTGAAATTACTAAGGTATATTTTTTTGAAACCTTAGTTTTGAGATCAGAGGACAATATTAATATCCCTTTTTTTGAAAAATTATCATCTAAACTTGTATTTTTATTTAATTTAAATTGAGGAAATATTTTTCCTCTATTTTTATCTTTTAAATAGCCTAATCCTTTTCCCATTTTAGGTTTTATTGATTGCATACTTTTAATGCCTTTATTATCAGACCTAATATTGTCTGTTATTTGAATAGACTCGACTGCATTAACAAACTCGCCCATTCTCATTGTAGTTTCAATATACTCTCTTACATTTAACGATCTCTCTGTTTGATAAGTATTTAAGAAAGTATCATTATGTTTAACTTTTAAACATGTTGCTATTTTCCATGCTAAGTTAGATGCATCTCTAATACCTGCACACATTCCTTGTCCCATAAAAGGTGGCATCAAATGTGCAGCATCACCAGCAATAAAAATCCTGCCTTTACGCCATTTTCTAGCAATTGCTGATTCAAATTGATAAATTGTTCTTCTTTCAATAATTGCCTCACTTTTATTTAACCAAGGTTTTAGAAAATTCCAAATGTAATTTTCTGACAATACTTTTTTATCACTTTGATTTTTCTTAATTGCAAATTCCCATCTTCTACGTTTACCAACATTTCTACAATAAGTTGCTGGCTGCTTTAGATTTGAATATTGAATTGTTCTATCTGGTAAATTATTTTTTTTCTTCTTCAATATTAGATCTATAACTGCCCATTTCTGAGTAAAACCTAAATTGTCCATTTTTGTATTCATTTGCTTTCGGGTTACAGAATTTGCACCATCACAACCAACCAAATATTTTGATCTGACATAGTATTGTTTGTGATTTTTTGTATTTGTATAAACTATATCGACATGGTCTCTTGAATTTGTAATTTTTTTAACTTCAGAATTTTGTTCTATAAAAACTTTTTTATAATTTTTTAACTTTTTTCTAAGTTGTTTTTCTAAATCAGGTTGATGAAACCTATAACTTGGATACCATCCATTATCTGTAATTTTTTTTGGTCTAGGCCAATCCAATATTACTTTTTCTTTTGAGTTTACAAATTTGGTACCTTTGTTAATTATTGTATACTTCAAAAATTCTTTTGTAATTCCTATTGTTTGAAATACTCTCATTATTTCGTCATCAAAATGAACTGCTCTAGGCAGTGGATAAAAACTTTTTTCTCTATCGAGAATTAAAACCGAAAAACCATGCATCGCTAAAAGATTTGATACAGTTCCTCCAGTAGGTCCTAATCCTACAATTATGATATCATATTCTCTCATTGAAAATTTTGTTGTTATTTTTTATTAATATTTGAATATAACCAAGGACAATCAATTAACAATGGAGCTTGTTTACCTTGTGAAGCAGTCTCAAGTCTTTTATTTCTAAATTTCATTCTCTCACCATCTGGTAAATAAAGTCTCTCATGTCCCCAAAAACTTGGCCCTTCAAATGTTTCAATTGGCTGCCATGTGTCAGGATTTATAATCCTTCCACCCCATCCATTTTCAATAAAAAATCCTGATGGTGTAATTGAATAAAATGAAGTCATATAATCATTTGTGTGACGGCCCATAGTATAAGCAATTGCATTATCCTGGTATTGTAACAAATCGTAACCTTGCCCTACATCGTCTAAGTTATTGTATTCAACCATAAAATGATGGAAGCCTATTCCACCTGAGCCAAACAAAGCCAAACTATGGTGCCTTCCATTAACATGGAAAAAACATAAAGATATTGGAGTATGACTAAAATCACTTATCTTGAAGCCCATTACATCTCTATAAAAAGGAATTAAATCATCAATTTTTTTAACATGTATAACCGCGTGTCCCATCCCTAATGCCCCAGTCTTAAACCCTGAAATTGGCCTACCTGGTTTAAAAGGATCTGTATCTAGCATAGGCTTAAAGACAAGTTCAATACGATTTCCTTGTGGGTCGTTAAAATAAATTAAATCCTCAACAAAACGTTTGTCAGCAAAAGAAGTTTTTCCTCGATTTACTACTATTTTATTTTTTTCTAATTTATTTGCAAAAATTTGAAGATCTTCCTTGCTCTCGACTTCCCATCCTAAAAATCCTAATCCATCTCCTTTATCACCAGTTATTGTTAACCTTTGTTTTTGGTCATCCATTCTGAAAGATAAAATATCTTTGCCACGATCTATTTGTTGCATACCTAGATATTTTTGAGAATAGTCTGACCAATCCTCAAATTTATCAGAATTAACACCAATATAGCTTAAAGCTTTTACTGCCATTTTATTATTATACTTAATTTTGAAAGAGCCCGCTATGAAATTAGCGGGCTCATATTTATTATTTAACCGTCTATTTTAGAAATTACTTCTCTTGCTCTTTTTAATACAGCATCTCCATCAAGACCTTTACCTTTCATTTCTACTAACCAGTCTGACTCAATTGGAGCTAATATTTTTTTATATTCTGCTAAAACAGAGTCTGATGCCACAGTTATCTCGTGTCCTGGTGTATTTTCTACTTGAACTCTCATCTTAGCATTCTGAGTATCAATTAAATTAGATGCCCAATCGCCAAACCATTGACCTGAATGTTTATCTACACATCCTTTAGCTGCTGAAGAAAGACCATTATATTTTCCCTCATTCATTATCAATCCAAATGTAGCATTCGTAATGTTAACTTCTGTATGGTATTTAGTAACATCAAATAATCTAAATGAACCAATTGCAGTGTATGGGAAAGGTGTACCATCTATAACACCTTTATTTAAGGCTTCTGAAGTTCCTGGTGCTGGTACCTTTACCCCTGTTGCTCCTAGAGTTTTAAGGATGGTTCCAGCTATTTTGCTTGGAACTCTCATTTTTTTACCTTTAAAGTCTGCGGGCTTAACTACTTTTGTATCCTTCATGTGAATTTGGTATCCAGGATTTGAATGAAGTCCTATCAGCTTAATTCCTGCCATTTCTTTATCAAGGTAACCTTCTTCAAAAAGAGTATTTAAAGCTCTAGATCCAGCTTTTGAAGTTTTAGTTAAGAATGGTAGTTCTACAACTGAGCTTAAAGGAAATTGACCACCAATATATCCTAGAACTGTCCAAGATATATCTGCAACTCCTGAGGTTACTATATCATATTGTTTGGGAGGACTTCCTAATACTCCTCCTGCATACATTTTTACGTTTAAAGCACCATTTGAACATTTGTTAACTTTATCTGCCCAAGCGGCTAAAATCTTACTAGCTATAAATGCTTTTGGTGGTTCAAAAGTTGCTAACTTTAATTCTGTAGCTGATGCTGTACTAATAATGCTTAAGGAAAAAATTCCTATAACAAAACTAATTATTTTTTTTTTCATGTTAATCCCCTCTTATTATTAAATAATTATTAGAAAGTGTAACTGGAAAATTAGATTATTTCATCCTTAATTGTGTTAGATAAAATGCCAATTTCTGTGATTTCTATTTCAACATTGTCTCCAGGCTTCATAAATATTGGAGGATTTCTTTTAAACCCTACTCCTCCAGGCGTACCAGTGACTAATACATCCCCTGCTCTCCAAGCCATTGCTTTAGAAACATACGAAATTAAAATTGGAATATCGAAAATAAGTTGACTTAATTTTGCGTTTTGCATGACTTCACCATTTAATCTAGTTTCAATTGTTAAATTTTTATAATCATTAATGTCTTCAGCTAAAATCATATGTGGACCAAAACTCCCTGTTTTTTCAAAGTTTTTACCCATCCCAAATTGTCTAGTATGTCTCTGCCACTCTCTTACAGTACTTTCATTATAACATGAATAACCAATTATATGCATTAAGGCATCCTCAGGTTTTATGTGTTTGCCACCTTCGCCCATAATTACTGCCATCTCACCTTCAAAATCTAAACTTTTTGAAACAACAGGTCTTTGAATTGGCTGTAAGTGTGCAGTTTGACTTTCTGGAAATCGATGAAAAATTACTGGGTTCTCTTCAACAGTTCTGTTGGTTTCTTTAACATGTTCACTATAATTTAAACCAACACAAATAATTTTTCCAGGGTTTGGAATTAATGGCAAATATTCAATATCTGAATCATTAATATTGCCTGGATTATTCGTTGCATAAGATTTTGCTTCCTCAATTCCTTGGTTTTGAATTAAATCTTTAAGTGTATTTGAATTAGATACTTTTCCAGTTAGATCTGTAATTTTATTATTATTTATAATACCGAACTTATTTTGTTTATTATGTCTAAAAGAAATAAACTTCATGATTAATACTTTCTATTTTTGAGACTACTTATATGTTAATGTTTAAATAATTTGAAGCAACATTTTTATGATTTCTAAAGTCAGTAAAGTTTTTGATTATTCGGCGATAGCTTCAGGTATTGTTTTGTTTTTATTAGCTGTATTAACTTTTTGTGATGTATTTGGAAGGCGCTTTTTAAATTCGCCAGTAACAGGCACAATTGAGTTAGTTGAAATAGGAATGGCATTGGTTGCTTTCCTTGCAATGCCAAGAGCGTTTTTTTTAAATGCTAATGTTTCGGCAGATTTTATAAATAATTTAAATTTGGGTATATTTAAAACTTATTTGGTAATTTTAAAATTTGTTTTAATGATATCGATTATGTCTTTAATGGCATACTCGACAACTTTGACGTCATATAAATTTATGAACAATCAAAGAGTAACGATTGATCTAGAGCTTTACTTTTATCCTTTTTATTTCATATGCTCTATTGGGATGTGGTTGAGTGTTTTTGCTATCATCATATGGTTTATTAAAACTATTTTTAAAAGCAATTCAAAAGTTGAGAATTTATAATGGTATTAGAAGCTGTAATTAATGGTGGATTGTCTTTTGCAGCTGTATTGATTTTGATGATATTAAATGTACCAATTGGAATTGCAATGTTAGTTGTTGGTTTTGCTGGCTTTGCAATGATTTCAGGATTTGATCCTGCGATATTTGTTTTGGGAACTGCTCCTTTTGATGCTGTTTCAAAATA
Source organism: uncultured Pelagibacteraceae bacterium (assembly GCA_902531455.1). The sequence continues at coordinate 3,412 of CACAEM010000001.1, read as the reverse complement.
TACATTATCAGTGTTGCCTTTATTTGTTCTAATGGGAAATCTTGCCAACAGTTCAAATTTATCAAGAAATTTATATGACGCAGCTTATGCAATAGTGGGCCATTACAAAGGTGGTTTAGCGATGTCTACTGTAGGGGCATGCGCTGGATTTGGAATGATTTGCGGATCATCGATTGCAACAGCTGCAACAATGTCTCAAATGGCAGGCCCTGAAATGAGAAGACATGGTTACAGTGATGCTCTAATAAGCGGATCTATTGCATCTGGTGGAACGCTTGGAATCATAATTCCTCCGAGTGTAATTTTAGTAATATATGCTTATTTAACTGAACAGTCTGTTCAAGAATTATTTTTTGCTGCACTGATACCAGGAGTAATAGCAGTGGTACTGTATATGATTGCTATTAGGATTTATCTTTTAATTTATCCCTCACAAGGTGGTTATGGAACAAAAATGCCTTTAAAGGAAAGAATTTCTGCATTATCAAAAGTTTTTCCAATTTTTGTAATATTTGCAATCATGATGGGTGGACTTTATTTAGGTTTTTTTACAGCAACAGAAAGTGCAGCAGTAGGTGTAATTTTAGTTTTAATTTTTATTTTTTTTAGAGGTCAATTAAAATTAAGTTTATTGAAAGATGCTTTATGGACCACTATAAAAACTGTTGGTTCTTTATATTTAATTGTTATTGGTGCAAGTATATTTAATTATCTTATAACTGTCACACAGTTACCTTTTGCGGTTGTTGATTTTATAAATTATCTTGAGCTTACTCCATTAGGAATAATTCTGGTGATATGTGTAATTTATTTAGTCCTTGGGACTGTAATGGACTCTTTGGCAATGTTGTTTTTAACTATTCCAGTATTTTATCCTGTGATTATTGATGCTGGGATTGATCCTGTTTGGTTTGGTATATTTGCAGTAATAGTTGTTGAATTTGGATTGATTTCACCTCCTGTTGGAATGAATTTATTTGTTATTAAGGGTGTAATGCAAAAAACACCTTTACAAACAATTTGGTTTGGAACACTCCCATTCTTAATGACTGATGTAATTAGGCTCGCTTTAATTATTGCATTTCCTGCAATTTGTCTATATTTGCCTAGTCTGATGGCTCACTAGTCTCTTTTATTTTTTTTATATATTTAAAATAAATAAAACCAAAAACTGCGCCTACAATCATTAAAATATATTGATAGAATTTTAATAACACAAACACTATTGGTAATTCTTTTCCTGGGTTCTGTGCATAAAAATTATCGGTACCATCTTTATATAAATCCATTGGACCTAGAGTTGCATACAAACCAAATATAAATATATAAATACAGGGCAATAAAGAAATAATTAATAAAATTCTATTTCCACGAATTAGTTTTATTAAATTTCCAGATATTCCTACTGAAACTAAACAAACTAGTGACAATATTAAAGGATTCATTACCAAACTCCTATCATAATTCCATCATCTTTTGTATAATCTCTTTCTTTTAAAACAAATTCATCTGTTGCTGCAACTCTATTTTTTCTATTTGTAAGTCTTTTAAGCAGAATATCTTTCATTTCCTCAATTATTTTTTTGTGCTCTGGAGATTGACCTAAATCGTTGAATTCGTCTGGATCATTTTTCAAGTCAAACAATTGAGGTGGAAAACCTTTGTAATAAATATACTTCCAATTATTATTTCTAATCATATAAGCTCTTGCATCTGATGCTCCAATATTAAGAATTTTTCTTGCTTCATTAAATGAGTAATCTATTTCACTGAATACACTATCTTTCCAATTAGAAACTTCATTTCCTCTGACAATTGGCAACAATGATTGTCCTTCAAGTCGATGTTTACTTGCATTGCTATCCACAGAATCTAAAAAAGTAGGCAGTAAGTCTATAGCTTCTACAAATCTCTTTTCTCTTACTCCCCTATTATTATCTGACAAATTACTTGGATCATAAATTATCATTGGAACTTTAACGATTTGTTCATGAAATAGTTCTTTTTCTCCTAGCCAATGATCACCCTGATAATCACCATGATCTGATGTAAAGACAATCATTGTATTTTTCATATAATTTTTTTCTTCAAGAAAATTAAATAGTCTCCCAAGATTATCATCTATTTGTTTTATTAATCCCATGTATCCTGTTAAAACTGTATTTCTTACTTCTTCTCTTGAAAAAGTTTTTGAAATATTATTTTCCATAAAAGCTTTATAGACTGGGTGATCTATTTCCTTTTCTGCATTACTTCGATGAACTGGATAAAATTGATTTGATGAGTACATGTTATGATAAGGAGCAGGTGCAATATAAGGCCAGTGCGGTTTGATATATGATAAATGCAAGAACCATGGGTTATCTCCACTTTCTTGAATAAACTCCATTGAACGATTTGTCATAAAAGCAGTTTCAGAATGCTCTTCTTTAACTCTTGCTGGCTTATTTGAATTTCTTAATCTCCACCCACTCAATATTTTGCCATTTTCATCTTCTGAAGAATTTGCCCAACTATCCCAGGGATTTTTACCTTCATAACCATTTTCATTTAGCCATTCATTATAAGATAATTTTTTGGATGAATTTTTAATATGATTATTTGGATGAAGTCCATCATCTCTTTCATAAGGTTCAAATCCTGGCTCACTAATTGTTAGGCCTATCTCTGTATCTTTCGAAATTCCAAGTCTATTCATTCCATCCAAGTCAGGTCTCATATGCGTTTTGCCGACAACACCAGTTCTAATCCCAGATTGCCTTAAATAATCTCCAATTGTTAGTTCACCAATTGGTAAAGGTATTTGGTTCCAAGTTGATCCATGACTAAACACTGTTCTTCCAGTATAATAGGATGCTCTTGATGGACCGCAAACAGGAGCTTGAACATAAGCCGACTCAAATAAAATTCCTTTATTTGCTAAACCATCTAAGTGAGGTGTTTTAAGGTGTGGATGGCCATAACATGAAAGATAATCAAATCTGAGTTGATCAGCCATTATAAATAAAATATTTTTAACTTTATTCATTATCTATTAAACATTTTTTTTAAACCGATAGTAGATGCCTCGCATATACCTTTCTCTGTGATTAAACCTGTTACATATTTTGCAGGAGTTATATCAAATGCTAGGTTCATTGATTTACTTTTTTCAGGATAAATAAAAACTTTCTTAATATTATTTTTGTCGTCTTTTCCCTCAATATAAGATAATTCTTCGGAATTTCTTTCTTCTATAGGTATCTTATTGTAATCTTTTATTTCCCAATCAATTGTGGAGCTAGGTAGAGCTACATAGAAAGGTACGTTATTATCATGCGCTGCTAATGCTTTTAAGTAAGTACCAATTTTATTACAGACATCCCCCGTTGATAAAGTCCTGTCAGTCCCAACTATGCACATATCAACTTCT